>CAYQDF010000015.1:10127-13026 GCA_964416175.1 uncultured Anaerolineaceae bacterium
GCGCTTCGAGGGACACCGCCATGCTCATCCGGTCTACTTTCGTCAAGATATCGTCGACCAGGTATGTCTTGATATCTACATATTGCTGCTGTGCGAGTTCGTCGCGGTGCGCTGCCAGATTGAAATATCGCTCCAAAACCGCCCCCGAAGATTCCCCGGTCAGACCGCCAGACATCTCTGGCCGGTAAAGAGCCGCTTTTTCCTGCGGGCTCATGAACATCATCCAGCGGGCGTGCTGAAGCGCATCCGGGAGGGCTGCACCTTCGATGAACCGCTTGGTTTTGTTGATGAGGCCCTTCTTCTCCGGCCTCGGCGGGATCCAGGCTGCCACGGTGGGGATCACGTTCTTCCTCAAACCGGAAGGCAACCAGCGGTAATAGCGGTCCATCCCCTGCGCCACATAGGTGTCGTACCCTCCAAATAGCTCGTCACCCCCGTCGCCAGAGAGGACGACCTTGACTTTTTTCCTGGCAACTTCAGAGACCAGGAAAGTAGGGAAAATCGAAAAGTCGCCAAACGGCTCGTCGAGGTGCCTTACCAAGCGTTCCGCTGTTTCGGCAATGTCCGGTTGCAGCGTTTCTTCTGTGTGATCGGTCTGGTATCGAAGCGCGATGGCTCGCGCATAAGGCAGCTCATTGTACGTGGCGTCATCGAAGCCGATGGAAAAAGTCCTGACCGGAGTGGACGATGCAATGCTCATCGCAGCCACGACCGTGCTGGAGTCGATTCCTCCGCTCAGGAAAGCCCCGAGCGGCACGTCGCTCATCAGCTGCTTTTCCACAGCATCATCGATCAGCTCGCGCAGCATCTCCGCAGCTGTCGCTTCATCCGACGGCGTCTCGACCGTTGGCACGTCCCAGTATTGCTCTACTTTTACCTCTCCTGCCTGATAAACCAGCCTGTGCCCGGGCGGAAGTTTGTGTACATCTTTAAAGATCGTCCGCGGGGTTGGGATATATTCCAGCGTCAGAAACTGGTCCAACGCAACCAGGTCTATTTCCAGGGGGACTTCAGGATGAGCAGCCAGGCACTTGAGCTCCGAACCAAATACTATCCTGTCGCGGCCAACCCAATAATAGAGAGGTTTGATGCCGATGTGGTCCCTGGCTGCCAGCAGCCGCTTCCGAGCTGAGTCCCACAGCGCGAATGCGAACATCCCATTGAACCGCTCAGGACAGCGGTCGCCATATTCTTCGTAGGCATGAACGATCACCTCGGTGTCGCTCCGGGTGGCAAAACGATGCCCGCTCTGCTCCAGTTGCGCGTGGAGCTCCAGGTAGTTGTAGATCTCGCCGTTGAAGACCAGCCAGAGGCTTTCATCCTCATTCGCCACCGGCTGGTTGCCGGTCACCAGGTCAATGATGCTCAGCCGCCGCATCCCAAGCCCGGCTTGTTCGTCGGTGTAGAATCCTTCATCGTCTGGTCCTCGATGGGCGATCACGGTGCACATCTTCCGCAATAAGCCCTCGTCGATCAACCCATCTGCTTCAGCATGAACAAAACCGCAAATCCCGCACATAGTTTCAACCTTTTCAACCTTCAATCGTTTTGATCTCTTCACCAACAGGCCGTGGAGCAGGCCTCAGGGCCAGATAGATGTCTTCCAGCTTCTTCAAGTAGCCGGCTTCACTGTATTTTTCTTCAGCCAGCTTGCGGCTGTTCACACCCAGACGGCTGCGCAGTCCTTCATCTTCGATCAACCGCTTCAGGCCATCCACGAACCCCTCCAGGGTCGGCTCGACAAGCAGCGCGGTATTCGCATCGAGTACTAAAGTATGGGCGCCTAAGTTCGTCGCCAAAATCGGCTTACCGATCTTCAAATACGTGTAGATTTTCAGCGGCACAGAGGTGCCTTCGATCCTTGGCGACACCAGGATGTCTGCCAATGCGAGGTATTGGTTCGCTTCGTCCACTGGCAGCGTCCCGGTGAACAGCACCTCTCCCCTCACACCCCTTGCCTCAGCCAGCCGTTCCATCTGTTGGACCTGGCCTGGTTTCCCCCCGACGAGGATGAGTGCCGTCTGGGGATATTGCCGGTGGAGGAGCGCGTAGCTTTCGATCAGCAAATCCACCCCTTGATATTTCTCAAAGGTGCCCGTGTAGATTATGGCGATTTTTCCCTCAAGCCCCAGTTTCTCTCTCAACTGACGGCTCGCATCCGCGTCCTCTCCGACCTCGCTGAGGGGAAGATTTTCGATCATTTTCTCTGGAACATGGGGGTTGATCTCCCGGACGTGGTCTTCGAGATCCGGCCCGATCGTGATCAGCGCATCGCAAGAATTGATCACGTTGCGCTCCAGGGATTTAAAAATGCTGATCATGAACCGGTTGTCGCCAAACTTGAAGTTGACCAGCTGCTTCGGAAGGCTTGAGTGCATATCATAAACGTGCTTCTTGCGGAATATCCTGGCAAGCCAGACTGAAAAGAACCCGGCTTCCTCATGGGAATGGATCACGTCATACTGATTTCGCAGCAGCAGCAAGATGGCTGTGACGCACAGCAGGAAGTCCAGGGGCACCTTCTGCCAGGAAGGGCCAACTTTTATCGCCCTGATGAACGGAATACGAGGCGTTCGATAGATCCGTACTCCCGGCAGGGTGACATCTCGCCCGAGGTGATAAGTTGCCAGGTCGACAATATGTCCAAGCTTCGAGAGGCCAGATAAACGCTGGTAGACGCTGATCGGCGTCCCTCTCGGCTCGAAAAACGGCTGTGGCGCGATCATCAAGATTTTCATCCGTCAAATCGTCCTGTCGCTGGTCTTCTCGTCAGTGATAATCCTCGACCTTCTCTGTGTCAGCTCCAAGCACGCTGCGCACCATATAGATCGGTTTGTTCTGGGACTCGTGGTAAGTCCTCACGATGAGTTCTCCCAAAAGCCCCATGACGATCAGCTGC
>CAYQDF010000015.1:13036-42944 GCA_964416175.1 uncultured Anaerolineaceae bacterium
CCCAGCGTGGTGAGCAAGATGGCGAGCAGCAGGATCGGGCGATTGCTCAGCCCAACTCCGAAGAAAAGGCGCTGTATCGTCAGGTATACAGCAAGTGCGGTCCCCGCGATAAAGGAAAAGATGCCGGCGAGGCCGAAGATTTGCAGCGGGCGGGTGGCATAGTCCAATAAAAACTTCACGGTGATCAGATCCAGAAACACCTTGATCGTTCGACCGAGGCCATATTTCGATCTCCCAAACTTCCTGGGGAAATGGTTTACCGGGATCTCTGCGACCTTGACGCCCATCCAGCTCGCCAGGGCTGGGATGAACCGATGCAGTTCTCCGTACAAACGGATGCTCTTGACGACTTCCCGGCGATAAGCTTTTAGCGAACAGCCATAATCATGCAGTGGAACCCCGGTAACCTTTGAGATGAGAGCGTTCGCAGCCATGGATGGCAAACGCCTGGTGAGGAACAGGTCTTGCCTGCGGACTCGCCATCCGCTGACGATGTCAAAGCCCTCATCGACCTTCTTCAAGAGTTCTGGGATATCTCGAGGGTCATTCTGCAGGTCGCCGTCCATGGTGACGATCACGGCCCCGTGTGCGTGATCGAACCCTGCTGAGAACGCTGCCGACTGCCCGAAGTTCCGCCTGAGCCGGACTATCCGAACCCGGGGATCCTCGCTTTGGATCTCACTGAGGGTCTCAAAAGTCCCGTCCGAACTGCCATCATCGACGAAGATGATCTCGCTGTTCCGGGGCATGGCATTCAGGACTGTGGACAACTCCTCATAGAGCGCCGCCACGTTCATGACCTCGTTGAACACCGGGATTACGATAGAGAGGTCGATTTCCTTCGGTGTCGCGAGATCCGGGTAGACCTGATCTTCAGACGGGAGACGAGAGATATCGAACATTTTCACACGATTTCTTTCCCTCAAACCCTTGAGGCAGACTCGGGAGAACTAAAGGTTATCTCAAAAATGGGCAGTTGTGCTCTAGTATCCTGCTAAAGAGGCGACTAATCGGCGATAGTTATTCGAGAGTTTCAGGTGCTGTTCTCTCTTCGCAGGACTTTCCAGGTAAGCCAGCGGTGTCAGGGCCAGTCGGCTAATGGAAGCCAGGAATAGGATCAATTTGTATACCTGGACTGCTGGCCCCGGGTAATGCTTTCGAAAATACATGATCTTTCCCTGATAAAGCCGTAAGAACATTTCTTCTGCAGCTTGCTGGGTGCTCTGACCGCCGTAGTGGATCACTTCTGCCTGGGGGATCCAGAATAACTGCCACCCCCCCTGCCTCAGCCTCAGGCATAGATCGACTTCTTCCGAATACATGAAGAATTGTTCGTCGAACGTTCCTACTGCGTCCAGCGCCTGTCGCGGCAGCAGCACACAGGCACCCATTAAAACGTCAACCTGCCTTGGTTGTTTCAGTCCCCAGGTGTGCATAGGATAATTGGCGTATGGCCGGATTGAGTCGAGGTGAAATAACCGCCAGAGTTCTCGCCAGATGGTTGGCTCTGGATAGGCTGAGATCTGGAGGGAACCATCTGCGTTCAACAAACGCGCTCCCGCCGCTCCGGCTCCAGGGGTTCTTTCCAGGAATTCGAGCAGCGCCGCCAGCGCGCCGGACCTCATCTCGGTATCCGGGTTCAAAAGCAGAATGTACCTGCCCCTGCTCTCCCGGATCGCCATGTTGTTCGCTCGTGCGAATCCCGGGTTGTCCTTGTTGGCGATCAGCCTGACTTGTGGGTATTGAGCCTGGACCATTTCGACGCTGCCATCGTCCGACGCATTGTCAACGACGAAGACCTCGTATTCCAGCCCTTTCAATTCGCCCAGGACGGATCTCAGACACCGGTCGAGATATTCCCGGGTATTCCAGTTGACGATAATGATCGATAAATCCACGACTGCGCGATCCTGAGAGCCTGGGTAATGAGAATGGGATCTGGAACCGATATGGCGCTCTCGCTAAATCCATTGTATATCGTCCTCACCTCTTCCCCACTCCCGGTGTTGGGCGAGAGGATGGGGCTAGGGGTTGAGGCGAGGGATAGTACAAGGGCTTAACGAGAAACCTACTATAGGCTGTTGCTGAAAGTTTTTTTGGAATAACTATTTCCCCCTGGTTTAAGTAGACCATTCAGAGGCGTTCTCTACGGTCCTGCTTCGATGGCCGAAACTAAGTTGTCGATGTAGAAGAGGTCCCCGATCGCCATGGCGGGCACATCAATGTACTTGCTCAGGTACGCCCGAGGCTTTTGTAAGATCCAGGCTTTCGCCTGGAACAGGGCGTTCATATCATAGAGAGGGACGAATGTTCCCTCCGCGAAGGCCATCTCAGCTCTCGAGACGAACCAGTATGGCGCGAGGAGCTCGTACTCTTCGATCGCAGCCTTGATTTCCGCAAACGCCGAGGAGGTCCTCAAGTGTTCGGCAAGCTCAGGCACGAGATACATGAAATTCCTGGAGATATTTAACGTCCGGCAGTAGAACTTCGTTGGGCCGGTGAAATATCCATCCGAGGTCTCTTTCGTGAAGGTGGATACCCTCAGGTTTAACAGCCGGTTGAGTTCCGCCTGGATGTCGGCCGATGGCGGATATCCTGCCATCTCCTCCAGTTCGAGGTAACCCCAATATCCGGCGATAAAAGCGTTGTGGACGTGAGGCATCTCCGCAAGGGTCGCATCCGAAGGCGGTGCCTCGAGCTTATTTTTTGCTGCGTCGAAGAGGGTTTTTGCGCCGCCGAAGACCTGCGCGTATTTCCAGAGGGTGTAAAAAGTGTGCGGAGCGAATCCCCAGCCCTCGAAATTGTTGTTCTGTGTCTGCGGTGGATAAGCCGCCATCGCCGCCTCCACCTCGGGCGGCAGGAGGATGGTCTCCCTGGAAGCGCCTGTCTGCCAGCCGATGTGATTGTACTGATAAGGTGGAAAAGCCTGGAATTCGCCCTGAAGGTAGTCTTTCGTTTGCGCTTGAAGGTCCGCGGGCAGGTGCGGCAGCGCTCTCAGCAAGTAGTAGAGAATATCCGCCGGGTGGTGCCAGTAATCGACCAGCTGATCGCCGCAGTCAAACCGGGACCGAATGTCGAAAATGCCCGTGCTCAGGTAGCCAGGCTTCAGGTGACCGGCGGCGAGGATCTTCTCCACCTCTGATTCCAGCTTTGCTTTTAATTGAGCTTCGGTCAATGCCGGGAGGTCATCACCAACCGGTACCGTCTCAACCATCGGCAGTTTCACCGGATCCCCTTTTGGAGGTCCAAAGGCGATGACGGTGTTGCTGCGGTGGATGAAGACCATTCCGTTGTAGGGAATAGGAGGGTTTTGATCCCCGTGGTAACCGTATACGCCGTCTCGACTGCCGTAAGATGCGTAAGTGTCGTCGGGACCCCCGTAATATCGGATGTTGTAGTCCGGAAGCGACTTGAACTCCGAATAACTCGTCTCCCTGTCCGAGACGGAACCGCCCGTTGGAGGCAGGTCGCCGGCGATGTACTTCTCGTAGAAGAGCGTATTCGGGATGGAGATATCGAAAGACCCGGCCTGGCGGTCGCAGCATAGATTCCAGTAGATCCGGTCCCCGCCCGCTGCATAGCCGTGCGGCTCATCGACAGCTCCCCAGTCCGAGGTCACGACGCTGATGAATGGAGTCCCTATCTGCCAGCCGGAGATCTGTCCCCCTGGAATGGATGGGTCAGACATGTAGCTGTTCGTCTGATATAAGACGCCATCGCCTCCAACGACCGGAGGATACCGGTTTCCCTGGCCTTTCACTCCGAACCACAGGATGGGCGCGTATTCTGGTTTTCCATCTCCATCGAAATCCGTCGTGTACTCTTTACCGTTCGACCGGTTCAGCACGATGTAAGTCCTCCGCCACGGGTACTTTTCGAAGTATTCCGTGATCGGCATGGATCCCCCCTCTGATTTGCTGGTGTCGATCGTCGTCGTATTGGCGACCCAATCCCCCGGAGCGCGTCCGATCGGTCCGACCAGGGTGCCTTTCGGGTTGCTATCCCGGTTCGGATAAACTGCCATCTCGTCAATGTCGTGCAGGGAACCAGGGCCAAGCTCTGTCCCAACCCGGTAACCGCTGCTTCCCGAAAAGATCACGTAGTCCTCGAACACAACCGGCCACCAGGAGTGGAAACCAGCCCCGGGAAGTTTCGCGGATTTCCAGACGAGGCTGCCGTCCTGGACACTCAATGCGTACGCGTACATATCGTTCGAGGCGAAATAAACCACTCCGTCTTTGTACGCTGCAGAATAATGGATCGGTCCCTGGGTCTTGAATTTCCAGGCGAGCTGGCCTGCACTCGGACCGCTGGCATGGATGGCATAGAAGAAACCATCTCGGTTGCCGGCCAACACAAGCCCTTCAACGACCAGCGGTGAGGTATCAAAACCGGCTCCAGCCTTGAATTTCCAGAGACCAGTTCCTGTCGTTGCGTCGACCGCGTGCAGGGTTCTGTCGTATCCGCCAACGTAGAGGACGCCATCAGCTGCCGTCGGAGAATGGCCTAACGGCATTTCCGTCGGATAGACCCATTTCACGTTTCCTGTCGCCGGATCCAGCGCGTAAAGGCCATTCGAAGTGGAAATAAACAGTGAGCCATATGCAGCAATGATTTGAACGCGGTATGGGATGTACGGTTCAAAAGTCCGATACCACCTCACGTCCAGCTGCCCATCCACTTCTTCGGAGGTCCAGGAAGTGCGAGCCGGATTGGCTCCAGCCATCGGCCAGGTTCCATCCCCGGTCGGCGCGGCGGTCTCTGCCAGCATTAAAGGCATGTAGACCTTCGTCGCAGTAGCCGTGCTCTCTGGAGATTCGGTAGCAGTCGCGGCCTGCGGCGATGTCGCCTCGGAGCTCTCAGTAACCCCTTCGCTCAAAGGAAGGGTCTGCATTGCACTGAGCTCCCTAGTTGAGCTTGCCGTTGCTTTTGGAGCAGGTCCGATGAGTCCAAATAGGGAAACCACGATCGTCAAGGTCACCCCAACGATCATCAAGAGAACGATGCTTTTCCGGATCATGGACTTACTATATAACACGGTTGATCATAACCTGCCATAGTACTTAAGTGTCTGCTCGCCTGTGTAGGAATCTGACCGGCTGCCTGAACAGGTGAGCAAAATCCTGATCGAGGCCAGCGCACGCGAGAGCAGAGAATAACACCAGGATCGCATCTACCGGCAAACGATATCGAACGAGTGTCCAGGTCAATATGTGAATCAGGCTGTAAACGATCACAAACAAATACAACAGGGCGGCTGGAGAGTTAAGAATATAATCGCGGCGATTCACACCCGCTCCCCGTAGATAAAAATAGGGTCGGAGCAGACCGTAGATCATAAACGGGAGGAACAATCCGAAAGATCCTACCCTGGCCAGGTTGCTGATCATACCTGAATCTTTGTCAGGCCAGAACTTGAAATAGGGGAGGATCCGGCTCAGGCTCAGCAGCAAGTACCTGTCTGGCTCGGCCAGGATAAACTTCACACCTTCTCTCAACAGCGCCTGATCCAGTGCCGCCTCATCGAGGCTGCGAAGTTCGCCCGGGATCAACTTTTGATAAGTGTCTCCCATCTCCGCAGCCGAGATAAAACCGGTCCCATGGATGGGATGGTTGGCCCAAAACAATACATACCCGGCGTTGGTGTTCAGGAGGACAAACCGGTGGAACCGCACGTAGTTGTAGTAAGTAAATGGCAGGACCCCGGCCAGCAGAATGATCAACGAGATAACGGAAGAGACAACCGCCCGCTTCACCGTGTGCTTCTTCTTGCTAACGAGCAACAACCACAGAAAGACAAATGGCACGAAAAGCAAGAACAACTGTCGTAGGAGCACTGCGGCTGTGATTGCAATTCCCAGCCAGATTGCATTCTTCCAATACCTCAGATCGTGCATATTACCCCCCAGGCGGATCGCGATCAGGAATACACCCATCACCGCAGTGATGAAAAAAGCTTCAGTCATCAGCGTCACTGCATAGTAGATAAAGTAAAAATAAATGGCGGTAATCCACGCCGCCAGGACCGGTATGCGTCGGGAGACATTTTCCGTCACGCCGGGGAAAGCGCCAAAGGAAGCTTGCGACAGGCGATAGGCAAGGTAAGGGTGGAGGGCGCCGACGATCACAGCCTGGAGGATTCGGGCTGCCAGCGGATCAGGACCGAAAACCGAATATACGAGGATCAGGTAGATGGTGTACAGGTAGCTCCAGTGCGCGGTTGGTTCGCCCGCTTTGGTTGCCGGCCACCAGGTTTCGCCAAAAGTGAAGCCTTCGCCGCCGATCACTCGCAAGGCAAGGGTATGATAGGACACCTGATCCGCTGTACCTGGCAGGGTGACGACTTCATCTCCCAGGTAAAGCGCAGGCCCGACTCTGAGGACGACCGAAATCAGCATGATAAAAGACAGGCTCGTTGCCAGCCTGGCGGCTCGAGTTAACATGGCCTTCTGATCTGCTCCGGATAGCTCACCATTTCAGGTCCTGGCAGTATCCCAGTTCAACCAGCGATTGACCCGCGATGGCTTTAAAGATTGCCTTGCGCAGGGCTGACCATTCCCTCCAATACCCCAGGGGTTTGAATTCTTTCGGGCGGTCCAGGTGCCTCCATCTCACTTCCCCCTTGCTTTCCAGCTTGGAGGATCCGATCACCCGGATGTCTGCAATCCTGTCAAATGGGTATCGATTCTCGTCAAGTTCGAATGCTTGGCAGGCGTTTCGAACAAAATTCTCGGGGTCGAGGAGCGCATCCTCGTACTTCGCCAGCCAGTATCCGGATTGCCCGGTCCTTCGGAACTGCTCCAGGGTTTCGAGGATGATCCGGGCGCTGCGATTCCAGCGGAGGCAGACCTGGATGAAATTCAGCTGCTTCCAGGTGCGCAGGGTGGAATGCACCAGATCGCGGCCATCTCGCAGCAGGATCAGCAGGTTCTCATGCGGGAACATTGAGAAGAAATAATTCAAGAATTGAACACTCGGCATTTTCAGCAGGACTCTCTGCCCTCGCGGGGCAGCTTCGTGCATGTATGCCATCAAAGCGCCTCCGAAGACGGGCAGGAAATCTCCATCTTCAAATTTCTTCTGGTTTAACCGATAGCCCTCGATAAAATCCCTTTGGAGCTTCATCACTTTATCGGTTACAGAGAGAGCAGGAAATTCCCAGATCTGGTAGGGGTAGGCATACAGGTCTGGGTGCAGACGGAGCAGCTCCCCGGCATAGACTGTACCTGATCGAGGCATGATCCCTTGGATGAAAATGGCAGGTCCGCGGTCAGGTCCCCGGGAGAATGATGCGGCTTTCTTTGCTGCATCGCTCGTCAGTCCCGAAAACCCGTTCGCGGAGAACCCGCGGGTCTCGAAGAAATATGCGAAATATTTCTTGACGTTATTCAGATCTGGCATGGAAAAAGCCTTGCAGTCGCAGGATCTTACCCGGTATCCCCCGGTGCTTCCACCGGAGGATATAAAGTTTCTAAAGCCACCAACCCTCCCAGGAAGATCCAGGCCAGGATCCCCGTTCTGACCCCGCTAAAGCCGATGTTGTAGACGAAAGGAAGTACCCAATCTCCTAACATTGCGGCAGCCAGCGTGGCGACCAAACCGCCCAAGGCGCCGTAAACGTAAGCGCGCGGAAAACCAGCCGGGACGCGATGAATCAACCTCATTCCAACCCGTCCCAGCTCGAAGAAAAACCACAAGAAAATCCCCAGGCCGACCAATCCGGTCTGGGCGATGATGTCGACGAAATTATTATGGGAATTAAACCGAACGGCAAACCCACGGATCGGGAAGAGCGGCGTGTACCAGTAGTAGTTCGCAAAGCCCAGACCAAGCACAGGGTTTACCTTCACGATCTCCCTCAGAATCAACCAGGCCTCAATTCGCGTGGAAACGCTGTAGTCGTCCGCCACTAATGCATCGGCGATCAGGACAAATGTCGGGTAGGCTCCGAGGACAGCCAGGAACAGCCCCAAACGCCAGGAATAGAGCGCCACAATCGTTGCGATCCCAAGCAGCTGGGGCACCCAGCCCGACTTCCAGTCATATGTCTGACCGAGCCCGATGTACAGCCCCCCTAAGAGCATCAAGCTCAGGAAGATCTTCAGACCCGGACGCAACCTGTGATTGACGAGGATCTGGCTGAAGACGAGCGAGGGGAACCAGGCCCAGAACACACCGCCGATCGCCTGGGCTCTAAAGACTGCCTGATTTACCACACCCAGGCCCGGGACGACGCGCACGATCACGTGCAGGGATCCAATTCCGATGAAAAACCAGGTAAGGACCTGCAGCCATTTGATGTCGTTGACCTGATTCGCAACCAGGAGGAAAGCGAGAAGCGAGAGGATGACAACCGCCAGTCCACCAATCTGAGCATCCAATGGCGCATTTTGCGTGAAGCCAAACCATGAGAATTGCCCCATGCCGAAAGCCAGTATAGATATGAACAAGAAGAAGAGCAGCGGCAGCATCGTCCGTGAAGCAGCGAACCGCACCTTCCTTTGGATCACCAGCATATCTCCCAGCCAGATCACGAACATCACCGCTACCATGACCATGGGCATGTTGATATTCTTTGGACCCACATCTGGGAGAGACATCCCGCCGAAAATCATGAGGACGAAGCCAAGCACAGGCCAGCGCCGCAGCAGAAGTCCCCCGGCGATGCCAAAGATTAGCATGAGGACCAAGATCATCTGATCCTGGCTGAGGGCAAATGCCAGCAATCCGCTCGCCAGGACAGCTCCCAGTATGATCAGCGCCCGGGTCTTGCTGAGTGGATCCCGCGGCCGTGTCCCTGCCGTCAGTCTCATTGGAAATAGAATCCTGGTCATCTTGATCCCAACTATTCTCAAGAAGCTTTATGAACCCGAACTCATCCGCATCCGCAGGCCATCGCGGAAGCCTTGATAGATGTAGCCTCCGATGATCCACCGGTGCAAGTGGGGCAGGAAGGCTCTGCCCTTGTGCCCGCTCGATAAGGTGCTCTCGATGAATTCTAACAATCTCAGGGCCGGTCTGCTGGATCCGATCCTGCGCGCCAGTTTTCTTATCACCACAGCCGGCGGATCAGTTCTCCAATCTACCGGAGTTTTGTCATCGAACATCGGCAAATGCTGGATTAACTCGGGATGCTTCTGGAAGAGGACGACCGCGCGGTATGCAGCTTCCCGCCATCGCCGGTTTTGGTTTTGAAGATTCATCGCGACGTAATCCCGATGCCAGCAAACTGCCCTGTTCGCGCGATAGAACTCAAAACCTTTCAGATACGCTCGGTACGAAAAATCTACGTCGCACCACATGCTGGAACCCGGAAAATCCAGGCTTTCCATAAATCCGACCGATAAATAATCTTCTTTCCTGATCGACATGTTGTTGCTGCATATTTCGGTGAACTCAATCGGGGAAAGCTCGGGCGACCCTTCCGGGTGGAAACCCGGTGATCGGTCCGTTTCCAGGGGGCTGTCCTCCCTGGTCCAGAGATATTCTGTCCCCACAATGATTCGATTCCTGCCGGAGAGGTGACCATCTACGATCGCCTCGAGATAGTCGGGTGAGGCGAGGATATCATCGTCCAGGAAGACCAGGATTTCTGCCCCGCTCTTTAATGCACCCGAGTTCCGCGCTTCTGCATCCCCTTTGTTCACCTGGTAGATGTAATGCACCCTGAACGGAAATCCTTTGTTGATGACGTCCTGGATGCTTTCCGTGGAACCGTCATCCACAATGATCACTTCAAAGTTCGAGGCAGGGAAGGTCTGCCTGGAGAGCGAGTTCAGCGTTTCCAGCAGGAACCACTTCCGATTGTAGGTGGGGATGATCACACTGACGTCAGGGGGTTTCGCCACGGTCAGGGCACCTGAACTTGAAGGACCTCGCCAGCCTGCGTGGAGACGGATGAATCGCAGATCTCTGTAAGATATGTTTCGATTTGCGCCATCATCTTCTCGACGGTAAAATTCTCAGTCACTGTTCTCCGGCCGTTTTCGACGATCCTTCGGAACATCGTCGTCGATCCGATCAACTCTGATATCGACTGCGCCAGCTCTTCGGCATTGCCTGGACTTACGAGCAGACCATTCTCGCCATGCCGAATAATCTCTTTTGTCCCGCCGAGAGGCGTCCCAATCACGACCAGACCGGCTGCCATGCCTTCCAGCACGACCCGGGCAAGCGGTTCCTCCCAGGTTGAAGGGACCAACAGCACATCGTGTTGGTGCATCAGGTCCGGCATAGATTCTTGAGGGATCACCCCCAGGAAACTCACATTGTCTTGGATACCGGCCCTGGCGACTTTCCGGCGCAATTCTGCCATATAGCCGGGAGCACCTCCGCCTGCGAGATCCAGACGAATCGACTGCCTGCGTTGTTCGATCACCAACAGCCTGACCGCCTCGATCGCCGTTTCAAGCCCTTTGTACGCTGCCATCCGGCCTGCGTAAAGGAGATTTAATGATCCGTTTTCAGCAGACCAGAGGGGTTTAGCAGCCTTTGGAAGCCATCGCGAGCTGTCCATTCCGGTGTGGATGACACGCGCTCTTGAAACAGGGATGCCGGCAGCCACCAGGGCGTCCCTGGTGGCTGCGCTGACGCAGATAGCGTGCTCGAACTTCAGGACTGGCTGGCGATCGAATGACAGGATTACCCTTGCGAGCAGGCCGAGGATCGTCTTCGGGACTCGGCTAAACCAGGTTCGACCTGGTTTCTGCCAGTACATAAGGTACTGGCTGGGCAGCGTGGGCCAGTAATCGGCAAAGCGGTACACGACTCGACCGGGAAAACGCTCTTCCGCCATCGCCGCAACCGAACGGGGGAGATTCCACATCCCCCAGATAAAAATAAGATCCGGACGCCAGGCTTGTGACAGCGCGGAAAACCGCTGGAGATTCAACGCTTCTCTTTTCTTCCGGTCGAGAAAAAATCTGAATGCCTGCTTCCACGGTTCGAAGTCCATTTCCAAATAAAGCCAGCGGTGAACATCCCCGTCCGTGGTGGGGAGGTTTGCGACTCCATGCATGCTCGTCAGGACAGCGGTCGCGTGTCCGGCAGATCTCAGACCTTCCACGACCTGTTGACACGACTGGCCCATCCCCCCAAGTTCGTAAGGAGGGTAAAAATTGGTCAGGAAAAGTATACGCATTTTGATGATGTCTGCGAAATCATTGGAATTGGAAAGATCCCAGGCCGGGCCATGCCTGGATCTCAGGATACTGCTGCTCGAGCCATGTCAACCAAAAAGCTTTCGACCTCGTTGACCATTCGTTCAATGTTAAACCGTTCTTCGACGGTCTTCCGGGCAGATTTAATCAGGGTCTCCGCGAATGACCAATCCCGATAGATTCTCTCGATCTGCTCCGCCAGCCCGACTGCATCTCCTGGCGAGAACGCAAGCCCGTTCTCCCCATCGATGACCAGTTCTTTCATCCCACCCGTCGGAGTGCTGATCACAACGAGTCCCACAGCCATCGCTTCCATCGCGATCCGCGCCAGAGGCTCATCGTAGATGGAGGGCAAGACCAGCGCATCGAAACCGCGCATCAAATCCGGCATCCCTTCCCTGTCTATTCGGCGGCGGAAATCAACGTACTTCCCCAGACTTCTCTCTCTAACCAGCCGCCGTAAGAAGCCTTCGTACTGTGGGGAGCCAGATCCGACGATCGTCAGGTGAGCATCTCGGAAATTCGCTTCGTTCACCAGGTGATCTAAGGCTTCGATGGCGGTATGTACCCCCTTGTGCCGGGCGATCTGCCCTGCATACAGCAGCTTCAACTCTCGCCTCTGGCCAGCGGCGAAACCCGGTTGTATCTTCATCGCAAATTGATCTACATCAATTCCGTTGTAAATGATCCTGGCATGGTTTATTGGCAGCCCTTTCGCGAGGAGGGCATCGCGCAAAGCCCCACTGACGCACATCACGTGCTTGAACTGGAGCTCCGGCCGGATCTCGTCCCCCAGCCGCCGCCCGGTCAGGCGAGAGCCATAAGACCTTAGATAATCCTTCAACCTGGACTTCCTTGGTGATCGCCTGTTTGCCAGGTGCCGATCGCAGGCGACAGGCCAGTAGCCTGCCAGGTAATAAGCAGTCTTTTCGAGCGCCAGGCTTTCCACCATCGCGGCAACGGATTTCGATAGGACCCAAAGGCTCCAAAGGACAACGGCATCGGGCTGGATCTTCTCCATATGATATTTGAGAATTTTCAGGTTGTGTGCCTGCCGTCTCCTCCTGCCAAAGGTAACATCGAACGGCGAAGGTACATAAGGATTCCGTTCCAGCTTCAATTCTCTGTGGATATCCCTTTCTCCGGCTGGTATGCGCTCGCGCTCGTAATCGCTGGTCAGCAGCACAACGCGGTGTCCGCGATCACGAAGCCCGGAAGCCACTTCCCAGCAGAGCTGGTCGTAACCGCCGGCACGCAGCGGGGGAGCGAAATTCGTGATAAAAAGAAGTTTCAGTGGACCTCTGTCTGGGAGCAACGAGTATGGAAACTACTCCACATACCCCAGATCACGCAGCCTGCGCATCATCTCAGCCTCCATTTCGGGTTCGGGGATACCCCCCGCCGTGGATGTTGCTGCCGCACGCCGCAAATGGTCTTCGAGTTTCTCCCGGAAGTGCCTGGTCAGCTCGGGGTAATCCGCCGCAACGTTCTGTCGTTCCCCGGGGTCTTCCAAGAGGTTATACAGCTCCTCCCGGTCTGGGTGCTGGCTGTCCCAAATATATTTGAAGAACCCATCCCGGATAGCCACTATATGCCGGCTTACCCGCCACATCTCGCTGATCGATTCCAGAGACTCGGCCTCTTCGCCCCTCAACCAGGGGACAAGGCTCATCCCTTCCATACCATCCGGGAGCTCACAACCACCAAGCTCCAGGATCGTCGGCATGATGTCAAGAGTCCGCACCTGGCGCGTTACGACCCTGCCCCGTCCAAACCGCGGGTGATACAGAATAAAGGGGATATGGAGGATTTCGTCATAGAGGTTCGTTTCAAAGTGGCCCCACCGGCCCCGCTCCAGGAATTCCTCTCCGTGGTCCGAGATCAAGATGATCACGGTGTCGTCCATCAGGCCTTCTCTGTCAAGGCTTTCCAAGAGGCGTCCGATTTGCCCGTCCGTGTACTGGACTGCTCGTTTGTAAAGTTCAAGGTAGTGAGTGCGCTGGGCCGCGTTGATCGCTGCGCCATTCCAGTTCACGCGGTGGAGGTGGCCCATATCCCGCCATGCCTGGGAGATATCCTCCGCCGTGCGCAGGGATTCCTCCAGGTGATAGGGCCAATGGATGTCCATGAAATGAGCCCAGGCGAAGAAGGGCCTGGAGCTTTCGCGAATCCAATTGCTGACAGCATCAACGAGAGTCCCAGCAGAAACATAGAGGCGAGCCGGATGCATTCGCTTGCCGAATAACCCGGACAGGTGGTGTGTCAGGGCCAGGCGCAGTAGCCGTTCTCCCCCTTTGACTCGGCGCAGCCAGGGATCGCGTTCGCCGGGGAGCAGGTCGTAGAAATATTCGAATCCCCGCTGGTAGCCATAAGTCCGGCTGAGCAGCGGGCTTGTGGAGAACCCGGCGGTCG
Source organism: uncultured Anaerolineaceae bacterium (assembly GCA_964416175.1). Taxonomy (GTDB): domain Bacteria; phylum Chloroflexota; class Anaerolineae; order Anaerolineales; family UBA4823; genus CAYQDF01. The sequence goes on from CAYQDF010000015.1 coordinate 26,608, forward strand.
AGTAACCACTCCCGGCGAGGGCTTCAACCGGAGATGGGCGCGCCGGCGAAAGGGGTCCCAGGCACCCGCCATGCATTGATGCATAGGTTGAGGTCATGATCACAGGGAAGGCGGCTTGAGTCCACGAGCCGCCGGTGATCGCCTGTTCGAAACGGGTCCCAGAGGCCGCCAGCATGTCGATGTTCGGCGTGATCCGCTCTGGATACCCATAACAGCTTAGCATATCTGCTCGCAAAGTGTCCACCGTCAGCAGGAGGATATTGAGTCTGTTCTTATGCATCACCTTGGCATCCTAATCCCTGACGGCTGTACGCATCCATGCCCACGTGCGCGCCAGCCCCTGGTCGAGACCCACCTTTGCCTCCCAGCCAAGCACGCGTTTTGCCAGGCTTGTATCGAGTAGGATTCGGGGAGCATCGAATTTTCGCTCTGGCTGGTATTCGACCAGCGCTTTCTTGCCTACAGTCGCTTCTACCCTTTCAAGCAGAACTTTCAGTGTGATCTCCTCCGCTCCTCCAATATTAAAGATCCGGTCCGCTCCCACAGGGCGCACAGCAGCTGCAACCAGGGCTTCAACCAGATCGCCGATGTAGAAGTAATCCCGGCTCACGCTTCCGTCGCCCCAGATTGTGATGGGAAGAGCGTGGGAGACCCGGTGAAGGAAGACTGCGACAGCTCCTTGTTTCCCGGCCGGGTTCTGCCGCGGGCCATACGGCACCGAGGGCCGCAGCACAGCGTACTCGAATCCGTACAGATGATAGAACATGTGCAGGTATTTTTCCACCGCCAGCTTCGTGATCCCGTAAGCATTGATCGGAGCCATGGGATGAGATTCCGGGATCGGAAACTCCCTGGCTGGCCCGTAGACGGTGCCGCCGGAAGAGATGAAGACAAATCGTTTGGTGCCGGCCAGGAGGCAGGCCTGGATCAGGTTGACAGATGGGATCAGGTTGGCGCTGATATCTGCTGTGGGGTCCAGATTGGAGATCTCGTGGATGGTTGTCCAGGCCAGATGGAAGACGATATCCACCCCGATCAACGCCTCGCGAACGAGATACGCCTGGTTGAGGTCTCCGAGGATAAAGTGGACTTCTTTCGGGGCTGGCTCGTAGCGGCGGCCTTGGAAATCCAGGACGACGACTTCCCATCCCAGGTCGATCAATCGGTCGACCAGGTGGGAACCGATAAATCCGTTGCCTCCGATCACAAGCGCTTTCAAAGGCCTGTCACCACCATACAGTTCCAAGTTTCCAGTTCGCGCCGATCATCCGAACAGATAACGGTAGCTGACTCGCATTCGCGTGTTGCGCACCAGCCACATCAAGAGCAGAGGGCCGCCGATCCCGGCTGCGAACAGGATGACGAAGTAAAGGATCTGCACCCCCAACACCCAGGGCGTGAGCCGGAAGAGGACCACCGCGGTCAGGTAGATGGCGGGGATGTTCGCCATGTAAATGCCCAGAGATTTGGCGCCCAGGTCGGAAAAAGTATTGGGATAGGGGATCGCTGACTCTTCAACGGCGAGGATGAACAAGATGAATGAAAAGATGAAGATATTTTTTGAGAAACCGGAAAAGGTGGGGCCTACCCAAACCTCGCCGTTTAGATAATCGGCCAGGAAGTATTCACCGATCGCGAACAGAGAAAAGATCACAGACATTGCGAGCAGCTTCTCTTTGTGGCGGTGGATCGCCTCGCTGAACTCTTTCAGGTGCAGACCGAATACGAGCCCGAACGGAAACCAGAAAGGCTGCTGTCCGTAGAACATCCACCGCGGCGTCACACTCAGGATGAATTCCTGACCAGGGAAATCGATGCCAAGATCCGTGATGTACCTCAAGCCCTGGATGCTCAGGTGAATAAGCGCCGTCGCCAGTAAGAACAGCTTCCATCTGTTCCTCGCCAGGGGGACCAGCAGGGGCGCGAGCAGATAGAACTGGCACAAAATCGGGATGAAATGATACGGATCGAGCACGTCATCGACGCTCTTCGGAAAATCCCTCAGAAGAAGGTATCGTATGACAGTCCAGATCGCGAAGGGGATGAAGAGCATCTTGATTCGGGGCAGCACCATCTTCAAAGTAACATTGCCCTCTTTTCCGCGCGCCATAAAAGATACGAAGAAACCGGAAATGAATAAGAACGCCGGGACAGAAAAGGTTGCGAGCTGGCGCAGGACCACGTACAGATAAAAGGGTCCTGAGTATAGCTGGTCGAAACTGGCTGGGGTTACCGGGATGTTCGTTTCCGCCCAACCGAACATCGCCCGGAATCCGTAGGCGGTCGCGTGCTGGATGGGGATCATCAAAATAGATAATCCATTCAGGATGAGTAGCCGTTTCGTCATGATTCCTCATGTCCTCCACATTGATGGAATTAACCGCTAATTTCTTCGGCGAGCGATCAGGTAGTTCGCCGGAACTGCCCCTTCATTTCCATCAAAGAGCGGAACGGTGTGGATGAACACCGGCTGGCCCTGGCCCAGTACGATCCACTTCTCATCAGGATAATAGACCTGTCTCTCTTCCAGGTTGAATCCTATCCGTCGAGTGATCTTCGGGATGCTCGCGAACAGTGTCTCCGGCAGCTTTCTCAAGTAAAGGATCGCTTCTGATGGCAGCTCGATCTGGTAGAGAGTCCCGCGGTTCCCCAGGATGGTGCCGAGGTTTTCAATGAAAACCCCCCGGTATCGCCTCTTGATCATGTGCAGTACGCCCCGCATGTAGATGTTCATATCTCCGAATTCCTCGTGCAAAGCCCGCGCCGCAGCCTCGTCGACCGCGTCACAGACGCGGTATTCGATATTGCTTCCGGCCGGTGTTGCGTTGATCGCCAGCTGGATCGCCGAGGGGGCTATATCCACGCCAATTACCTTTAGAAAATAGGCTGCCAGGAATCTCGACTGACGTCCATTACCGCACCCGAGATCCATCAGCGGCAGGTCCGGGTCGAAATAGTTAATGAACCGTTGCAGGTCCTCCTGGGCAGCCCTTTCAGGGACGCTGTCCCAGAAGACCTGTGAGTCCATACCAGATTCTCTGATTTCGTTCCAATACCCTTCCCAGCTGCTCATGGTATTTTCCTAATTTCTAAAGTAGATGCCGGTCGTTGCACAGAGCCAGCATTTTATCCGTATAATCCTCGATGGTGGTCAGCTCCGTCTGCGCCCGGAACCGATCGACAAACTCGGGATGATCGATGGCTTTCTGCATCACTGCCGCCAACCCGGCGACATCCCCCATGGGGAACAGCAGGCCATTTACACCATCATTCACCAGGTCAGTAACGCCTCCAATTTCGCTTGCGATTACTGGTGTCCTGGATTGCAGGGCATCGAGAACGATCAGCGGGCTGTTTTCGTGCCATGTTGATGGCAGGACGAAGTAGTCCGCTTCAGCGATGGCATTGCCGAGTTCTGCCGCGGCGATCCTGCCTTTGAACTGGATGCGGTTGTTCTTCGCGATCCTGGCGATGAGCTCTTCGTAGTAAGCGTCATAACCATCCCGGATACCGTAAATGGTGAGTGTGGCATCCTTGGGCGAGGTGAGGTGGTTGAAGGCGTCCACCAGCAGGTGCGCCCCTTTGTAGGGTTGCAGCCTACCAATGAACAAGAAGCGCATGTGATCCGCCGGTTCGTGATTTACCTTCGCCAGAGGGCTGTCGCTTTCCACGCCAAAAGGCAGGTATTCGACCTGGTTGTCTCGAAAGCCGTTCTCCCGAAACATCCTTGCCGTGTACCGCGTCGGCGCAAGGACCAGATCGACTTCTTGCTTCAGAGGTTCGAGTACTTCCAGTCGGTGCTTCATCAGGTTGACCTGCCGCCAGTAAGGGTTTAGAGCTTTCAACGGAAGAAATAAGGGATTCCTGTCCTTCAACTCGGCCAGGGAGACGAGGGTCTTCTCCGGCAGGAGGTTCAAAGTGCGCGCGGCCAGGCGACCGATAGACCGGTCCGAGATAAAACAATCGCTGCACGATTTGATCGATTCCCCCACCTGGCAGGAGCGCCCATTCCAGCGGATCATCGTCGCCCGGCGGCAGATTGGCAGGTAATCCGTCGCGATATGCACCACCGGGATACTTAATGCTTTCGCTGCCGCGACCCCGGCCAGGGTCGACATGTAAAAGTTCATGATGATCAATAAGTCAGGTTCTTCAGCCTTTAGGATCGAGCGGATGCATTCCCCCATCTCTGGATCGTATCCAAGCTGGTACAGTTCAGGAGGGCGCCTGGTGAAGTCAAACAGGCACCGCCAGATCCGCCTTCCCTCATAAGATTCCTGCCTGACTTGAATTTCGGGGCTGTACTCCTTCGAGGAATTGAACGCCAGGTAGAGGACTTCCTCCCCCCGCCTCTCGAGCGCCTTACCAAGGCGGTCGGTATACACGTCGACCCCTCCGATCACTGGAGGTTGGAAACTGCGTGTGCTAAGCGCGATTTTCATAGGAATGAGACAGCCCCGATCGGACTTCCACTTCATTGCTCAGCCTGAGCCAGAGCGCCTCACAAGCCTCTCTTATCCTGGGGTCTATCTCTGGTCCGCTCTCGCGCCGGATCGATGACGAGAATACTCCCACTGCCAAGGCAGGCTCGTAGGGAAGGCCAAGGAAATCACTCAAAGCTTTGAAGTATCTTTCGGGATCTGATACGACGGATTCGTACCGCATCAACATCACCCGCTCGCTGGTATCCAATTCAAGATCATAATAAAGGCGATTGTAGAACAACCAGTACAGCGCCGCGCCATTCTCGGGCGATAACCCTGGTTTCCACAATTCCTGAATCGCAGCCTTGGAGGCTTTCGGAGGCGGTTCGATGTTGAATTCGCTGAAATCTTCTCGAATCCAGGAATTTACGTGATTGATGCGGTTCATCCGTCCAAAACGCTTTAAAGACGAATTGATGACGTCGTCAAAGTGGCGAAAGGTGAATATGAACCTGGCGTCGGGATATCTTTCCATCAAGGTGCGCGTCCGGTAGGTGTCCAGGATAGGCTTGAACAGGATCACCCGGGCGTGACTCTCTGCAATCAACCTGTCGGTCACGCTCAGGTCTTTCAAGCGCCATCTTTCGAACGCAGCCGGATTGTCTTCGTTGTACAGCTCGACGCGCATGGACTTATTCAACTGGTGGACCAGCATGCTCGTCCCAGACCGCCCGCACCCGATTAGAAACGCTGGCCTGACTGCACCGGTTGGGTTGTCGATCCGCTGCCACACCTCTCGGCGGATACCATCTCCGGTTTTCATTAAACCGTTCCATATCCCGCGGATCTTTCCAATCCCGCGCACTTTCATCTTCATCTGAATTTCCTTACCGTAACGGGAGGTGAATGCTGACCGTCGATCAGTTTTTCTTGATGACGTTCTTATACAGAAGCACTCCCCCGAAGGAGAGCAAGATCACCAGCCCCCCTGTCAGCAGCCAGATAGCAAATCCTGGAGGCATCCTGGAGCCTTCCGGCTCGACGAGTTGCGCTGTGCTGGTGGGGACAGGTGTGGTCGTCTGTGTGGGTGCTGGCGTGGGGCTTGGATGGATAGAGGCTGTTGCGGTGGGCTCATTTGACTCCTCAGCCATCTGAGTCCTCCGCGCTTCCCGTGTGGCTCTGCCGTCTGATTCCTCCGGAAGCTGGGTTTCCCCAGGTCCAGGCTCGTCCGCCGTCGTTGGAGTAGTCAGCAACTGGACACTCGGAGGTTCATCCGTCAGGGACGTGCTGAAATAGATGCCCGTGATTTTGAATCCGGTGTCGTTCCCCTCCGGGAGGCGGGCATGGATTTCGACCTTGTAATAATCATAACCTTCCCTGAGTACCGTCTCGATGTAGCCGGTCTGTTCCCACAGCGCCTCGGTGCTCTCTCCCCGCGGGGGTTTTATCAGAACATCCTGGCGATAATGGAGTGGGACCCAGGCCAGTTCCCAGGGTCCGTCGGCGATGTCCCCCCCATAAATCGAGACCTCCGCGACCTCCACGAGATGGCTGACATAGTGTGCAAAGAATTTTAACTTCCTGTGGCTCTGGTCTGCAGGCACAACCTGGTAGAGGTAGGCGTCTACTCCGGGTATAGCCACACCGCCCGACTGCCCTCGACCCGGGTCGAGCCTTGCCGCAGTGCCGCAGTAAAGTTCCTGGCTCCCGCAGTCTCCAGATACGATCTGGTCAGGCGTGGGGTTGGCTTCTTTCTGGCTGGACGACCAATGGGCGTTTGGCCCGGCCGCGTCGATCCATCCTGCCAGGCTTGAATGGTTGGGTCTGCCGGGATCCCGGAACCAGGGATTTTCGAGCAGGTTGTCCTCCGGCAGCGCTTCAACCTGGTAAGCGAAAACCGCTTGTGGGAAAGCCAGGATGATCAAAACACTGATGAGCTGGAGGATCCTCTGGTATTTCATTGCCTGGAGTTCAACTTGTTAATTATCGGGAGAAATCTCATTTCGTCCTGCACCGGTGGAATGGGATTCCCGGGGCCGAGGGCTGTAAAATAGATCCCGGTGATTTTGAAGCCCACGGTATCGTCGTCTGGCAGCCTGGCGTGGATCACGATCTTATAGTAGTTGTATCCTTGTGAGATCGTCTTCTCGAGAAAGTCCGTCTGAGTCCACAGGTCAACCTCATTGTCTGCATCATACTGGACATGATAAAACGGCACCCATACCGGTTCTTCAGTCCAGGGCCCGTTGGCCGATTCTCCCCCATAAATCAGCACTTCTGCCGGGTCGATCCGGTGACTGACCCAGTGAGTGAAGAAGATGAGCTTGGTGTTTGATTTATTGGCAGCGACGACCTGGTAAAGGTATGAATCGACACCTGGTACGCCCAAACCCCCTGACTGGCCGGGGGTGTTTTTCAGCCTGGCTGAAGTTCCGCAGTAAACCGGTTTATTGTCACAAATTCCGTTAATTACGATATCCGGTGATGGATTCGATTCTTTCTGGCTCGTCGACCAGTACTTGTTTTGGCCTGCGGCGTCAATCCAGCCATCAAGTCCAGAATAATTTGGTTCGCTTGCGCTGCGAAACCAGGGATTCTGGATCAGATTGTACGCCGGCAGAGGAGATACTTGAAATGCGACCGCCTGGCTGGATGGCTGCAGCGCTAACAGCACATTGACCGTAACCAGAACGGCCAGCTTGATATGACTTTTCAGGACTAAATTCATCTTCGTTATCTGATCGCCGGATTTTATCACCTCCCTTTACAGGCTGGCTTAAGATAAGAAGATATTAATATGACAATGTCAGATTAAGTAAAACCGGTCCCTTCGACTACGCAGCGGATGCATTCTGAGCGGAACTCAGTGTAGTCGAAGAACGCATCCGCTGCTCCGCTCAGGGTGCTACGCGCATGGAAAACCGAATGTGACATTGTCGAATTAATCTCAGTCCATCAATTCCTCAGACCAGGACCGGCAGCCTCATCGCCTGCCTTTGAAGTATGCAATATAAACGATCACGCCGACCAGGAACGCGAAGGCCGGAATAAACCCGATCCACATGGATGCGATCGGCGAAGGCATTTCAATGATTGTGGCGTCCTGATCAAAATTGAAATTTCTCGCCGTGGGAGATGGAGCGGGCTGCGTGGTTGGGACCGCCTCCACGGTGACCTCCACTCCTGGGGTCGGTTCTGGTTGATCCGCAGGGATATCATCCAGGACCATGGTCATCGTAAACAGACGGCGGGTCGGCTCGGGAGGTGGGTCGTTAAAGGTCACGACCAGCTGGTTGCCCGCGCGAACAGCGGCATGAGTGTGGTGAGCGTGAACCTGATCGATGATTGGTTCATCCCCGGTCGTACGGATAAGGTAGATCAGCGACGGGGAACTCCAGTGATCCCGATCCCAGTAGGTGTGGTAGATCCCCTGCGGGAACCGCAGCTGAGCGAAGTAATGGATCCGGCCGGCTCCATCGATCGCCAGCCCATCGAATGCCTGTCCGTTCAAATCGCCCATCATCCGCGCCGTCGGGCTCCAGGTGCGCCCGGCGTCTCTAGAGTAGCGGTGATTCCTGAAGTTTAGCTCCCCACCCGCCCAGATGATATGGACCGTGGATCCCTGAACGGTCATGACCGGTCCGGCATTTTGAAGCCCGCTGTTATCATCTGCGGCAATATCGATCGTAAAAGGCGTTGACCAGGTTTCGCCTCCATCCAGGGAATGCACATAGCGGACCCAGTTGCCGCCCACTGCGTCCCGCGGGACGTAGTACCAGGCAGCGTGCAGTCCATCCGCCTCATCGATCTCGAAGTGAAGTGAACGCGGCCCGTGGTTCTCGATGATATCTTGATCGAGCCAGACCGGAACCGACCAGGTGACCCCTTTGTTTACCGACCGGATGTAGTAAATCCCGGGATTTTCTCCCAGGAATTTCGTATACAAGACATGGTAGATGCCTTGCGAATCGATCCGCAGCACAGCCCCGTCAGCCGGGACGAGAATCCTGGAGGGCTTGGCCCACACGGCGGCAGTGACAGGCCCGTAAGCGGGGGCGGATGAATAATATGCCGGTCCACTGATCCCCTCCGTCCAGACAATCGACAGGGTGCCGTCCTGGTCAACAGCCGCGGAGACTGTACCGATCCCGATAAATGGTAATGAGATGTAGATATCGATCGGAAACGTCCAGGATTCCCCGTCGAAACGGGCGTATTGGATGATCGTTCGATTGTCTGGCAGGTCCTCGGTCCATAATGCGTGCACCGACCCGTACATATCCGCGACCAGGGTAGCCTCATCAGCCTTTCCCTTGCCGCTCGACAGGCGATATGGCAGGGTCCAGCGCCCGGTCTGCCCGGAGGCCGTCTGCCACAATGCCAGCGGGACGAAGAGCACCAGGACGATTGCAATTAAAATTCTTGTGCGAGTATTCATCAAACGGGATGATAGAAGGGTTTAGAATCTATAAATGACTTGGAGTCGAGCTTCATTATGGACCGCTGAAGCCTGGACTAGGGGGGATTCTCCCACCTATTCAGCGAGAATACCACTAAAGGACGCTGTGGTAAACCGATTCGAGTTTTGTGATGTAATTATCCCACGAATGTTGTTCGACTGCTTTCCGGCGGGCGCGTCTGCCGAGTTCCGACCGCAGTTCCGCATCCCCCAGCAACTCGATTAATCGCCCTGTCAAAGCGGGAATGTCCCCTGGCGGTACCAGAATCCCATCTACACCATCCTCGATCACCTCGGCGATCTGCCCGGAGGAGGATGCCACGATGGCTTTTCCAGCCGCCATGTATTCGTACAGCTTCAGGGGCGAGAACCACAGCTCCATTGGCAGTTCCGGGTAAGGTAACACCGCGACGTCGATCGCTGCCAGCATCGCCGGGACATCCTGTTGGGGGAGAATGCCGGTGATCGTCACCGCAGATTGGACGCCGCACTCCTCGATCTTCTTTTCGATGCTCTGCCTGGCTCTCCCGTCCCCTACCAGGATCAGCCTGGCCTCCGGGACCTTCTTGAGCACCTCGGAGAAGCTTTCAACCAGCAGCTCAATGCCGTGCCAATGCTGGAACCCGCCGACGAATCCGATCGTCGGTTCGCCTGTCAGTCCCAGAATCCGGCGCGCCGCCGCAGAATCATAATCCGGGTGGAACAGGTCGCAGTCGACTCCATTCGGCATGACGACGATCTTTTCAGGATCGACCTGCCAATTCTCCGCGAGATTGCGCTTGGCTGGTTCCGAAACGCAGAGGATTTTATCTGCCTTCCGGTACGTATAGCGCGCTTCCCGGGCAGCTACCAGCCTGTGAATCCCCTTGAGGGGGCGGCCCCCAAGCTCCCTCTCGAAAAGAGGCTCCGCACTGACGGTCAAAACGTAAGGCAAGCCCAGCCTGGAGCAGGCCAGGGCAGCTCCTGCGGAGAACAGGCCGTTGTGTTCGTGGCATAGATCGTACCCCGGAAATACCCGGCAGCAAGCCTCGTAAAAACGGAACAGGTCGAAGAAGGCGAAGTATGGGAGCTTCAATCGGCGCTGAATCCACCTTATCCCGCTCTCAACTGCCTGGAACAGGCTGGTTCCGCTGATCCCAAGGGGAGCCTTCCACGCCTCCATGTATTTTGAAATGTCGTCAATTCCCGAAACGGAACGCCCCGCCAGCATCAAGCAGGTCACAGAGTGACCCGCTTTCTTCAGACCGCGCAGGGTGTACTTGACCGGCACGGTGTCGCCGATGTCCTGCCTGAAGTCAATCCCACCGACGTTCTGGATCGCATAAGCGATCCGCAATTTTCCCTCATCGCCTGTTGACCGGTTAGCTCGTCCCATCCTGCCAGGTTGACCTTTAATCCAGATAACCCAGCGCTCTCAGGTGGTCCGCCAGTTCTTCGGATTCCTTTTCGGAAAGGAATCCCTCCTCTGACCACTCTCCCTCGGCGTCGCCGTCCTGGAACAGGATCTCCCCCTGCGTTGCGCCATTGACGAACAATTCGCTTAACACTCTGCCATCGTAGTCGGCTGGGATCGGCGCCCCCATGGTGTAAAGAAGAGTCGCCGGGACGTCGCAGATCTGATGGACTGCCGCCTCCTCTCCAACCCTGAATGCCGAACCGGTGAAGATAAATATCCCTTCCCGGCTGTGCCAGCCATAATCACTGCGGTTCGCGGCATCCAGGAAGTACCGGTGTTTCGCGTTTTCTCTGACCGGTACGTGTTTGCTGGTGCGGATATTCCAGTTTGAATTGTAGCTGTCGAGCACAAGATCAGGGGCAAATCCTAACGCCGGTCCCGAGTAGATCTCTTCCGCCGTGTAGACAGCCGAAAAAAGCGGTTCCTGTGAATCTGGGTCCCGGATTTGCTCCAGTTCCTGTTTCAACCGGGAGATGATATTTTCCCTGTCTTGGGCCGGCACAGCGCCTTTCTCTTCCCTGCCGGCCAGATTCAGGTACAGCAGCCCGGAATAGACAGAGCCCGGGAAGATCTGGCTGTTCTCATAATCCACCTGGTTCGAGAAGGTTACGTGTTCCCGGGCGAATGGAATGATGCCGCCCAGATAATCTAAGAAGCTGTCAGCCCACGCCTCCGGCACACGCAGTAATCCCTCCCGGAGCAGCTTCCTGATCAGGCGCGCAGGGATTCCAGTAAATCCCAGGTGGGATTGAAGCCATTGATCGAGGATCCAGTTGAGCGGGGCGCTCTGTTCGGGTCTGGGATTCTTGAGGTACGCTGTATACCCCCGGTCGCGCAGCCAGGCATATAGGAGGAAATCCCCTTTTAACCGGCTTGAGCCGTGGTCGGATATCAGCAGGATGTTCTCCGGTTGAAAGCCGGTGATCAGGTGATCAAGGTGAGTGTCCGCTCGCCGGTACGCCTCCTGGACCAGCTCCAGGGTCGGCATTTTGTGATTCGCATGGTCGGTTAGCATCAAATTGATTGCCAGGAAGTCGACGCCCCGCGTTCGCGCCAGCTCGAGAGCCAGCTCCACCTGGCGGGCTTGATGCTCGGTCTCTTCTCTGAGCACCGCATCCGGGGGAGCGCTCCGGAGGAATTCAGGATCCACCGCAGATCGATAGGCTGGATACTCAGACTGGACCCATTGCAACACGTCCGCTGGTGCGGCAATATCCGTCGCTGAACTGGGCGTTCCAAAGCCGCATAGGATAAAGCCATCGATATCACCTGGCGGATAGGTGAAAGGGATATTCACGAGCCCAACCTTGATCCCGATCCGGTTCAGATACTCCCAGAAAGGCGTCCCCTTGCGCGACTGAGCATTCGTTGGGTTGAATTCATACCCACCCGGTTTTCGCCACAACATATCGAAGATGCCGTGCTTTCCGGGATTCTTCCCCGTGATGATTGAAGCCCATGCGGTCGGAGTCCAGGGCGGCATCGTCGAATTCAACCGGCCTCGCACGCCGCCTGCCATCAACCGGCGCAGGGTGGGCATTCCGCCGGAATCCAGGAGCGGATCCAGGTACTCCCAGCACGCTGCGTCCAGACCTGCAAGTAGGGTCTTTGCCAATGGTCGCCTTCCGAATGATTTTCTTTTACTGTTCGATGGGGAGCGTCCAGCGGTGGGGCATGCTGATGCTCACTTCTTTGTATGGCTTCAACAGTCTGCCCCGCATCTGCCCCGGCTGCACGTCGAAAGATGCGGCCGCTTCCAGGAAATCCTGCCATTCATTCCCGCCGCGGATCAGGACATTGATCCGGTAATGGCCTGGCAGGAGCCACAACTCGTCGAGATCGCAGATGAACGTCGACCCCAGACTCGGGTCGAAGATATCCTCCGCACCCGGCGCATCGCTCTTGAACAGGACGAGCCGCTGGCCGAGCTGGTTGAATATGGTGAAAACGCAGGAGAGACCCTTCATCACACCGCTCAAGTGGAACACGAAGCGCGCCGGTCTCCCCGAGACGAGCGTGTTGGTCGCTTCTCCATCCCCGTTGATTATTTCTACATTGGTCAACCTGACCAGACCTCGGCCCTGCCGATCGCTCCTCTCGACCAGGTTCACCGCCTCCGCGTCGTCCAGAGTGCGCAGGTATGCGGCGACGGCATCGGAGATCTGCGCATCTGCTGCGATCCTCCCCTCCGCCAGGAATATACCGCGCTGGCAGAGAGTCTGCATCAGCCCCATGTTGTGGCTGACGAACAACACGGTTCGTCCCTGCTGGGCGACATCTCCCATTTTTCCCAGGCATTTCTTCTGGAACGCGATATCGCCCACTGCCAGCACTTCGTCCACCAGGAGAATCTCCGGCTCCAGGTGCGCGGCCACTGAAAACGCCAGCCGGACGTACATCCCGCTCGAGTAGTGCTTAACCGGCGTATCGATGAACTTGCTGATCTCGGCAAACTCGACGATCTCGTCGAATTTGCGCTCGATCTCGTTTTTCCTCATGCCGAGGATGGCCCCGTTCAGGAAGATGTTTTCCCGCCCAGTCAGCTCGGGATGGAACCCGGTCCCGACCTCGAGAAGCGACCCAACCCGGCCATAGATATCCGCATATCCTTCTGTTGGTTCCGTGATCCGGGAGAGGATCTTGAGCAGCGTGCTCTTTCCGGCGCCGTTGCGCCCGATCACGCCCACCACCTCGCCGCTCTTGATCTCGAAAGAGACGTCCTTCAATGCCCAGATCGTCTCCGCCAGTTCCGCAGCGCTGGCGGCTGCGCCGCTCAGCAGCCTCCTCGCCCTGCGGAAGGGCGAGGAGAGCATGTCGACGACTTTCTCATCCAGCCGCTTGTACTGCTTCTGGACCCCGCCGATGTGATAAAGCTTGCTCAGGCCTTCAACACGGATCGCCGTATCTGACATCTCTAGACCTACACCACATCGGCGAAGTACTTTTCCATCCGCCTGAAATAATAGACCCCGGACACGAGGAGTAGAATGGCGGCAACCGCCGAGACGTAGATGATCGGTCCAGGCTGGGTGTCGGTGCCAAGCAATGCCCACCGGAATCCTTCGACGACGCCGGCCATCGGATTGATCCCGTACAGAGTTCGCCACGGCTCATCCAGTAAACTGCTGGGGTAGGTGATCGGCGTCGCAAAGAACCAGGCCTGGGTGATAAACGGGACTGCATACCGCACGTCCCTGAACTGCACGTTCATCGCCGACAGCCAGAAGCCCACGCCAAGCGATGTGACAAGTGCCAGCAGTAGCAGGAGGGGGAGCCAGACCACATTCGCGGTTGGCAGCCGGTCGTAAAAGACCATCATCCCAATCAGGACCAGGAACGCCAGGGAAAAGTCCACGACGCCTGCCAGGACGGAGGCGATCGGTAAAGTCAGCCGGGGAAAGAAGATCTTCTTGATCATGTTTGCGCTGATCACCAGACTGTTCGAAGCCTGGGTGAGAGCGTTCGCAAAAAAGGTCCACGGCACCAGCGCCGCATAGGAAAAAATCGGATATGGCAGGTCGTCGGAAGGCACTCCCGCCAGGCGCCCAAAGAACAGGCTGAAGATCACCATGGTCAGGAAGGGCTGAATGATAGCCCAAAACACGCCCATGATCGTTTGCTTGTACCGTACTTTGATGTCTCGCCAGACGAAGAATAGGGTGAGCTCGCGATATTCCCACAGCTCCCGCAGGTTAAGGTTTACCCACCCGCGGGTTGGCGCGATGTGCGTCCTTTGGACGGCTCTGGGAGTGATTTGTTGCTCCTCCAAACTCCCCAGGCTCCTGACGGCGAGTGATCCTTGTTCTGTGCTCTTCATAGGTTTAATCTAATTCTTCTCTATCCAAATAAATACCGGTACCCTCGGCGCAATGGAGTCCGGCGAGCTACTTCCATAAAAATAAGTGGCGCGCCGATGCCCGCGATCACGAGAATCGGCTGGTAAATCCATTGTATCCCTAACAAAGAGGGAGTGAATTTGAACATCAACACCGCTGCGATGTACATCGTGGGGACGTTCACAAGGTAGATCCCAAGGGATCTGGTCCCCAGGTATTCGATGACCCTCGAATATGGGATTTCCAGATCTCCGAAGCCCAGGAAACACAGGCCGAATGTCGTGGCATACACCAGGCGGGCCAATCCGGGATTGTTCGGTCCTACCCAGATCTTACCCGATAACGAGCCTATGAAATTATATTCAACAAAACTGAGGATAGCAGACGCGATCAGTGTTCCGAGTAGTGCCCATCGGTGTCTGGTGACCCAGGTCCTGAACGCCTGGATATTCATCCCGGCGACTACGCCGAGGGTGAAGTAAAAGATCCGGCTTGGGAAAAACCAGCGGGGCGTCAGGAAACCAAGGTAGGTTAGTCCCGGGAAATCAACGCCGATTGTTCTGAAATACAGCGGGCTCTCGGATACGATTTGAATGCCTGCCATGAGGATCAGTAGCAGCTTCCAGTTTTTCCTCGCCGCCGGCACAATCAACAGCGCCAGCAAATAATACTGGATCAGCAAGATCAGGTAGTAGTACGTATCGAGGGCTTCGTAGATCGAATCGGGCGACCGGCGGAGGACAAGAAAACGCAGGATCAGCCAGATGACCAGGGGGACAAGAAGGACTTTGATCCGGGGGGTTACGGTGTTGAGAGTTAATTCCTTTCCCCTGGCAAGAAATGCCAGGAAGAATCCGGACACGAACAGGAACGCGGGTATGGCGAAGCCGTCCAGCTGGCGGATCGCCATGGTGATAATATAAGATAAACTACCCAATTGGTCATAATTTGGCACCGAGACCGACCGGTAGCGGTATGTCCAATCGAACATCGCCTGCAACCCGAAGGCTGTTGCGTGGTGCAGAGGAACCATCAAGACAGCCAGCCCGTTGAGCAGCAGCAATCGTTTGGTCATAGGCTACCTTCGCATATTCACAATTCGACCAGATGGAGCGCATCTGGCCGTTAGTGAGATTGGATGAGTACATCATCTTTCCATATTGGTGATGGCGAGAATCCGATCGTTTCTGCCCCACTAAGGCCCCGATCAGTCTCTGAGTAAAACCCCCTGCCCGTTCGCCCCCTTGTTCGTATTTAAAGTTTACTTTCGATCATCCCCTTGATCACGTTCAGCGTTTCGAAATTGTCCGGGATCACTTCCTCGTCTTCGATGACGACCCCGAACTTTTCCTCGATGAAAGAGATCAGCCGCAGGAGCGCCAGTGAGTCCACGACGCCGCTGCTGATCAGGGAGGCATCGGGATCCAGCTTCGTCTTTGTATCCCCGACCATGATCTCCTCAACAATGTATTTCTCCACCGTATCAATGATATCCATCAGTCACCTCCGTGATTTCGATTTTCCTGCAAGTGGATTTAGATCACTCGCCAGCGTCCCGCCTATATCTGGTTAGTTCTGCCGGAGCAGTTCTTCCAATCCGGCGGGGAGTTCATTTTCCCACAGGCTGGCGCGTTCCGGGTGGTACCTGGAGCCAACTGGGATCGAATCCTCATCCCAGGTCTCATCGAGTCTTTCCCGGTTCAGCAATTTCCTCATGGCCATTAACGCTTTCGAGACCTCGCCGTGGAACACGCGCCCGGCGAAAATGTCTATAATCTGTTCTGTGTAGCGATTGTGCAGGAACAAAGCGAAGGCGAGGGGATGCTCCCAAAAGGTATCGATCATATCCTCGAAGACGTCTAACCCTCTTTCACACATCTCCTGGTGCCGGGCAAATGGGTTCGGCAGGTCGCGCCCGAATCCATTCAGGTATGCTTTGATGGAATCCGCTGCGAACATGGCTTCTTTCATCGTGGCGTACAGCCCGAAAGAGAAGATCGGATCGATGAAGCGGTGCGCATCCCCGATGCAGATGTACCCCTTGCCGGTGAACCGCCGGACCTGGAAGGAATAATTCACGATGGAGCGGGTCTCTTCGATGAACCTGGTATCAGGGACGCGATTCCTGAGCTCCGGGTTGAGCTCTTGCAACTCGCGCCTCA
>CAYQDF010000016.1:0-28823 GCA_964416175.1 uncultured Anaerolineaceae bacterium
TGAAAACAGCGCACGTGCGGGTCAGGGTCAGCCGTCCGGTTGAGATCGCCAGCCTCCAGTGTGCCGGCTATCACGTGGCGTACCCGGACTGGAGCGCCTTCATGTTGAAGCCCCTCGTTCCCGAGGTGACGGTCGAGGACGCCCGCCGCCTGCTCGGGATCGGCACGGACCGGTTCTTGATCTCGTGGCTGGATACCACCTGAGCATAGAGAGATAATGGATGGGAGATTGGCCGGACAATTCAGCTACCGGGGTTTCAAATCCTCCGGGATCTCCAGGTCCAGGTGATTCCGCAGCAGATACTCGGTCAAAACCGATATGGATACTTTCTTCTCTTGCGCGACTTGGGCGACGCGCGCCCAGGTGTCTTTCCGCAGGTGAAGGTTGCGCCGGTTGAGCCGCTCCTGGGTTTCTGCCCGCGAACGGCGCTGGCGCAGTTCAACGCCGGGCATTTGCTCCAGGAACGCCCGCAATACGGAGTCAGCGATCTTGCTGGCATCGCTCCCCTCTATCACAGCGCGACGCTTCAACTCTCCCCAGACGGAATCGGACAAATACAGCGTATGCATTTCGGTCTCCCTGGGTTCCGGACCGGCCATGATTCTCATTCCCACAGGTCTTCCAGGCGTTTCCGTCCGGCTTCCAGCGCCTGGCGCTCCAGAAAGCGCTTCATGACCGGCCAGGGCGTGCGGTCGATCATGCGCAGCATGGGCAGCGCTTCGGCATCCTCGAAATACGCCAGAGCGCGCGTGGCGCTGATGGCAAAGGTGCGCACACGCGCATATTTCACCGCAGCCACCTGGAATAGGCGCTCGATCGGCACCTGTTGCAGGATGAAGTAGAGGTCTACAAGGTCCTTGCGCGTCCCCCGGTCGATGGTGGCGGCCAGTTTCATGGCACCAATTTCATCCAGGCTCGCCACCGGCACCCCCGCGACCAGCAAAGTGGGCTGCACCAATGGATACAGGTGCAGGCGGAAGAAACTCAGCCCCACGCCTCGCCAGGTGGCCGCAAAGGTTGCGTCTTTATCTAAGGTGATGGTCAGGGTGGGGTCTTCGAAGGTCTCCCGCAGGACGGCGCGCTGGTCCACTCCCACCGCGTCTGCGCGGGGGGAAAAGAAATCCAGGTCAATCGAGAAGCGGTGTCCCAGGTGCAAGGCCAGCCCGGTTCCCCCGGCCAGATAGAAACCGTCGATGAATTCCAGGTCAGCAATCTTGCGGAAAGCCTGATGTGTCTCAAGGGTGAGCGCCTCCCAATGAGGGTTGGGAAGCTCTACCGGTCCCACAGCTCGCCTTTGGAGGTAGGGAACGGCGACGGCCGCCACTTGTTTACCCCCAGCAGTTTGCGCCAATAGTTGAAAGTCACCGGCGAGAGCAGCCGTTCGCCTCGCCGGCGCAAGAAGGCGCGAATGCGCTGCCTCCCGTACGTTGCGAACAGCCAGCGCGCTTCCTCCCAGGTGCCAAATTCCAGCGCGCGGTGGATGATCAGGTCGGCATCCTCTCCCAGGTCCAGGCGGGCCGGATCGTATTCCTGAAAATAGGGCCACAGGCCTTCCGGGATCTGATTGGTTTTGACGCTTCCGGTCACGGGAGCCTCTCTTGTTTCTGCCACTCGATCGGATACAGGCGCATACAGCTCTCAATACTTGTTTACACTTAAATGTAAGTATAACCGGGATTCCTCTCTTTGAGAAGAGGGCGCTTCTGGTTCCAGCAGGTGGCGGTGGTAGACGCCGCCGCCTGCTCGGGATCGGCGCGGACCGGTTCTTGATCTCACGGCTGGATACGACTTGAGAGCGATCCGCCCTCACCCGGACCGCATCGCTTCGACCAGGATCAGGTGCATGGCATGCGACCAGAGCAAAGGTTTGGCGACCGGCTCCCAGCGGCCCACCCACTCTGCGTAATGCGGCGGCGACAGCAGATGCTCAGAGACCTGCTCGGGCAGGTTGCCGTCCGGATCGGCCTGGGCTTCCACCCAATCCAGGAGATCGGCCGCACGCCGCGCGAATCGCCGATCTCCTTCTCGAAGACCAGGTCATCCTCGATCAGCTCGGCGGCGATCGCGGTGATGGTCGCCGGGCTGAGGCCGGTCCGCCGGGCGAGCTGCGCCCGGGCGATCGGGGCGTGCGCCTTGATCGCATTCAACACCACGAAGCGGTTGATGCTGCGGATCAGGTCGCGGTTGCCGAGGGGGGTAGGCGGCATAGTTACTTAATTCAGCGATAGGCCCATTCAAGGCACGCACCCGCCGGATCCCGCACCAGGCATGGAACTGCTCCTGTATCATGTGCCAATATGTGGAAACCAACTCACAGCGGGGTGCCGTTTCCTGCGATCAAGAAGGGACGGCGCACCGAGTTATTATCCCCATCGCCCATGTTGGGGCCGTCCAGACGCTCCTGGCTTACGGTGCCCACGATCGTCAATCCTTCGGAGCCATGCGCGCGGTAAGGCGTTCCATGCTGGTCACAGTAATTCTTAGATTGGGTGCATGCGCTGTAATCCCCATTGATCAGCGCGGCTGGGCCCCCTGGGCGAAGGCGCGAAAGAAGGACAGCGCGGCCAGTCCGGCAGCCAGGAAACCCAGGCAGACGATCCGCGATCCTCCGCTTTTCATTTTCCATTGCCCCTCTCCACTCACGCCCAATCCTCCAATCGAAAATCAGCGGAAAACGGGTTGACGAAGCGCACGCCTTCCAGCGCCTGGCCGTCGCTGAAATCCTCGCTGAAAACGACCGTCACCTGGTTCAGGCGAGCGGCGGCCCAGATCTGGGCGTCGTAATAGGTCAGTCCATAGTCGCGGGCGCCGCGGGCGGCCTCCAGGACAATCAACGGGGTCAGGTCAAAGACCGGGTAGGCGCGCAGAAGGTGCTCCACTTGTTGGAGGGCCTCGACCATGGTGTACAACGGCCAGCGCGAGCGGGTGGTGACGTGCACAAACTCCGCCAGGCATTGGACCGAAAGCCGGCCGAGGCGCGCCGTTTCCAGATGTTTCAAAATCCGCAGCGCCTGCTCCTGGCGTGTGATCTCAGCCGGGTCGCTGGCATAAACCAGCACATTGGTATCGATCAAGACCGGAGGCATGGTTTACTCTTCATCTTGTTCGCGCGGCCAGCGACTCTCGCGCTCGGCATAGATGTCTTCCCGATTCCAACGGTAGGGCTCAGCCTTGATCCCCTCCCCCCGTTTTGACAGCGCCAGGCGGGCAAAATCATCCATCGCGGTCAGGTCAATGGGAGCAGGCTGTGCAGGCACTCCGGCCACCTCGCGCTCGATGGCCCGACGGATGATCTCCGCCTCGCTCAGCCCGCGCGCCTGAGAAAGACGCTTGAGCAGAACGTCCTGGCGCTTTTGGATGTAGATCTGCTTGCGAACCATCTGAGTGGGCATCGCGCACCTCCATCGATATTATACATTACCTTATACATATATCAATGCCTGCCGCTTGCCTTTTGCAGCACAGCCGCCGCAGTCTCCACAATAGCCGTAGCCAGCCCGACGGAGGCGAATCCCTGGGTGGCCTCATAGGCAACAATTGCCGGGTGACCCCTTCCGCTCCCCATCGGCAGGTTTATTTGCCTTCGAACGTCTCCCAGTAGACCTTGTCCAGCTCCTCGTCCGCCAGGTGGGCGTAGAGGCTGGTGGTGCTGATGCTGCTGTGGCGGGCCAGCCCCTGGGCCACCTTGAGGTTGCCGGAGGCGCGCAGCACGATGGTGACGAAGTAGTGGCGGAACGAGTGGGGGGTGATGGTGCCGGCTGCGGAAGAGCCCAAAGCTTCCCTCACCCGTCCCTCGACGATGTTCCGCCCGGTCTCTGTGGTCATTGGCTTGAACTGGTTCTCCCCATGCCGGGCTCCCGGATCGTGGCGCAGGAAGAGGGGCAGGGACCCCAGGGGCTTGCGCGAGGTGCCATCCAGGACGGCCCGCGCCGAGAGATAATCCCGCAGGGCGTTCAGACTGCGCGTCGAGAAGCGGATCACCGCCTGCTTGTCGCCCTTGCCGATCAGGACCGCCTTGCCCTCGTTCCAATCCAGGTCGCCGCGCCGCATCCGGCAGGCCTCGTGCACCCGCAGCCCGGTATCGGCCAGGGTGAGCAGGAAGGCCCGGTCGCGCAGGTTACGTAGCCGTTCAACATCGCTTTCGACCGGCGCACTGGAGAGCCTCTCAGCGTTGTCCAGCACTCTTTCGATGGCGTCCCTGGGGAACTGGGGCAAGCGCTGCCCAGGCCTCCGAGAGCGCCTTTTGAGGATCTGCCTTAGACGGGGCAGATTTGGGTCCCCTAGACCCTCCCCAGACAGGAACTCGTAGAAGCCGATCACGGCCGAGAGATAAAGCCGCTCGGTGGCCGGGGAATAGGCTTTGAGCGCCTCGGCGAACCAGGCGATGGCGTCTTCAGGGAGGGTGCTGGGTGCGCTGTTCAAGTCCAGCTCATGCGCTCGCAGCACCAGGACGAACGCTTGCAGGGCCTGGCCGTAGGCTTTGGCCGTGTTCGAACTACGGGAATCTTGTACAGTGGCCAGGAAAACGTCCATTGCTTCCGTGATTGTTTTTGTAGGGTGGGAGGAGGATATGGTTTGTGGATTCACGTGCATTGAACGTCGGCCTACCATTTGGCGAAAGGATAGTGGCCTAGAATGTTTTGATCTTTGGAGACCAGAATGCTGTTGTCCAGGCTGGCATTCGCCACAATGATGCGGTCGAAAGGGTCCCGCGTCCAGGAGATTTCCAGGGCCCGGCTGATGGTAGTATAAAAATCCAGATTGCCTATCGTAAGCCCGATGCGGTTTGCCAGATCGGCGACGATCGTGTCCGCCTCCTCTGTGACCCGATGGATTTCGTGGAGAAACTGCAGCTCCAGTCGAACGATGGGTGAAATCGCGAGATCCTGTTCGTTCATCAGGACCCTGACAGGAGCGTTAAATTTATCTGCCAGTCCCGCGTACAACCAGACAACCGCGTGTGTATCAAGGTAAATCAAGATCCACCTCGTTTTCCCAGCTGATCTCGACGAGCTCTTCTGGATCGCCCGCGATCGCATCGGGTCTGGCGATTAAGTTTTGGAATTTGTCCCCCTTTTCCACCGGCACGATTCTCAGTTTCTTGTCGCCCTTCTTTATTTCCAGCGGCACACCTGTGTTCAAAACTTCGTTGAGGAGCTGATAGATATTGGCTCTGAGCTCGGTCGGAGTGACAGTTTTCATGGCGCCTCCATACGTACGGTAATGATAACACGTACGTACATAATAACCGGTGACTTCATTTCTGTCAAGAGAAGATTAATCGCGCGGGTTGCCTTTCGCAAGGGTAGGGGCCAAATTGCCTCTTAATGCACACTGCGCGCCTTTGGGTTGTACGCTGGCAAAATAGGATCGAGCCGATCGCGCGCCCAAAAGAACCGCACATGGGTTTTCTATCATCGATTGACCCCAAAACCGACAAATGGCGTAGCCAGCTCGCTATCACGATCCTATAGAGTAGGATACGGTAGCAGATCTAGATTCTTTAGCTTTGGATAATATAAATTATCCAAAGCTAAACCAGGAAGGCAATTCGGCGGCGGCCAGGGCGCCAGGTCCCCTTCTTCAGCGCCGCAAGTGCCGGTTGCAATCGCCCGGGACATTGGCTATACTTAGATAATCCACACCGACACCCCCATTCCGCGAGACTAACCCCCCCTCAACCTCCCCGCCGGGAGAAGAGAGGAGGACCCGGTCATGCCAAGAGCAGCCAAGAAATCTCCGCTTGAATTTCCCCAATCCGCGGATACCTGGTATTTTGCCAGCCGCAGGCTCCGCGCCTGGATCGTCGCGGAGGACGATGAACCGGTGCGCCCTTACCTGCTGATCGTGGTCAATCTCGGCCCGGGAACCATCCAATATTTGACCGTCGGGAGTAAACCAGCTTCAAAAGAGGTCCAAAAAGCCCTGTTCACTGCGATGTCTCGTCCCCCGCGAGAGCTGAAAACCGAGCCCCAGCGCCCGGCCCGCATCTTCTTCGAGGACCGCCAGCTCCAGCAGTCCCTGGCGCCTGCCCTCCAGGAGATCGGCGTTCAGGCCATGTACCGGCCGCGGCTCGAAGAGCTGGACGAGCTGGTCGAGGAGTTGGAGGCCCGGTTGAGCGGTGACCATCCGGAGATCCCCGGCCTGCTCTCTGGGGCAAAGGTCACCGCGAAGCTGGTAGGCGCGCTGTTCGCCACGGCCGCGGACTTCTACCGGGCAGCGCCGTGGGTGCAGCTGGCGAACGAGGACGTATTGGCCATTCGCGTTCCGCCCCAAAAGGAACCCTACTTCGTGTCCGTCATGGGACAGGGCGGCGTCGAGTACGGGCTGGCTCTGTACAAGAACTGGGAGGACGTCCAGCGGATGTACCTCCCCCACGACGATCCCCTCGAGGTGATACCCCCCGGCGGGTCTCACTCGCTGCTGTTCAGTGAAATCACCGATGTCCCCTTCGACGACCTGGACGCCATTGAGAAATACGGCTGGGCCGTGGCTGACCCAGGCGCTTACCCTGTCCCCTCCGTCTTTCTCCCTCCCGATCAGGTCAGGCGACCGGACCGGGATGAGATCGTCTGGTACGAGGCGGCGCTGCGGACCATCCCGGAGTTTGTCCGCCAGCACTGGTCAGTGAGTCCCCAGGGAGAAGCGCAGCCGGCCGAAGCCAGGATACCGGTGGCCACGGCGGCCGGCGAGGTGACGGTGGAGGTCAAATATCCCGCCGGAGAGCTGCCGCTGGCTCACCGGGCAGCCGTGGACTTCGAGGCTCTGGAAGAAGAAGGTCCCCCGGGACCTCCCTTCGACCGCCGGGCAATGGAAGGCGACATGGCCCGTATGTTTGGCCGGTTCGCCGATCAGGAAGCCGACCCTGAACTGGAAAAGGCGCAGGAGCTGATGTACCAGGCCTGGGGGGAACGCAACCCGGCCAGGCGCATCGCCCTGGCGCGCCGGGCGCTGCGGACGTCGCCAGACTGCGCCGACGCCTATGTGCTGCTCGCCGAGGAGGAGGCCGGCACGGTCCAGCAGGCCCTGGCGTATTACCGGGAGGGCGTCGCGGCCGGCGAACGCGCCCTGGGCCAGGATTATTTCAAAGAGAACGCCGGCCACTTTTGGGGGCTATTGAAAACGCGGCCTTACATGCGTGCCCTGGAAGGAGTCGCCAGCTGCCTCTGGCAGCTGGGGCGCAAAGAGGAAGCCCTGAACCACTATAATCAGCTGCTCCACCTCAACCCGAACGACAACCAGGGGATCCGGTATGTCCTGGCGGACCTGCTCCTGAGTCTGAACCGGGATGCAGAGCTGGCGAAGCTCCTCCGGCAGTACAGAGAGGAATGGTCCGCGGTGTGGTTGTACACCCAGGCCCTGCTCGCTTTCCGCAAGAGCGGCTCCTCCCCAAAGGCAGACCGCACCCTGCAGACGGCCCTGGAGGAAAACCGGCATGTGCCCGCTTACCTGACAGGCAAGAAGCGCATCCCGAACCGCCTGCCCGACTACGTCGGTATCGGGGATGATGCGGAAGCGGTGGTGTACGCCGCGCACCACCTGAACTACTGGCGCCGCACGCCGGGGGCCATCCAGTGGCTCAAGCGCCACACGCCGCCGACTCCCCCACCGAAAGCACGCCGCTAGGACCCCGCGAATAAACCCCGGCCAGTCTTTGTGACCTTACCTGTCACACCACTATGGTAAAATGTTTTATGGAACGTGTGTTCTACCATGGTGGTGTCTATGTCCCGCTTAGCTAACCGCACGGCTCGCCTGCGCCAGCTGGAAGGACTGCTCCTGCTCGCCCCCCGCGGCCTCAGCGCAGCCGAACTGGCCCTCCGCCTGCAGGTGCACCGCCGCACGATCTACCGGGACCTCGACTTTCTCTCTGCCGAGGGCGTGCCCCTGTGGCAAGAAGAAGGCCGCTACGGCCTCAACCGCGCCCGCTACCTGGCGACCGTGCGCCTCACCTACCAGGAAGCCATGGCGCTCGTCCTGGCCGGGCTGCTGCTGGCCCGCACCCTGGATGAGCGCAACCCCCACGTCATCGCCGCCCTGCGCTGCCTGGCGGCGGCCCTGCCGGAGTTCCCCGGCGCTCATCTCCTGCGAGCCGCCGCGCGGGTGGAGGCCTGCCCCCCGGACCCTGCCCAGGTGGCCGTCCTGGAGGCCCTCTTCGCCGGCTGGGGAAGCGGACGCAAGGTGCAGATCGCCTACCGCTCGCCCAACAGCGGCGCCCGGCGCGAGCGGGTGATCGCTCCCTACGCCCTGGAACCGACCGCGGCCGGCCTGTACGTCATCGGCCACGACGATTGGGCGGACGACATCCGCACCTTCAAACTCGAGCGCCTGGAAAGCGCCCGGCTGCTCGCCGAGGCCTACACCATCCCGGAGGATTTCGACCCGGAGGCCTACCTGGCGACTGGCTGGGGGATCATGGCCGGACAGGAAATCAGCGAAGTGGTCCTGCATTTCACCCCGGCGGCCAGGCCGATCGTCCTGGAGCGGCAGTGGCATCCCACGCAGCGGGTGGAACCCACGCCGGAGGGCGGCTGCCTCCTGCGGGTGCAGGTCAGCGAACCGGCGGAAATGCAGCCCTGGATCCGCAGCTGGGGGGCGCAGGTGGAAGTGCTGGCCCCAGAGTGGCTCCGGGAGCGGATCGCCGCCGAGCTGCGCCTGGCCGCAGAACAATATTCCAGGGATGCAAGATGAAACCTGAAAGAGCCGGAGACCTTCAGCCGTCATCCTTTATCCCGCAGCCCTTAAACGTCCAGGTCCACCGCATCGGAGGGGACCTGGTCGAACTGCTGTTCAACCCGCGCCAGGTGGACCTGCGGGTGGGCGAGACCCTCACCCTGCGCGAGCGCGAGACCGGGCGCGGCGTGATCGTCCAGGTGATCGCCTTCCGCTCAGCGACCTACCCCAGCCTGGCCCAGGAACTGATGCACAACCTGCTCGGCCCCGAGCCGCTGCACGCCCCGCTCCTGGAAGCCATCGGCTACCAGTACCTGGTCAGACCCGGGGGAGATGGGCATCCCGCCCCCTCCTGGAAAGATGAAATGGGCGACATCAAGATCGCCCTGGCCAAGATCCGCAAGACGGTGCCGGAGGCCCTCCCCGGCGGCGGGCCAGCGCGCTGGGAACAGTGGGATGGATGGATCCCGGCGCGCGGCGTGGAGGTGTTCCCCACCGACGACGGCGAGGTCTTCGCCAACGCGACCCGCGACGGCGGGCACCGCCTGCGCCTGGGCTGGACGATGAGCGGGCACGATTTCTACGTCGAGGGGCAGGACCTGGAAAAGGTCAACGTCATCACCGGCGTCAAGGGCAGCGGCAAGTCGCACCTGGCCAAGGTCATCCTGCTGCAGCTGATCGCCCAGGGCGCGCCCTGCCTGGTGTTCGACATCAACCGGGAATACATCCACCTGCCCAGGGCGGAAGTCGAGGCGCAGACCGGGCAGACCAGGCGGCGCGGCATCATCCACCTGGAAGCGGGAGGGAACTTCCGCCTGGGGGTGAAGCAGTTCGGCCTGCCGCCGCTCCTGACGCTGCTCCAGCGCTATGGTT
The DNA here is from genome assembly GCA_964416175.1 of uncultured Anaerolineaceae bacterium. Lineage (GTDB taxonomy): Bacteria > Chloroflexota > Anaerolineae > Anaerolineales > UBA4823 > CAYQDF01. The sequence continues at coordinate 9,547 of CAYQDF010000016.1, forward strand.
TGCCCGAAGTGTCCGCGCTGCACTTCGAAAACCGCGTCGCCCGGCTGTGGGCTGAAGCAGAGGCCATGGAAGCCGGCGGCGGGCGGAAAGCGCCCTACGTCGGCCTCGAGCAGCTCATCCAGATGGCGGAGTCAGGCGAATTCGGCGGAGGTTCCAGCGCCACGGTGATCAACCACGCCATCCGCTCCCGCCTGGAAGCCCTCAAGAACACCCACATCTTCGCCCGGACGGCCGCCGAAGCCGCCTCGCTGGGCACGGCCTACCGCCAGATCCGCGACGGCGGGGCGCTGGTCATCGATATCTCTGGGCTTTCGAACCTGGCCCGCGAGGGCTTCGTCCAGGCGATCATCGAGCTGATCAAGGACCTGTGCCTGTGGGAGATCGAGCACGGCGCGCACCGCTTCCCCTTCATCTTCTTCGAGGAGGCGCACCTGTACGTCTCTCCCAGGAGCATCGACTACATCGTCACCCGCTCCCGCCACCTGGGGATCACCAGTTTCTTCGTCACCAATATGATCCATGGGTTGGACGAGGCGGTGCTCCGCCAGGCGGACAACCTCTTCCTGTTGCGCATCCCGTTCGAGGACGATGTACGCCACGTCTCGCGCAGCGCCGCCACTGACTTCGAGACCCTGGCCGCCTTCGTGCGCCGCCTGCGCCAGCGTCACGCCCTGGTCATCGGCGGCGTCACCGCGCACTACCCCCTGATCTTCGAGGTGGACCCGCTGGAAGGGGTGAACACGGCCGGCGAGACGCGCTTCTTCTTCCGTGACCGGTAGGGCAGGATCCCATCCCTGCCGCGTCCGGGATCGATGGGGCAGGAAACCCTTCCTGCCGCTTAAGCCAGGAGGTCAGTCAGGATGCACGACGCCGCGAAATACGCCCTCGATCTCTTGCAAAGCGACTCCCACGGCAAGGATCAGGAGCCATATATCAAGCCTTCGTCGCTGGCCAAGGGCTGCCTGCTGTACGTGGCCTTCGAACTGCGCGGCGAACCGAAACCGCCCCTGGACGCCCGGGTCGGGCGCATCCTGTCCGTTGGCAGCGACAGCCACCGCCGCCTCCAGCGCGGGCTGGCGCGTCACTGCCTGGGCCAGGAGGTCTTCTTCGAGGTCCCCGAATACCGCATCCACGGCTACTGCGACGCCCTCCTCTACCTCCCTGCCCCAGGAGGAGAGCGCGATCCCGCCGGCGAGCTCTGGGCGCTGGAATTCAAGACCACCGCCTCCGGCGAGTTCGAGGCGATCAAAGCCGCCGGATCCCCGAAGGAAGAGCACGTCCGCCAGGCGCAGATCTACCTGTGGGGGCTGGAAACCTATTACCGCGGCGCCCTCCCCCTCGCGGGCGCCATCGTCTATTACGAAAACCGGGACACGCTGGAACACCTGGCCTTCGCGGTGCTCTACGACGTGGAAGCTGTGAGCGACCTGCTGGCGCGGGTGAAGGCGATGCTGGCCGGCCTGGCGGAAGGCCGCCTGCCGGAGGACGTCCTCCCATCCGAGCATTGGGCGCATCGCTACTGCCCCTACCTGGAGATCTGTGAGCCGGGGCGGAAAGCCCTGGAGTGGCAGGCCCGGCAGCCAAAGACCCTGCCGGACGGGGTGCTGGCGGACCTCATCGCCAGGCGGATCCTGGCGAAAAAGCGCGCAGAAAAGGCGGGCGGCAGGAAGACCGGGCCGCGCTCCCTGGCCGACCTGGCGCGGGAGCTGGACTGGGAGTGAGGATGGCAGATTTCCCCAGGACGTCGCCAGGACTGCCAGGCGAAGCGCCCTGAGCGGAGCAGCGGATGCGTTCTTCGACTGCTCCCTCGCAAACTCAGGACATTGACTGCGGTCCGCTCAGAATGCATCCGCTGCGTAGTCGAAGGGAACGGTTTTGCTTAATCTCACATTGTCATACTACAACAGGGATAAAATAGAGGCACAAAAGCAGACCGTCCAGGATCTCCTCAAGCTGCGCAAGTTCTTCCGGGCCTGCGCTGAAAGAGGCCTGGGACTGGTCAACCCGTGGTGAGACGTATGAGCAAACTGGTCTTGGACGATGAGTTTATTACAACCCTGGTCGTGCAGGTGGCGCCCCTGGTGGAGCAGGCCACGGGCTGGGACCTGGACGCGGGGAGCCTGCGCTGCCGGGTCGTGCCGAAGGACCGCGGGTACGAGGAGATCCTGTTAGGGCGCCTGCGCGAGCTGGGGTTCTTCGTGGATGAAGACGCGCCGCGCCCCCTGCTCGACCGGCTGGTGGAGTACCTGGTCGAAAGCAGCATACTGGCCGCTTATCAGCCCGGGGCCGGCGAGCTGCTGGTGATCCGCGAGAACGTGGACGACAGCAACCTGGACGGGCTGCGTGTGGTGCTGGCGCACGAGCTGGTGCACCGCGGGCAGCACCGCAACCACCCGGAGATCTTTCACCAGGTCGAGGCGAGCTGGCGCCGGGTCGCCGCGCCCAACCTTGTCTCGCCCGAGCAGATCGACCTCGGGCAGCTGGTGCAGGCGCTGAACGAGACCCGGCCCCTCATGACCCTCCTGGAAAGCCACGCCGCGTACATCCAGCAGCTCATCGCCAGCCGCCACTACCCGCAGGCCCGCATCGAAGCCCATTTCACCCTGCCCGTGCTGCTCTTCCGCCTGTTCGGGGGGCAGAAGCTGGCGCAGTATACGGAAGGCCTCCCGGCCATCGCTGCCGCTATGGAATCTGGCGAGATGGAGGCCCTCTACCGGGATCCGGGGAAGGTTTTAATGATATAAGGCGGAGGGGCTGTCTCAGAAGAACGGGGCAGCCCCTCCAGTGTTTCCGGCCCGGGTTTCCCGGCGTTGATTGCGGATGAACCCCTTTCGGCGGAATCCGCGCCTCATTCCTCCTTGGCTGGGGGATCGGCGAGCTGTCCAGCCCTCTCGCTGCGCCCGAGGACGTAGTAGCCGCTGACCGGCGCCAGGCAGGCCAGGCGGTCGAACGTCCCGTTGTCGCGGCTCTCCTCGACGAAGAAGGTGGGGCACACCTCCCATCTGCCGGTCTCTTCGCTGGCGTACCAGATGGCGATCGCCTGTCTGCCGCCCTTTGACCAGAGCGCCCGGTCGGCGCCGGTGATGTTGAAGAACACATAGACGAGCGCGCTGATCTCCTCGACCGGGCCGCCCTTCTGGTTCAGGAAGCGCACCTCCATCGCCGGGAGGCGGTACTTGAGGCCCACCCCCTGGTTGAAGCGCGCCGGGAGCCGCCCGCCGACCATATCCAGGTACACGTGGGAAACGCCGACGGGGATGTTGGTGGCGTGCAGGCCCTGCCGTCCCAGCTCGATGGTCTCGCCCGCCTCGAGGGGAAAGACCCCGGACCTGGCGGCCGCGGGATCCCAGGCCCCGCCCAGGGCGATCAGGACGGTCATGGCGAGGAGCAGGCCGGTGGTGAGAAACTTTTGGGTGTTCATCGAAAGTCTCCTTTCTATTTTTTGAATTTTCAGCAACCGCGCTGATTGGAGCGTGATGCGCGCAGGATACGCACTTCAAGCAGGTTCCAACACCCCGAACCTGTGCCGCTGGTGTGTCATTCCCGTGTCACTCGACCGGTGGGGCTGTTCAATTTGACGGCGATGCAATAAGATAAAGGCAATGGACGACTCTTTTGCCGAGCAGGTCCGGTTCTTCATCAAGCGCCGCAACCTCCCTGTGGAGCAGCTGGCAACCCTGGCCAACCTCTCGCGCAAGACCCTCTACCGGTGGGTCAAGGGAGAGGTCGCCCACCCCCGGCACTGGTATCAGATCGTGGCCCTGGGGAAGGCTTTGCGCCTCAGCGAGGTCGAAGTGGACCGGCTCCTGTGGGCGACGAAAAACCCCAGCTTCCGGGAATTGCCCGCGCTGGCCCGCTACGAATACGAGCTGGAGCTCCTGGAAGAGTTCTCAACCACCGAGCCGCTCTCCGGCCCCATCCCGCGGCCCCAGGTCCGCTCCGACTCCTGGGCTGCGCTGGAATCTCCAGCAGGAGCGATGCGGCCGGAATCCCCCTTCTACGTCGAACGCACCGCCGACAGCCAGCTCCGCCACCAGCTCGCCGGGCAGGGCACCACCACGACCATCCAGGCCAGCCGGCAGACCGGAAAGACCTCGCTCCTGATGCACGCCCTCCACGCCTCCCGCCTCGAACAGGACAGGGTCATCTACCTGGACTTTCACCTGGCGGACGAACCCAGCCGGACCGACCTGACCAGCTTCCTGCGCTTCCTGTCCGAGGCCATCGCCGAGCAGCTCGACCTGGATTGGGACGTGGTGGAAGGCTACTGGCAGGCGGTCCGCAACCCGGCCCAGACCTTCAACCGCTTTCTGCAGCGCGAAGTGCTCCAGCGGTCCGACCAGAAGGTCCTGCTGGCTATAGACGAAGCCGACGTGCTCTTCGACGCCGGGTTTAAAAAGCACTTCTTTGCCCTGCTGCGCGCCTGGGACTCGCGCCGGGCGTTCGACGCGATCTGGCGCAGGCTCAACCTGGTCATGGTGATCTCCACCCACCCATACTTGTTGATCGACGATGTGAACCTCTCCCCTTTCAACGTGGGGCTCAACATCGAGCTCAAGGATTTCACCCCGGAACAGGTGGCCGACCTGAATCAGCGCCACGGGAGCCCGCTCAGGCCCGATGAAATCCCCGCCCTCATGGCCCTGGTGGGCGGGCATCCCTACCTGGTGCGCCAGGCTTTCTACACGCTGGTCAGCGAGGGCTTATCCCTGGCAGCCCTCTCCGCCGTCGCCAGTTCCCCCGAGGGCCCGTTCGGGAAGCACCTGCTCTTCTACCAGCACAGCCTGAAGAAAAACCCCGCCCTCCTGGCCGCGCTCCAGGATGTGCTCCGGAGAAGCCCCCGGAGGAGCATCCGGGAGCAAAAAGCTCCGGACGAATCCCTGTTGGAGCGTTTATCGGCGGTGGGCCTGATCCGGCAAGAGAAGGGGCAGTGGAAGCCGCGCTGCGGCCTGTACGAGCAGTTCTTCAGGCGGCAAGGGGAATGAACCGGCAATCATCCCTGCAGGAATTCTTCGTGGCAGGGGGCACGCTCTGGAGCGAGGCCTCTTCCTACATCGTCCGCCCCGCCGACGAGGAGCTGTACCGGCTGACCCTGGCGGGGGAGTACTGCAACGTCCTGGCGGCCCGCCAGATGGGGAAGTCCTCGCTCATGGTCCGCACGGCCAACCGCCTGAGGGAGGCCGGGGTCCGCACCGCCATCCTGGACGTCAGCACCCTGGGGGGAGGCATCTCCACGCCGGAGGCCTGGTTCTTTGGCTTCCTCGATGAGCTCGCCGTGCAGCTGGGGCTGCACGAGGAGGTAAGCGCCTGGTGGGAGGCGCACGCGGCCCGCAACGCGGTGCAGCTCTTCAGCAACTTCCTGCGGGACGTGGTGCTGGCGGAAATCCCCGCCCCTATCGCCATCTTCGTGGACGAGATCGATTCGGCTCTGGGGATGGCCTTCACCGACGACTTCTTCGCCGCCATCCGGGCCGCGTACAACGCCCGCGCCAGCCAGCCGGAATTCCAGCGCCTGACCTTTATCCTGCTGGGAGTGGCGCGCCCGGCGGACCTCATCCGCGACCGCAACCGCACCCCATACAACATCGGCGCACAGGTCCACCTGAGCGATTTCACCCTCCCCGAACTGCGCCCGTTCCAGGATGTTTTCGAATCCATCTACCCGGGCCAGGGGCGAGAGATCGTCGAGTGGGTGCTGGACTGGACGAGCGGGCAGCCCTACCTGACGCAGAAATTGTGCGCCGAACTCGTCCAGTCCGCCGAGACTCCCCGCACCCAGGAAAGCGTGGCCCAGGCCGTCCACCGTTTGTTCTTCACAGAGGAAGCCCGCAAGGAGAGCAACCTGCGCGCCATCCAGGACCGCATCGCGGGCAGCCCCCACCGGGCCAGGATGCTCCACATTTACCACCAGATCCTGCGCGGGAAGGCCGTCCCGGACGAAGAACGCGCGCCGGCCAAGACCGAGCTCAAGCTCACCGGGCTGGTGCGCCCCTCGGCGCAGGGAGCGCTGGAAGTCCGCAACCGCATTTACCGCACAGTGTTTGACCGGGCCTGGGTGCAGAGAAGCCTGCCCCGATCCCGCACGCGCCAGGTGGCCATCCTGGCCTCCTTCCTCGCCGTCCTGGCCTCCATCGTGGCGGGCTACGCCCTCTACCGGCAGCAGATCCAGCCTGCGCTCACCTTCGCCGAGCAGTTCCAGACGAGCCACAGCCCCGACGTAAAGCTCACCAGCCTGGCCCGCCTGCTGGAACTGGACGATCGCTCCAGGGACCAGGCGCTCGATCTCTACGCCGGCCTCTCGCACGAAGAAAAACTCTCCCTGTTCACCGGGCTCTCCAGCCCGCAGAACGTCGCCGCGGAGCTCGTCGCCGTGATCGAAGCGGTCTACCAGGGCAGCGAGAACTCCCCGGCCGGGGATGAAATCCTGGGGGCAATGAGGACGGTCCTGGGACAGATCGGCGCGGCTGGCGCGCCCAGCCTGAAAACCGAGATCGAGTTCTGGCTCAAGGGGCGGAAGGAAGCCGGCGAAAACGAGAACGGGCCAACCGCGGTCAGTCTTTACGACAGCGCGTGGGAGGAGAGCGTCGCGCGCGGGCACCCGAATTATGCCGTGCGCTTCGACCGGGCGCTGGCGCTGATCGAGCTCGAGGCGTACGACCGCGCCTTCGCGGACCTGCAGGCGGTTTGGGAGCAGGACCCGGCCCGCCGGGCGGCGGTCGCCGCGGCGATCCGGCAAAATCCCGGCCTGGCCGCTTACATCTTCGCAGCCCCGCCGGCGGACTCCGCCATCCTCGCCTTCATCACGCCCCCCTCGCCCACCTCGACCCCGGGACTCGTCCGCCGGCCCACCCTTTCCCCCACGCCTCCGCGGGCCGGCGCCGCGCAGAGCCCGACGCCCATCCCCACCCTGCAGCCCTCTCCTTATACGGGCTGGATCGCCTTCGGGGTCGGAGATGGGACCGGGCGCGAGATCTTCGTCATGGACCCGGCGACCGGCGTCCGGGAGCAGATCACGCACAATGGGGTGATCGATGAAGCCCCCTCTTTCTCTCCGGACAACTGGCAGCTCGTCTACGCCTCTTTCCGCAGCCAGGGTGGATGGGAGCTCTACGCCTACGATCTTCGCCGGGGCACGGAGCGGCAGCTCACCGCTTTCGAGGGGCAGGCCCACTTCCCGAACTGGTCGCCCCTGCCGGGGGACACGCGCATCATTTTCGAGGGGAGGACTTTCGAACCGGAGGCGGGGATCAACATCTGGTTGCTCGACGTCGAGACCGGCGCCCTGGAGCAGCTGACCGACAGCGGCGCCGATTCCCGCCCCGCCTGGTCACCGGATGGGACCCGGATCGTGTTTGGCCGGGCTACCAGGGATACGACCCGCGACGGCAGGATCACCGTCAACGATGAGCTCGACGTCTACACCCTGGACCTCGCCACGGGGGCAGAGCAGAACCTGACCGGCACGCCCGACTTCGACGATTTTAACTACGCCTGGTCGCCGGACGGGGAGTGGATCGCGTTTTCGAGCGTGCGCCTCGATGTGAACGGCGATGGGGCCCTCAACCTGAGCGACAGCCAGGACCTGTTCCTGATCCCCGCTGCGGGGGGCGAAGAACAGCGCCTGAACCTGGGCGGGATGCCGACCTTCTCCCCCTCCTGGTCGCCAGACGGTCGCTTCATCGTGGTCCTGGCGGCTCTCGAAGACGGGCAGAACCAGATCTGGCGGTACGACACCCGGAACGGGAACTACGCCCCGCTCACGGAGCCCGGGCCCTACTACCACCCCGCCTACTCCAATGGCGCGCGCTTGCCCCCTTTGCCTTGAGGCGGCCTTGAAATTTCTTAAATATTGCGCGCCAGCCCGAATCTATCTGGCAGACAGCAGCTGCCCTTACTGGCTATGCGCAACGACCTTCAGCTTTCCATCTCAGAATCCTCGTTCTAAGATTTCCTCCAGGTCTTATACCTGCCCTTCTTGGCTCTTGATGGCCTCGATCCAGGCCGAATGACACAAAAGCGACACACGAGTGACATTCCAAAGGGGTTCTGCTGACACGTTAACTGCCTAGAATTATGGGCATCAAACGAACCTCAGGAGGAAGCCGCCGTGAAACGCCCACCCATCCGCTACTGGCATCTCTTCGGCCTGTTATCCGTGCTCAGCCTCCCCGCCTGCGCGGCGACGCCCGCCATCTCATCTTTCGAGCCCGCCGCCAGCGCGCCGGACGCCGTGCAGACCCCCGTCTCATCGCCCTCCCCGGAAGGCGCGGCTGCCCGCGAACCATTGGACACCGCCCCGGCGCCATCAGCCGGCCCCCAGGAATCGCCCTCCCCTTCTCCGGCTGTTCCAATCCCCACGCCGAAGCTGTTGGCCGACAGGGTGCTGATCTCCACTTCGCCCGACGGGTTATGGAAGGCTGAGGCGCTGCTGGGGTCCCCTTCCGACCCGGCCTCCCTGGTCGAAGCCCTGGGGTACAGCATGGACTACGCCCGGTTGACCGTGTTCCGGGTCGACGGCTCTCAGCGATGGACGCCCTACGAGGAGTGGTCCGAGACCGGGCTGGGCGACAGCTTCCTCTCCGAGATCCACTGGTCGGCGGACGGGCGCTGCCTTTACTTTGTCCACAGCGGCGCTGCGGATGGCTGCGGGACCCCATTCGTGACGGACCTGCGCCGGGTCGACCTTCGGGACGGCAGCCTCAGCCAGGTCCCGCTGACCGGCCTTGGCCTGGACGTGATCACGATCTCGCCGGACGCCGCCCGGCTGGCTTACCGCACGGCGGAGGGATTTCTGGTGTACGACCTGGAGCGCGGCGAGGCGCGCACCCTCCCCTACGAATGGCGCCCGGGAATCGATTACCTGGTCGGCGGGTATGCCTGGTCGCCGGACGGGAAAGAGCTGGCTTTCACCATCACCGAAGGTTTCTGCGAACCCCTCGAGGAAGCGCAGGCCTCCACCTGGGTGATCGACCTGGAATCCGGCGCGGTGCGCGCGCCAGGCGCGCAGGACGCCTGGCTGCCCCCAGCCGGCGGCGCCCCGCCCGATCCGCTCGCAGAGGCGGCCCTCGTGCTGCAGGGTTTTCTGGACAGGCTGTCCGGGGGACGGACCGACCTCAGCAGCTATGAATGGGCAGCCGACCTGTACGGCGGCAGCTACGCGACGCTGGTCGAGATCAACCCCAATATCGACCCCGATGACCACGCCGCCCTGCTGCGCAGCGCCTGCCAGGTGAACGGCTACCAGTGCCTGCGCCTGCGCGAGGTGCTCGCGACCGAGACTGTCGTGGGAGAAAACGGCCTCCAGGAATTCCGTTTCACGGTCACCTTGCTGGCCCCGGACGGGAGCGCCTTCTCCCGGGGGCCGTGCTGCGGCGAGGCGGCCGGCGCGCCCCAGACCGAGTTTATCTTCACCGTGCGGCAGATGGAAGACGGCGCGTTCAAGGTGCTTGATCTGCCGCCCTACGTGCCATAACGCCTGCCCCACCAAAGGTGAAATCCCCCATGGGTGATGAGATGGACCGTTATTATCCCTCCGATCCGGAGGCGGAAGAAGCGCTGATTCGAAAGGCCTCCCAGGGCTCCCTGGACGCCTTCAACCAGCTGGTCCTGCGCTACCAGGACCTGGCGTACCACCAGGCGTACGCCTTACTGGGCGACGCCGTCTCCGCGGAGGACACCACCCAGGAGGGCCTCATTAAGGCGTTCCTGAACATCCGCCGGTTTCGCGGCGGTTCGTTCCGGGCCTGGCTGCTCAAGATCGTGACCAACGCCGCGTACGACCTGCTGCGCCGGTCCAGGAACCATTCCGATCTCCCCCTGTGCCCCGAAGACGAGTACGGCGAGGAGTTCGAATCCCCCGCCTGGTCTGCCGACCCCTCCGCCTCGGTGGAGGCGGCTGTGGAGCAGAACGAGGACGCAAGGCGCCTGCACCGGCTGCTGGGGGAGCTGCCCGCCGTTTACCGCAGCGCCCTCGTCCTGGTGGATCTTTACGAAATGGACTATGCAGAAGCCGCCGAGGCGCTGCAGGTGCCGGTGGGGACAATCAAAAGCCGGCTGGCGCGCGCCCGGCTGCAGATCGGGGTGAAATTGCGGGGCGACCGCGCATATTTCTTCCCCCTCAGCCAGTCCCTCCCCGCTGTTCAATCGCGATAGGCTTTTTGCCGCGCAGTATTCCGGCTGGGGGGATATTTCGATATTCCCCTTACCAGATGCCTGCCAACATTACCCGTCGCTCCTGTGACCAGGATCATGTGCGCTGAGTTGCTGGTTCGAAATGGCCCCATGACGGCGGGACAGCTCGCAAAGGCGACGGGGCTCACCAGCGGCGCCATCACCGGCATCGTCGATCGGCTAGAAAGTGCCGGCTGGGCTCGCCGGGAACACGATCCGCACGATCGGAGGCGAGTCATCATCCATCCAGGTCCGCAGGACAACCCGAAGACCGCTGCTGAGCTGTACGCTTCTCATACGAAGGTCATGGATCTGCTCCTTTCGGACTACACCGACGAGCAGCTCGTCTTCATCCTGCAGTTTCTCCGCCGCCTGACCTCGATCAATTACGAGGTGGCAGGAAAGACGGATACAGCTGCGGGCCCGCGGTAAGCAAGGACGCAGCCGGCGAGGTTGTTATAAAACTATAGAAGGATTTCTATAAAACCGCCGGGGATCGGAACCCGGCCTCACTCACCCCTGCGGCTTTCCACCACCGGCGAGCACGCCGGCAGACGCCTCGATCGGATCCTTTTTCACCGGCACCCCGGTTATCTTCAAGAACCGGCCCAAGGCGCCCGGGTCCCCCTCGATCTGGATGAGTCCCCTGGCGACCGCCTCCTCCGGCTCGATTTGCCCGGCGAACAGCCCCACGAAAGATCCCATATCGGCAGCAAACACCGCGTCAGCCTTCGAGAACTGGCCCTGCTGGACATGCAGCTCTCCATCTCTGGCCTGCACCTGCAAGACCTCGTTCCCGAGGTGGAGCTCGTAGGTCTCCTGCACCCTCTGCGCCTGCTCCGGATGAAAGAAAGCCTTGATCGCCAGCACGATGGCCCCCAGGCTTGGCAGGGCGACGCCTTCCAGCGAGGGCGGCAGAAACCGGCTGCCCCATTTTCCCAGTTCCAGCACAGCCGTCTCTAAAGCCCGCCCCAGCGACGTCAGTTCGTACACGGTCGAGCCGGCCGGTGGAGGGAGGACGCGGCGGCAGAGGATGCCCTCCTGCTCCATCCCCTTGAGCCGCTCGGAGAGCAGGTTGCTGCTGATCCCTGGAAGCCCATCAACCAGGTCCTTGAACCGCCGGGGACCGGCGAGCAGCTCCCGCAGGATGAGCAGGGTCCAGCGCTCCCCCACGACGTCGAGGGCGAAGGCCAAGGCGCAGAACTGATTGTAGCTCCGGCTGTTCATCGCTCAAATTATACAGGAACACCGCCAGAACTTCAACTTTATTATCTCTAACCTTAAAATTTGAAAATATTACTTGACTTTCAATACCGACCCCGGTATAATTATAGAATATTTGTACTAATTATACCTGATTAGTCTGGTTTGGTCAACCCCCGCGCTGCCGACCAGCCGGATAGGGATCGAGAGAAAAGCACCATGGATGAAACTACGGGTATTTCGCTGGAAGAGGGCGGGAAACACGCAAACTGGAAGAAAAAGACCGCCCTGTTCCTGTCCAGCCAGAGCCTCTCGCTGTTCGGGTCCATGCTGGTCCAATACGCGATCATCTGGTACGTCACCCTGACCACCCGATCAGGCGCCGTCCTGACCATCTCCACCCTGGCTGCCTTCCTGCCGCAGATCCTCATCTCGCTCTTCGCCGGGGTGTGGGCCGACCGGTATCCCCGCAAGCGCCTGATCATTGCCGCTGACCTCCTCACGGCTGTGAGCACCCTGGTCCTGGCCGGGTTCTTCCTGCTGGGCTATCGGGAGCTCTGGCTGATCTTCCTGGTCTCCGGCATTCGGTCGGTCGGAGCGGGCATCCAGGCCCCGGCGGTCGGCGCGCTCCTGCCGCAGATCGTGCCGGCGGACAGGTTGATCCGGGTCAACAGCCTCAACGGCACCCTCCAGCCCTTCATCATGATCGCGGCGCCGGTCGCCAGCGGGGCCTTGCTGGCGTTCTCCCGGCTGGAGTCCATATTCTTTATTGACGTGATCACCGCCGCCCTCGCGGTGGGCCTGCTGCTGATCCTGCAGGTGCCCCCCCACCAGAAAGCTGCAGCCGATCAAAAAACGGGCTACCTGGACGATCTGAAGGCCGGCCTGGTCTACATCGGGCGGAACCGGACGATCAAGACGCTCTTCGCCTTCTTCGCGTTCGTCTTCTTCCTGGCGACCCCCGTGATCTTCCTGACCCCCCTGCTGGTAACGCGCTCCTTCGGAGAGGAGGTCTGGCGGCTGACCGCCAACGAGGTGACCTTCTTCGCCGGCTCGATCCTGGGCGGGGTCCTCATGACCGCCTGGGGAGGCTTTAAGAACCATTTCCGCACCATCGGGTTGAGCTGCATCCTGTGGGCGGTCCTGTTCGTGGGGCTGGGATTATCCAGGTTTTTCGGCCTGTACCTGGCGATCATGTTTCTGTCCGGCATCCCCATGCCGATGTTCAATGTCCCCACCACCACGCTGCTGCAGGAAATGGTCGATCCGGACATGCAGGGGAGGGTGTTCGGGGTGATGCAGCTGATCATGAACACGATCCTGCCGGTGGGAATGCTGCTCTTCGGGCCGATCGCCGACGTGATCACGGTCGAAATCCTGCTCGTCCTGAGCAGCGCCCTGATGGCGGTCCCGGGCCTGTGGCTCTTCTTCAACCAGCAGCCCGGCAAAGCCCAGGCCGGACTGGCTGCGGCGGATTGACAAAGTTGAGCGCCCCCGCCCTGACAGATCACGGGCTGTCGGTTGCCGCCGCTGAAGAGTGAGAAAAAAAGATAGAGACAGGTGCTTATGTGCAGGAACATCAAGACGCTGTTCAACTTCGACCCGCCTGTGACTGACGAGGAGATTAGCTCGGCGGCGCTGCAGTACGTGCGGAAGATCAGCGGCTTCAACGCGCCTTCCAGGGCCAACGCGGCCGCCTTCAACGCTGCCGTCGACGCGATCGCCGCGGCATCTAAAGATCTGCTCGCCTCGCTCGAGACGAACGCACCGCCGCGGGACCGCGCCGTCGAGGCAGCCCGGGCGCGCGCCCGCGCCGCCCGGCGGTTCGCCGGGTGACCGGAGCCGGACCGGCCAGCCGCGCTCTCGCCGCTGAAGGCCGCCGTGACTGTTCCCTCGCAAGCTCGGGACTTTGACTGTGTTCCGCTCAGACATATCCCAAGGCTATGGAAAGCCGCTCTACGTAAGGCAGGTTTCCAACCCTGCCGAAGGAATTTCGGGCAGGTTCCAGGCCGCTCGTAGACTTCAGTCTGGGCCAAAAAGGTGAAAAGAACAGGAGAATTGAAATGGCGTTTGAACTCAAGGAAATTACTTCACAGCTGCGCGCCGCCCTCGACGGCCGGGCGATCACGCCGGAAGACCCCGGGTATGACGCGGCGCGCACCGTCTTCTACGGCGGGATCGACCGCCGTCCGGCAGCCGTCGCCCGCCCCAGGAACGCGGACGAGGTCGCCCGCGTGGTCTCGCTGGCGCGCCAGGCCGGGCTGGAGCTCGCCGTCCGGAGCGGCGGCCACAGCTTCGCCGGCCACAGCCTCTCCGAGGGAGGCATCGTGCTCGACCTGAAGGAGATGCGGGCGCTGGACATCGACCTCGAAAACCGCACCGCGTGGGCCGAGACCGGGCTGACGGCTGGCGAGTACACGACCGCAGCCGGGGCGCACGGCCTCGCCACCGGGTTCGGCGACACTGGCTCGGTGGGGATCGGCGGGATCACGCTGGGCGGCGGGATCGGTTTCCTCGCCCGCCAGTACGGCCTGACGATCGACGACCTGCTCGCAGCAGAGATAGTTACCGCCGACGGCCAGCTGCGCCGCGCCGACGCCGAGACGCACCCGGACCTGTTCTGGGCGCTCCGCGGCGGCGGCGGAAATTTCGGCGTGGCGACCCGCTTCCAGTTCCGGCTGCACGCGGTGGACCCGATCCTGGGCGGGATGCTCATCCTGCCGGCGACGCCCGAAGTCATCGCCGGCTTTGTCGCCGAGGCGGAGGCCGCGCCGGAAGCGCTCACGACGATCGCCAACGTCATGCCCGCCCCGCCGATGCCTTTCCTCCCCGCCGAGCACCACGGCCGGCTCATCCTCATGGCCCTGGTCGCCTGCGTCGGGGATGTCGAGGCCGGAGAGCGCGCCGTCGCGCCGTTGCGGGCGCTCGCCGCGCCGATCGCCGACATGCTGCGGCCGATGTCCTATCCGGAGATGTACCTGCCCGAAGAGGAGGGCTACCACCCGACGGCGGTCGCCCGGACGATGTTCGCCGACGCGATCGACCGCGGCGCGGCCGCAACGATCGTCGAGCACCTCCGGGCTTGCGACGCCCCGGTGCGCGTCGCCCAGCTGCGCGTCCTCGGCGGAGCGGTGGCCCGCGTGCCCGCCGAAGCCACTGCCTACCCCCACCGGGGCCGGCGGATCATGGTGAACCTGGCCGCCTTTTATGATGGCCCCGAGGACCGGGTTGCCCGGCAGGCCTGGGTCTCCGACTTCGCGGCGGCGCTCGGAAAGGGAGACGCCAGCGCCTACGTCAACTTCCTGGGCGACGAAGGCCCGGCCCGGGTCCGCGACGCTTACCCCGGGGCTACCTGGGACCGGCTGGCGGCGGTCAAGGCGCGCTACGACCCGACCAACCTCTTCCGCGTCAACCACAACATCCCGCCGGCGAACGGGGGATCTGCGCAGTAGAAGCCAGGCGTTACGCTGCGAGGGTTCTCCGACAACCCGCAGGACTGCCGCGAGGTCGAGTGGACCAACAACCAGAAAGGAGATGTGCGATATGTTGAATCTGAATTCTGTCATGATAGGAACAAAACAACTCAAGGCGCTGGCGACCTTCTATGAAAAGATCCTGGGAAAGCCGGCGGACATGGTCGATATTGAGAATGGCTTCTATGGCTGGCAGATGGGAAGCGCTTATCTGTCCGTTCTGGAACATTCCGAAATGGGGGGCAAGACCAAGGACCCCGGACGGGTGATGCTGAATTTTGAAACACCCCAGGTCAAAGAGGAATTCGAGCGGATCAAAGCGCTTGGCGCTGTGGTCATACGCGCGCCCTATGAAATGGGAGGCGGGTGGATCGCGACTCTGGCTGACCCGGATGGCAACTACTTTCAACTGATAAGCCCGATGGGACAGTAAATTCATGAGGCATAAATAGGAGCTGTGGAAAACGACCCGGTGGATGAGTTCAGCCTGCACGTCTATCCCCTCGTGCTGGGCGGCGGCAAACGGTTGTTTCCACTTAATTTAAATAAGGAGAAACAAAAATGGACATGCTGAAACACAAAATCACACCCCATTTGTGGTTTGATAAAGAATCCAGGGAGGCGGCCGAGTTTTACGTCTCCGCCTTCGGGAACGGCTCAAAGATCACGCACCTCACCACCCTGCACGATACCCCCTCGGGCGATACGGACATCGTTTCGTTCGAGCTTTCCGGCCAGCCGTTCATGGCCATGAGCGCCGGACCCCTCTTCAAGTTCAACCCAGCCGTGTCTTTCATCGTAAACTTCGACCTCTCGCGGGATGAGAACGCGCGCAAGAACCTCGACGCGCTGTGGGCGAAATTATCCGATGGAGGGATGGTGCTCATGCCTCTCGATCGATATCCCTTCAGCGAACATTTCGGCTGGGTCGCGGACAGATACGGTCTCTCCTGGCAGCTCATTTTGTCTGATCCCGCCGGCGAGGAACGCCCTTTCATCGTCCCGCATTTTCTGTTCGTCGGCGATGTGTGCGGAAAAGCGGAGGAAGCCATGAATTTCTACCGCTCCGTGTTTAAGGACACAAAACCCGGCGTTGTGTTTCGTTACGGAGAGGGTCAGGAACCAGATCGACCCGGAACGATCATGTTCGCCGATTTCATGCTGGAAGGTCAGTGGTTTGCTGCAGCGGACAGCGCACACCCGCACAACTTCTCCTTCAACGAAGCCGTCTCATTCATCGTACATTGCGAGAACCAGGAGGAGATCGATTATTATTGGGAGAGACTTTCCGCGGTGCCCGAAGCAGAGCAGTGCGGCTGGCTCAAAGACCAATACGGCCTCTCCTGGCAGATCGTTCCCACTGCGATGGACGCGATGATGAGCGGGGCCACCAGAGAGCAGCTCGATCGATTGACGCAGGCGTTTCTGCCGATGAAGAAACTGGATATTGCGCAGTTGCAGAAAGCATACGAGGAGATGATATAGCATGAGCGGAATAAGAGTATTGGTTGGCACGCGCAAGGGCGCGTTCATCCTGGCCGCGGACGCCCGGCGCGAGAAGTGGGAGGTGAGCGGCCCGCACTTTGCCGGCTGGGAGATCTACCACCTCAAGGGCTCGCCCGTCGACCCGGACCGGCTGTACGCCTCCCAGACCAGCGGCTGGTTCGGCCAGGTGATCCAGCGCTCGAACGACGGCGGTAAGACGTGGGAAACGCCCGGCGGCGGGCTGGAAAAGACTCCCGAGGGCATGCCGCAAGGGGAAAGCAACAAGTTCGTTTATGCGGGCGAGGTCGGCACGCATCAGTGGTACGACGGCACGCAGCGCCCCTGGGAGTTCAAGCGAGTCTGGTACCTCGAACCCTCCCTGACCGACCCGGACGTGGTCTATGCCGGCGCCGAAGACGCCGCTTTATTCCGCTCCAGCAATGGCGGAGCGACCTGGCAGGAACTCCCCGGGCTGCGGCGCGTCCGGGGGGATCTCTGGCAGCCGGGCGCCGGCGGGATGTGCCTGCACACCATCCTCCAGGACCCGACCGATCCGAACCGGATCTTCGCCGCCATCTCGGCCGCGGGCGCCTTCCGCTCCGATGACGGCGGGCAGACCTGGCGGGCGATCAACCGCGGCCTGCTCTCCCGGTACGAGCTCCCCGACCCCGACGCCGAGATCGGCCACTGCGTCCACAACCTCGCCATGCATCCCGCGCGCCCGGGCGTGCTCTTCATGCAGAAGCACTGGGATGTCATGCGCACCGATGACGCCGGCGAGTCCTGGCATGAGATCAGCGGGAACCTGCCGACCGACTTCGGATTCCCCATCGCCGTCCACGCGCACGAGCCGGACACCGTCTACGTCGTGCCCATCAAGAGCGACTCGGAGCACTTCCCGCCCGAGGGAAAGCTGCGCGTCTACCGCAGCCGGACGGGCGGGGACGAGTGGGAGCCGCTGACCAAAGGGCTGCCGCAGAAGGACTGCTACGTCAACGTGCTGCGCAGCGCCATGGCGGTCGACTCGCTCGATCCCTGCGGCGTGTACTTCGGCACCACCGGCGGCCAGGTGTACGCCTCCGCCGACTCCGGCGACAGCTGGACGCCCATCGTCCGGGACCTCCCCGCCGTGCTGTCCGTGGAGGTCCAGACCCTGCCATGATCCGGGTCGTGCTCCCGCATCACCTGCGGACGCTGGCCCACGCCGGAAGAGAGATCGAACTCCAGGTGAACAGCCCCGCGACTCTGAGCTCGGTCCTGGATGCATTGGAGGCCCGCTACCCCATGCTGCGCGGCACGATCCGCGACCACGTCACGCAGCAGCGCCGGCCTTTCATCCGGTACTTCGCCTGCGGGGAGGACCTGTCCCTCGAGCCGCCAGACGCCCCCTTGCCCGAGGCGGTCGCCTCGGGCAAGGAACCCCTGCGGGTGGTGGGCGCGATGGCCGGCGGCTAGGCGCCAGCGGCAATGAAAATCCATCTGGTCGACGGCACCTATGAACTCTTCCGCAGCTTCTACGGCGCGCCCCCGAAGAAGTCGCCCCAGGGCCGGGAGGTCGGGGCAACGCGGGGCCTGCTCAGGAGCCTGCTCGCCCTCATCACCGGATCGGGAGCAACCCACCTCGCCTGCGCTTTCGATCACGTCATAGAGTCCTTCCGCAACGACCTGTTCCCCGGGTACAAGACCGGCGAAGGCGTCGACCCGGACCTGCTGGACCAGTTCCCGCTCGCCGAAGAGGCCGCAAGCGCATTGGGGCTGGTCGTCTGGCCGATGGTCGAGTTCGAGGCGGACGACGCCCTCGCCTCAGCCGCGGCCCGGTTTGCGCCGGATCCCGCCGTCGACCAGGTCGTCATCTGCTCCCCCGACAAAGACCTGGCCCAGCTCGTCGCGGGGCGCCGCGTGGTGTGCTGGGACCGCCGCCGGGACATCGTATATGACGAAGCCGCGGTGATCGAGAAGTACGGCGTCCCGCCGGCCTCGATCCCGGACTGGCTGGCGCTGGTCGGCGATTCGGCCGACGGCATCCCGGGCATCCCGGGCTGGGGAAGCAAATCCGCCTCCGCGGTGCTCTCCCGGTACGGACATCTCGAAGCCATCCCCGCGGATCCCCGGCAGTGGGGGCTGCCGGCCGGCCGCGCCCTCCAGCTCGCCGAGAACCTCCAGAGCCGCCGGGAGGCGGCCTTCCTTTACCGCCGCCTGGCGACCCTGCGCCGCGACGTCCCGCTGGAGCACAGCCTGACCGACCTCGAATGGCGCGGCGCACGGGAAAGGCTCCGAGATCTCTGTGAGGAGCTGGGCGACCGCGACTTTCCGGAGCGAATACCACGCTGGGCCGGGGAGCCATAGCGGCAGGAACT
Source organism: uncultured Anaerolineaceae bacterium (assembly GCA_964416175.1). Classification (GTDB taxonomy): domain Bacteria; phylum Chloroflexota; class Anaerolineae; order Anaerolineales; family UBA4823; genus CAYQDF01. Next base: position 28,235 of record CAYQDF010000016.1, read on the forward strand.
CCAGGCGCGGTTCAACTCTCCGACAATTGCATATTGACGCCACGCTCTTTTTTTGTTATATTAGTCATGAATAATTGTTCATAGTGTTTACAATTGTTCAGTCTTGAAGTGGGTCACTGGCTTTGCCGTCCATCTCTCAAGCGAGAAAGGAGGAGGAGGAGAATTCGAGAACACACGCGCGCTTGATTTCAACAACAAGCCTGTTTAGTCGCACATCAATCGCCTTCCAAGTGAGAAGGAAAGGAAATCAAGATGTACAAAAGAAGTTTCTTCGCAGCCTTCAGCCTGATTTTACTGGCAGCCATTCTCTTGAGCGCCTGCCAGCCCACCCCCACACCCCCCGTACAAACCGAAGCCCCGAGCACGCCAGGCGGTGAAGAGCCTGGACCTGCAACCACGCTGGAAGAGGCCGAACCCCAAGCGACAGAGGCGGAAACCGAAACGCCAGCCACCGAGGAGGCCGTCCAACCGCCAGCCGGCGGGTGCCCCCTGCCGGCAGCCTTTGCCGATCCAGCCAAGAAGCCGCGCGTGGCTCTGGTGCGGGAGGTCGGGGAAGGCGGCTTCATGGAGCGCTACCTGGCTGGCGCAC
>CAYQDF010000016.1:28923-42670 GCA_964416175.1 uncultured Anaerolineaceae bacterium
CACCAGCATGGACGAACTGGTCGCAGCCCTGCCCGCCCTCGGCGAGAGCCCGCTGAACTGGTTCTGCTGGATGCCTGAACTGCTGGCCCGCAACGGCGCCGAAATGCCGCAGGTCGCCTCCGTGGGCGGATCCGGCGGCGCGTCCGTCGACTACTGCGCTGCTGCTCCCGCCGCCGAGGCGCCGGAGGCCTTCGGCGACCCAGACGACAAGGTCCGCATCGCCCTGGTGCGGGAGGTCGGGGAAGGCGGCTTCATGGAGCGCTACCTGGCTGGCGCACAGTCCATGGCCGATGAACTGGGCGTCGAACTGATCGAGTCCAACGCCCGCGGCGACCAGGCCAAGATGGTCACCATGATCGAGACCGCCATCCAGCAGCAGGTGGACGCCATCATCGTCGACCATGGCCGCACCGACACCCTCCAGCCCGCCATCGAAGAAGCCCTGGCCAGGGGCATCAAGGTGGTCACCTTCGACCTGGTGATCGAGAACCCCGCCGTGCCCGAGATCGAGCAGGATGACATGCAGATCGGCTTCACCCTCTCCAAGACCCTGGCCGCCGACCACGCCGGCAACGCCAATGTGATCTACGTCAACGTGGGCGGCTTCGCCCCGCTCGTCAAGCGCGACCGCTCCTGGCAGTCGGTCAAATGGCGCTATCAGGGGCTCAACGAAGTGGCGCAGATCGGCAATGTGACCGACAACACCGCCGCCGACACCCAGACCCGTATGGAAGCCGCCCTGAAGGAGCACCCCGAAGCCAACGCCGTCATCGCCATGTGGGACGAGTTCGCCAAGGGCGCAGTGCGCGCCATCCAGCAGGCTGGCCTCTCCGAGCAGGTCAAGGTCTACTCGGTCGACATCACCAACGAGGACATCGCCATGATGACCGAGGCGGACAGCCCCTGGGTCGCCACCGTGGCCACCGACTCCTACAACGTCGGGCGCCTGGCCGTGCGCACCGCAGCCGCGTTGATCGGCGAGGCCCAGGTGGACAAGTACCTGCTGGTCGAGCCGCAGCTGATCACCCAGGACTTCCTGGTGAACAACAACATCACCAGCATGGACGAACTGGTCGCAGCCCTGCCCGCCCTCGGCGAGAGCCCGCTGGCCTGGTTCGACTGGATGTGCAGCCTCAACGAGTGACCCCTCACCCCCCAGACTCTTCCCTCCCCTTTCTTGGGGAGGGAAGAGCTCTCTCCTCTGCAGGCAAGATGACCAGTCTCAAAGCCAACCATCTGCGCAAGACCTTCCCCGGCGTCGTGGCCCTGGACGATGTCGATCTTGAGGTGCGGGGCGGCCGCATCCACGCCCTGGTAGGCGCCAACGGGGCCGGAAAAAGCACGCTGATCAAGATCCTGAGCGGTTTTTACGCAGAATACGAAGGCCAGGTGACGCTGGACGACCAACCGGTCACTATCTGCACCCCCTCCGCCGCCTTTGACCTGGGCATCGAAGTGGTGCACCAGGAAGTGGACACGACGCTGATCCCTTACCTGACCGTGGCCGAAAATCTTTTTCTCGAGAGACTGGCTGCGAACAAAGCCGAACCTCTCATCCGCTGGAGGAGGATCTTCCAGGAAGCCCGCCAGGCCCTCCAACGGGTCGGGCTGAGGGTTGACGTGCGGAGGCGGGTGGAGGAACTCAGCCTGCACGAAAAGCAGCTCCTCGTGATCGCAAGGGCGCTTTCTCGCAACGCCCGCTTCCTGATTCTGGACGAGCCGACTGCCTCGCTCAGCCTGAACGAGATATCGCAGCTTTTCGACCTCTTACGCTCGATCAAAGAACGCCGGGTAGGAATTATTTATATATCTCATCGATTATCGGAAGTCAAAGAGATCGCCGACGAGATCAGCGTGCTCCGCAACGGCAAAAAGGTGGCGCACTTTGATGGGGAAATCCCGATCGGCCAGGTCGTCGAAGCCATGCTGGGCCGCCCAGCCGAGGAGACTTTCCCCCCTCGGAACGGGCAGGCGCGCGGCGCGCTGATCCTCGAGGCCCGGCAGCTCACGCGCCAGGGTCAGTTGGACGAAATCAGCCTGCAGGTCTACCAGGGGGAGATCCTGGGCATCACCGGCCTGGTCGGCGCCGGCAAGAGCGAGCTGCTGCGCGCCCTCTTTGGCGCCGATAAACTGGATGCCGGTCAGATCCTCCTGGAGGGCGAGGCGGTCCGCCTCCGGCAACCTGGCGATGCGGTCCGGCGGGGAATTTTCCTCATCCCAGAAGAGCGCCGCAAACACGGCCTGATCGTAGAGGACCCCATCTTCAAGAACATCACCCTGCCATTCATCCAGCTCTTCTCCGCCCTGAGCTGGTTAAATAAATCGAAGGAGATCTCCCACGCCGAACGGATCATCGCGCAGGTTGGCCTGACCCCGCCCGATCCGGAGATGCCGGTGATGAACCTGAGCGGCGGAAACCAGCAAAAGGTGGTGATCGGCAAGTGGTTCGGGCGCAAGCCCAAAGTGATCCTGTTCGACGAGGCCACCCAGGGGATCGATGTCAAAGCCAAACGCGACGTTTACGAGCTAGCGCGCCAGCTCAGCAAGGAGGCCGGTGTGATCTATGCCTCTTCGGAGATCGACGAGGTGTTGGGGCTGGCGGATCGCGTGCTGGTGATGCGCAACGGCCGGGTGGTGGCCGAGTTGCAGGCTGAGACTGCCAGCCGGCAGGAGGTGTTAGAGTATGCCACGGGGATCCGATGAGGAAGGATAGCATGACCCAACCACAAATCAGCCAACCCATCCATACAGCCCCGCCGGTCCCGGAACAGGCGGTCGTGCGGATTTCCGCCAGGAAGCGTCTCACGGACTTCTTCCTAAAATACGGCATGATCCTGGCTATCCTGGCGTTGATCGCTTTCTTCTCCTGGCGGACCGAGTACTTCTTCTCGATGGACAACTTCATGGACATCCTGCGCTCGGTCTCTATCCTGGTGATCGTGGCGATCGGGGTGACCATGTCTGTGGTGGTAGCCGGCTTCGACGTCTCGGTCGGTTCGGTGACGGGGCTGGCGGTGATCTTCGTCACTGCCCTGATGGTGATCTGGCGGCTGGAATGGTACGCCGCCGTGCCCATCGTGCTTCTGGCCGGCGCCCTGGTGGGGCTGCTCAACTCCTTCTTGATCATCAAGGTCCGCATCCCTGACCTGCTCGCCACGCTGAGCATGCTCTACCTGGTCGGTGGACTCCAGATGAGCCTGACCAAGGGCGACTCCGTCTACCGCGGCATGACCAACCCCTACAGCCCGGAACGCGCCGCGGCCACCGGGGAGATCTCGCCCTCCTTTTTGAACCTGGGACAGGGTTTTGTCCTCCAGAGCGACAGCTTCCGCGGCATCCCGATCCCGGTGATCGTCATGCTGGCGATCGCCATCCTCTTCTTCCTCGTCCTGGAATACACCCGCTTTGGGCGCATTTTTTACGCCGTCGGCGGCAACCGGGAGGCGGCCCGCCTGGCCGGTGTGGACGTGAACCGGTACCGCATGGCGGCTTACGTGATCAGCGCGGTGCTGGCGACCATCGGCGGGTTGGTCCTGGCAGCCCGGATCGGTTCCGGCGCCATCAAGGCCGGGGACCCTTATCTGATGGACGCCGTGGCGGCCACGTTTTTCGGATTCGCCGTGCTTAACGCCCGCCGGCCGAACGTCCTGGGCACCGTGTTGGGCGCCATCTTCGTCGGACTGATGCTGAACGGCCTGACCATGATGAACATGCCCTGGTATTTCCAGGACATCATCAAAGGCCTTGTCTTAATGACTTCGCTGGGGCTGAGCTTTTACCTGACGCGCCGCGATTAATCATCCAGAACGGAGACGACCATGTCCACCCCTCTCACGGAATCAACGGTCATCGAATACATCCGCAGCAGCCCGCTGATGGAGAGCTACTTCGGCGGCGATGGGAATCTGGGCAGCGCGGCCATCGCCGAGGGCAACGTCAACCTGCTTTTCCGCGTCTTCAGCCAGGAGCGGCCCGGCGAGAAGTCCGTCCTGGTCAAGCAGGCTCTGCCCTACGCCTGGCGCTACCCGGACTTTAAAATGCCCCTCGACCGGCAGCGCATCGAGTACGGCATCCTGGAAGTGGAAGGAAAGTACTGCCCGGAGCAGGTGCCGGCGATCTACCTGTACGACGAGCAGGAGCACGTGCTGGTGATCGAGGACCTCAACCGCCACCTGGTGATGCGGGAGGGCCTCATGCAGCGCATCCGCTACCCGCACGTCGCCAGGCACCTGGGCAGCTTCATGGCGCGCACGCTCTTCTACACCTCCGACCTGTACCTGTCCTCGGAGGAAAAGAAAGCCCTGGTGCCCAAATTCATCAATCCGGTCCTGTGCAAGGTGCAGGAAGACCTGGTCTTCAAGGAACCTTTCATCGACCACCCGAACAACCGCTGGACCAGGCCGCTCGACCCGATCGTCGCCCGGATTCACGCCGACGACCGCCTGCGTGGCGAGATCTACATGCTCAAGGAGCGCTACCAGACCCACGCCCAGGCCTTGCTGCACAACGACCTGCATACCGGCTCGATCATGCTCAATCAGGAGGAGACCAAGGTGATCGATCCCGAGTTTGGTTTCTTTGGCCCGATTGGGCACGACGTGGGCTCCTACCTGGCCAACCTGGTGCTCGGCTATGCCGCCCAGGAATGGCACGCGCCGGATGAGGCCGAGCGCAGCGCCTACCGCCAGTGGCTGCTCGCTCTGATCGGTGAGACCTGGAACGTTTTCGAAACTGAATGGCTGGAGCTGTGGGAAAATCACGGCAATGGCGACTGGCCCTCGGCGCGCTTCCGTAAGAATTACATGCTGCAATTGCTACGGGACGCAGCCGGCTTCGGCGCGGCGGAGGGTTTCCGGCGCCTGATCGGGATGGCGCACGTCCACGATTTTTGGACCATCCCGGATGAATTGGTCCGGGCGCGCGCCGAAAGCCTGGCGATCAACGCCATGTACGGCTGGGCCATGCACCGCCACGGGTTTAATTCGATAGCAGATTTGATCGACGTCGTGAAAGACGCGCGCCCGGATTTATAAGTTCCTCTGGAGGTGAATGATGGACGCAGTAAAAACTTTCTTTACCATCCAATGGCGGGACGGGATCGTGCGCCTGCTCGACCAGCGCAAACTCCCCGAGCAGACCGTCTACAACGACTACACGGATTACACCGGGCTGGCAGCCGCCATCCAAGAGATGGTGGTGCGCGGCGCCCCGGCCATCGGGGTGACCGCCGCCTACGGGCTGGCCCAAGCCGCTCACCGGGCCGGGACGGCTGACCTCGCCAGCGCGCGAGCCGAGATCCGGCGCGCGGCGGAGGTCCTCGGCGCCGCCCGCCCCACCGCGGTGAACCTCTCCTGGGCCATCGCCCGCATGATGAAGATCGCCATGGACCCGGCGATCCAGAGCGTCTCAGAACTGGCCGAAGCGCTCCTGGCGGAAGCCAACGCCATCGCCGCGGAGGACGTGCGCATCAACAAGGCGATCGCCATGAACGCCCAGCCTTTAGTGCCCGACCCGGCTGTCATCATCCACCACTGCAACACCGGCAGCCTGGGCACGGTCGATTACGGGACGGCGCTCGGGATCATCCGCATGGCGCACGAGCTGGGCAAGAACGTGTTCTGCCTGGCCGACGAGACCCGCCCGCGCCTGCAGGGAGCCCGCCTGACCGCCTGGGAGCTCCAGCAGTACGGCGTGCCCTTCAAGGTGATCGCCGACGGCGCCTCCGGACACTACATGCGCACTCTCGGGGTCGACCTGTGCGTCGTGGGCTGCGACCGGGTGGCAGCCAACGGCGATACGGCCAACAAGATCGGCACGTACAACCTGGCGGTCGTGGCCCACGAGAACGGCGTCCCCTTTTACGTCGCCGCCCCGACCACGACCATCGACATGGACTGCCCGACGGGGGACGACATCCCGATCGAAGAGCGCCCCGCCCGGGAGGTGACCCACATTGGGGAGCACCAGATCACCCCGGACGATACCCCGGCCGGCAACCCTGCCTTCGACGTCACCCCCGCCCGCTACATCTCGGCGATCATCACCGAGAAAGGCGTGGCCTACCCGCCCTTTAAGAAGAGCCTGGCGAAGCTGATGGCTGGCTAAAGCCAGACGCGCCAGACAAGGAAATTTTATGCCTTTCGATCCCGATGAACCCGGCGGCATCACCCCCACGAACCCCGTGGGGACTGGCGCCCCCACGAACCCCGTGGGGACTGGCGCCTGGCAGGAATACACCCGCCAGGTTGCCACGCACATCCGCCAGAGGGTGCTCGAGTTCACCCTCAAGATCAATGGGGGCTACCTCAGCCAGGCCTGCTCGGCGGCGGATATCTTTGCCCTGCTGTACACGAAGGTGTTGAAGATCGGACCCAGCCAGGCGCCACTGGTGCCGCCGCCATTTCCCGGCGTCCCCGGCCCGCACAACCCCCACAGCTTCACCGGGGCCGCCTACAACGGGCCCAGAGCGCCTCACCTGGACCGCTTCTTCCTCTCGGCGACTCACTACGCCATGACGCTGTACGCCACCCTGGTCGAGGTCGGGCGCCTGGCGCCCGAAGGGCTGGAGATGTTCAACGTCGACGGCGGGACGGTGGAGATGATCGGCGCGGAGCACTCCCCCGGCTTCGAGGTCACGACGGGCTCCTTGGGGCAGACGATCAGCCAGGTCGCCGGCATCGCTTTCGCCCGCCGCCTGAAAGGCGAGACCGGCCGCAACTGGCTGTTCATGTCAGACGGCGAGTTTCAAATCGGCCAGACCTGGGAGGCCCTGGAGGTGCTGAGCAACTACCGGCTGGACAATGTCGGCATTTTCGTGGACGTCAACGGGCAGCAGTGCGATGGCCTGACCTGCGACGTCATGAACATCGAGCCGCTGGACAGGCGGCTGGATGCCTTTGGAGCGCGGGTCTTCGTGGTCAACGGCCACGACCTGGACGCCCTGCTGGCGCCGACCGAACTGCCTCCCGACGGGCGGCCGCTCGTCATCCTGGCCTACACAAACCCCTGCTGCCAGCTCCCCCTGCTCGAGGACCGCCGCCCCAGGCTGCACTACATTCGATTCAGAAATGACGAGGAACGCACGCGCTACGCAGAGTTCCTGGAAGACTGGAAGAAGGGCAGGGTGAACTGATGGAAATCCTCACACGCGTCCACGCCCGCAACCTGGTCGAATTCGCCAGGGACAAACCCGAGATCCTGGTTTTATCGGCCGACCTGACCAGCAACACAGAGGTCGACCTGTTCAAAGAGGCTTACCCGGAGCGGTTTATCTCCATGGGGATGACCGAGCAGGACATGCTGAGCTTCGCCGGAGGACTGGCGCGGGAAGGGTTTGTCCCCTACGTCCACACCTTTGCCGTGTTCATCTACCGGCGCGCCCTGGACCAGATCGCGATGTCGGTGGCTTACCCTAACCTGCGTGTGCGGATGTTCGGCTTTCTGCCCGGCATCACCACCCCGGGCGGGGCCACCCACCAGGCGATCGACGACGTCGGCATCCTGCGCATTCTGCCGAACATGACGATCCTGGAGCCCGGCGACGCCGGCGAAGTGGAGCAGGTCCTCCCGATTGCGCATGCCGTCCCGGGGCCGGTCTACGTGCGCCAGCTGCGGGGAGAGGTGCCGCGCCTGTTCGATCCGGCGGAGCCCATGCAGCTGGGCAAAGCCCGCGTGCTGCGCCAGGACGCTGCGCCGCATGTGGCTCTGTTCTCCTCCGGCATTTGCACCGAGGAAGCCATGCGCGCCACGCAGGTGCTCGCCGAGCGGGGCGTTTCTATCCATCACCTGCACATCTCCACGCATAAGCCGTTCAACGACCCGGCGGTGGTAGAAGCTGCCGCCCAGGCCCGGTGCGGCGTGATCACCATGGAAAATCACACCATCTTCGGAGGCCTGGGGACCGCGGTGGCCGAGGCGCTCGCCGAAAACGGCGTGGGAGCCGGCAGGCGGTTGATCCGCATCGGGTTGAAGGACACCTACGCCCACGGCGCCAGCAAGCGCTACCTGATGCGCTATTACGGCCTCGACGCGCCGGCCCTGGTCGCGGCAGTCGAAAAACTGTTAGGGGAGACCCTGAACATAACCCCCGCAGACCTGGCGGAAGTGCGCCTGGAAGTGCACAAGGAAGCCAAGGCCGAGGCATTGTGATCCAGAAGGGTGCGCACGTGCTCGAAGCTGTCTCCCTGCCTCTCTCCAACACACGCTTTCGGGTGCTTTACCAGCTCGCCGGAGACGAAGAGCTGGCCCTCGCCAGGGCGAAAGACATCTGCCTGGAGCAGACGGTCGAGATCCCGCCCGAGCTGGTGCCGGAGGGCGATATCGCCGAGAAGATCGTCGGGCGCATCGAATCCTTCGAGAAAGCCGGGGAGGGCCGCTACCGGGCGCTGATCAGCTTCGCCGTCGAATCCTGTGGTTTCGAGCTGCTACAGCTGCTCAACGTGGTCTTCGGCAACATCAGCATCAAGCCCGGCATCCGCGTCCTCCAGATTGACCTGCCCGACGGGCTGCTCGAACACTTCCAGGGGCCGCGCTTCGGCGTCCCGGGGCTGCGCCAGCGCCTGGGGGTGGAGGATCGCCCCCTGCTCTGCACGGCCCTCAAGCCGATGGGGTATTCGGCGGAGAAGCTGGCGGCTCTGGCCTACCAGTTTGCCCTGGGCGGGATCGACCTGATCAAAGACGACCACGGGATCACCGACCAGAGCTTTGCGCCCTTCCGGGAGCGCGTCGAGCGCTGCGTGGAGGCGGTCGAGCGCGCCAACCGGGAGACCGGCGGGCGCAGCCGCTACCTGCCGAACGTCACCGGCCCGGTCGACAGGCTGCTGGAAAGGGCTCTCTTCGCCAGGGAAGCCGGCGCCGGCGGCCTGCTCATCTGCCCCGCTCTGACCGGCATGGACGGGATGCGCATGCTGGCCGACGAAGCGCGGGTGGCGCTGCCGATCATGGCGCATCCCGCTTTCCAGGGCAGCTTCGTCATTAACCCCGACCAGGGCATCGCGCACTACGCCCTGTACGGGCAGCTCACCCGGCTGGCCGGGGCAGACGCCAGCATCTTCCCAAACTATGGCGGGCGCTTCGCCTTCAGCCCCGACGAGTGCCGCGCCATCGCCGAAGGCTGCCGCGTCCCCATGGGGCACATCAAGCCGATCTTCCCCACCCCGGGCGGCGGGATGAGCCTCGACCGCCTTGGCGACATGCGCGCCATGTACGGGCTGGACGTGATCTACCTGATCGGCGGGGACCTGCACCGGCAGGGGACCCGCGACCTGGTAGAGAGCAGCCGGATGTTCCTGGAGCTGATCCGCTGATGCCGGAGGGCGCGCGGGAACTCTCGCTGATCGGCCCGGATGACCCGGCGCTGGGGGTCCTGAAAGCCAGGCTGGAAGCCCGGCCGGGCCGCCCCGCCCGGCTGGTCATCGTCCCCTGGCCGGAATACCGCGACCGCCTGATGGCCGCCCTCGTCGCGCCGCTGGCGCCTCACCAGGCCGTCTTCATCCCCGGCCACGTCTGGCTGCCGGAGCTGGCCGAGGCGGGCTTGCTGGCGGACCTCGCGGAGATCGCCGCGTCAGCGCCAGTCCCCCCGGGGTCTGCGGGGGCGGCGGGTCCCGGGGGCGGCTCCCCCCCGCCGCTCCTGGAAGGCGTCGTGGCCAGCGTGGCGGCGGAGTGCCGTTACCGTGGGAAGACCTGGCTGGTGCCGTTTTTTACGGATGGACACATCCTGTTCTATCGGCCGGACCGCGTGGGCGATCTCGCCGCGCGCAACCCGGCCGCCTCCGCCCCCGGCGCGCCGCCGGAAACCGGGATGCCGCGCCCACCGGTCCCGGTGGTTTCCCCCCTGGAGCTTGAAGCGCTCGCCGCCGCGGCGCACGCCGCGCCCGAGGTGTACGGCATCGCCCTGAAGGCCCACCCCGCAGAAATCTTCCTGGACTGGCTGCCCTTCCTTTGGGCGGCTGGCGGCGACGTGCTGGACGGGGACGGGCGGCCGGCCTTCGCCGGCGAAGCCGGCGTCCTGGCGCTGGAGGCTTACCGCCGCCTGCGGGCGTACGCGCCGCCCGACACTCACGCGTTCGGGAATGCGGAGATCGCGCAGGTGATCCGGACCGGCCGGGCCGCCCTGGTCACCACCTGGGGCGGGCAGGCCGGTCCGCTGTTCTCCGGCCGGCGCGCCGGGTACGCGGCCGCGGTCTACCCGCGCCCCTGGAACGCGGCCTGGGGGATCGCCATCCCGGCGAACCAGCCGCGCGCGCGGCAGGCACAGGCCCTGGAGCTGCTCAGGGAAGTCTGCGACGCGCCGGCCGATGCCGCAATCATCGAAGCGGCCGGCAGCCCGGTGCTCCGGGCCAGCTACTCCCCCCAGGCCCTGATAAAATATCCCTGGCTGGCGGCGCAGCTGGCCATGCTGGAACGCTGCGGCACTTTGCCGCTCTCCCCCCAGGTGGGCAAGTTCCTGGGCGCGCTTTACGAAGCGGTGTATGCGGCGTTCATCGGCGAGTCCACCCCGGAAGAGGCGCTCCGGCAGGCTGAGCAAAAGGTTCTGCGAGCGATCAACGGTTAACAGGCAATGGCGGGCAACCACCCCTTCTCCAGCCAGGACGATTTGATGGTCGCGGTGGCCTGGATGTATTACCAGGACGGGCTGACTCACCAGGAGATCGCGGACCAGCTGGGGCTCTCACGCGTCAGCGTGACCCGCCTGCTGCAGAGAGCGCGGCGGGAGGGCGTGGTGCAGGTGAAGATCACGCGGCCGCTGCCCGAAACGTACAGGCTCGCGCTCGACCTGAAGCGCGCTTTCGGGCTGAAAGAGGCCGTCGTTGTCAAGACGGCCAGCGCGGCGGAGGAGACGCTGGAGCTGATCGGCCAGGCCGGCGCCGAGCACCTGAAGGAAACCCTGTGCAGAGACTGCCGGCTGGGGTTCGGCTGGAGCACCACCGTCAGCCGGATGGCCAATTACCTGGAGCGGCCGGCGCGCCCGGTGCAGGTCCGGGTCTGCGAACTGGCCGGCAGCATGTCGGGCCACGAGAATCCGTACAGCGTCAGCATGCGGGTGGCCGAGATGCTGGGCGCCGCCCTGGTATCGCTGCCCGTGCCGGTGCTGGTGAACAGCGAAGCGGCCTACCGGGCGCTGATGGAGGAGCCATCCATCCGCTCCGCGCTCGAAGAGGCCCCCGAGGTGGACATCGCCTTCATCGGGCTGGGCGACGTCGGCCCGCAGTGCACCCTGGTGCGCGTCGGCGCCCTCACGCCGGAACAGATGGACGACATCCGCCGGCGCGGGGCGGTGGGGGATATCCTGATGCGCTTCTACGACCTGGAGGGCCGCTACGTTCCCACCCCCCTGGAGGGACGCACCATCGCGCTGAAGTGGGAGCAGATCCTGCGCATCCCTTACACGGTGGCGCTGGCCGCCGGCCCGCAGAAGACCGAGCCTATCCTGGGGGCGCTGCGCGGCGGGTTCGTCCAGGGCCTGGTCACGGATTCGGAGACGGCCGCGCGGGTGCTGGAGAAGGCGCGCGCCCTCGCCGGCCGGCCAAACCCGCCCGCCTAGCCAGTCCGGCAGCCCCCTGACCTCCTGCCAGCTGCGTGACTCCTGATTATGTGAATTCCAGATAAAACAAACCCGCGCGCTGAGCGGTGCGGCGGGCATGCCAGCGCTGCGCTCAGGACAGGTCTGAGCGGAACACAGTCGAAGTCCCGAGCCTGCGAGGCAGTGTTCGAAGAAGCCCGCCGCGCAGTCGAAGCGGCGGTTATCCTGAACTGACGTTATAGTAGACAGATGAACCGACTCCGCTACCGGCTGATGTACTGGCTGGGAAAGCCCCGCTGGGAGACCGGCGTGACGCCGCCGGAAGTGCAGGCAGCCTTCCAGGCGGGGGATATCCCGCCCGGCGCGGCCCTCGACCTGGGCTGCGGCACCGGCACGAACGTCATTTACATGGCGCAGCAGGGGCGGCTGGCGATCGGCCTGGACTTCGTCCCGCAGGCGGTCCGGCGGGCGCGCCGCAAGGCGCTGGAAGCGGGCGTCGCCGGGCGCGCCCGCTTCCTGGTGGCAGACGTCACCCGGCTCTCAGAGCTGAACCTGCCGCCGTGCGGCTTCGCCCTCGACATGGGCTGCTTCCACGGGCTGAGCCCGGAGGGCCAGCGCCGCTACGCCGCCGGGCTGGCCCAGACGCTGGTCCCCGGCGGGCGGTACATGCTCTACACCCTCGATCCCCGCCCCGCGGGGGGCGTCTCCTTCGGGGTGTCCCCGGAGGCGGTGCGGGCCGTCTTCGCGCCCTGGTTCGAAATCCTGCGCGAGCAGCGCAGCCTCTTCGGCGCCCGCGGCGCGACCTGGTTCTGGATGGAGCGCAAGCGGTCTTCCGCCTGACGCGGCCCTGATCTGAGGGGGTTCTTTGGCGATCCGGTCACCGCCTGGCGGCATGGCCGGCCGGTTCAGGATATTGGCTATGCGCAGGCAGGCCCGGCGCGCTTCCTCCGGGCGGGTTCAACGGCCCGCGCCGCCCCGGCGCGCGAAACCGCCGAAGTAAGGCGCGCTGCGCCCATTAAGCTGTAACTTGACCGCCAGCCTGATCGTTAATATACTTGGGGCACAGTCCCCACCACCAGGGGTGAAACCGCCGGACCCGGTCCGCGCCAGAAGGGGCGAGAGCATCGCAGAGACACCGGGTGACAGATTTCCCTATATCCGCGCCATCCCGCGGGCGCCGTCCCCCACCGGCCGGCCCTCCCCTGGAAAAAAGTCGCCCGATCCAGTTCGAAAACTGGAAGAATATTTTCCAACCCGCCGGTATATTAAAAATAAAAAAGAGAGATCCACATGCCCCGGATTGACGAAGCCACCCGGCTACAGCGGCTCGACCGCCTCCACCTCCTGCTGACCCGCCACCCGCTCGGCCTCACCGAAGCGGAGATCGCCGCCGAGACCGGCCTGGAGCGCCGCACGGTCAACAACTACCTGCGCGAGCTGGAATTCCAGGGCCGGGCGTATAAGGACGGCCTGTACTGGCTCCCCCTGCAGCTCCGGGAGGCGCGCCTGCGGCCCCTCGACCTCTCCCCGGAGGAGGCCGTGACCCTGTACCTGGGCGCGCGCCTGCTCGCCAAGCAGCACGACAAGCGCAACGAGCCGGCCGAGACCGCCCTGCTCAAGCTGGCTTCAGCCCTCAAGGCGGACGCCGGCGTGGGGGACGAGATCGAGCAGGCCGCCCGCGAGCTGGCGACGCGGCCCGTCCAGCCGGGGTACCAGCCCATCTTCCGCGACGTGGTGCGGGGGTACATCTACCGCAAGAAGGTCGAGCTGACCTACCGCCCCCTCAACTGGGACCGGCCTTTCCAGACGACCTTCTCGACCTACCTGCTGGAGCCGTCGCCGATCGGCTTCGCGACCTACCTGATCGGGCACAGCTCGGCGGCCAATGCCCTGCGGGCCTACAAGCTGGAGCGCGTCGAGGCGGCCCGCCTGACCCGCGAGGGCTACGCCGTCCCGCCCGACTTCCCCGGGCTGGAGGTCCTGCGCACCGCCTGGAGCATCGTCATGGGGGCAGAGACGGTGCGCGTGGTGCTGCGCTTCAGCCCGGGGGTGCGGCGGCGCGTGCTCGAGACCCGCTGGCACCCCTCCCAGCAGGCGCAGGAGGATCCCGAGAAGCCCGGCTGGCTGCGCTGGCAGGTGGACGTGGCCGACACCCTCGACCTGCTCCCCTGGGTCAGGGGCTGGGGCGCGGATTGCGAGGTGCTGGAGCCGGGGGAGCTGCGGGAG
>CAYQDF010000017.1:0-42312 GCA_964416175.1 uncultured Anaerolineaceae bacterium
GTCAGTAACCCGGGATTGGGGGAAGTTGTAAGTGCGGATCTTCTCCGACCGCTCACCACTGCCCACCTGAGAGCGGCGTGTTTGTTCGATCGCGGCGCGCTGTTTTTCCTCTTCGATCGCGTAGAGCCGGGCGCGCAAGATGCTCATGGCGCGCGTTTTATTCTGAAGCTGGGATCGCTCATCCTGACATTGGACAACAATCCCGGTGGGCAGATGGGTGATCCGGACTGCGGTAGCGTTTTTCTGTACATTCTGGCCGCCTGCCCCGGCAGATTTATACACATCGATCCGGATGTCGCTCTCAGGTATCTTGATCTCGACGTCGGCGACCTCAGCCAGGACTGCCACAGTGGCAGTAGAAGTGTGGATGCGACCCTGGGCTTCGGTGAGCGGGATCCGCTGGACGCGGTGGACGCCGGATTCGTATTTCAGGCGAGAATATGCCCCCCGACCCTTGACGAGAAAGATAATCTCTTTAATCCCGCCAATGCCGATCTCATTCAACGACAGGATCTCGATATCCCAACCATGCCTTTCGGCATAACGAGAATACATGCGGAACAGATCGGCGGCAAACAAAGCAGCCTCGTCTCCCCCGGTCCCCGCGCGGATCTCGACGATCACATTTCGCCTGTCGCGTGGATCCTGGGGTAGCAGCAGGCTCTTGATCTCCTTTTCCAGGCTCTCGATGCTTTGCTCCAGCGTTTCTACCTCTGACTGTGCAAGAAGACGCAGTTCTTCGTCTTCCGAATCCATTAAAGCCCGAGCCTCCGCCAAATGTTCGAGTGCCAGGCGATATTGTTTTGCTCTCATCACCAGAGGTTCCAGGTCCACCCGTTCCATGTTAATTTCAGCCGCGCGCTGATAGTCATCACCAACTTCGAGCAACAAGCGGTTGAGTTCATCGTACCGTTTCTCAATCCCAGATATTTTATCGAGCATAGCACTCTCGTTTATCTTTGCCTCAAATTATTTATAACATATCCCCAGAATATCGGCGTCACATTATACCATCGGACTATACAGACCATTTTGTCCAGGGGATCTTGCGGCAATGTAAAAAGATCCGCCAGGAGCGCCTGGCGGATCTGATTCAGAGTCTCGTCTGCCGGGACTGTGACGAAATAGAAATGGGATCCGCTCAGCAGACTCATTGAGACTGATTCTGATAAACAAAATCCGCCAGCAGAAGCTGGCGGGTTGTATCTGTTGACCCAGTAAATTCTTCGGGCTTACTTGTAGAACCAGTTGATTCCACCAGGAGCGTCGGGGACGTGGACTTTCTCGAGTCTCGGTTCTCCCCAGTTTGGCGCCCCGGCGCAGCGCGTGAAGGTCAGCCACATGAACCTGGTGATGTCAATTGTGCCCGAATCGGATGTCCCGCAGGCCCAGGTTGTGCGATCGTAGACCAAGCGCTTGACGGTGAAAAGCCTGGTCGATTCCGGAGGGACAGTCAGATAGTAGAAAGTGTCGCCACTGGTCAGGCTGATCGAGACGGGTTGGTCGGATTTATTCTTGATCTCGAGTTCAGCCAGGGTCGTTTTGGCGACAGCTGCTGCCGTGAAAGCAAACAGCGCAATTAATAACCCGAGGGATACGACGAGGAGTAATTTCTTATTCATAGGACTCTCCTTCTGACCGGTCGGTTATATGCGATGGTTAGAAAATGGAACTGATTCGTGGATCGTCCGTCTCTTGGTATCCTTATCCAGTATCACCTCCCTTTCAACGTGATCGGTCCGGTTATTGCCAGAGAGCGGAAGATTATGGAATAAACATGGAGATTTTCCGCCCCAACGATGTATCAAAAACATTATATTTCAAAAGGCAGGCCCTGTCAAATTCGTCAGGGCTTTTCTGGAGAACCTCGTGATTGTAACAGAATTGTCTTTTAACCGTTATTAAGACCGAGGGGCTTTAGTGAAGGTTTTCCAGTTAAATATGACTTGCAGTCTGCCTGTATGCATGCTATAATGATACAGATATTCCCCCTTGAGTGAGTGATTATCCCCAGATTGCAGGCATTTTCCTCCTAAGTCCCCCCACCGCGCTTATTAATATCCTTTTGATTTCGAATAATAATCCTCGGTAATTCAAAAGTTGCATCACTTACAGAGAAATGCTCGGTGGTGGGTTTCATCTTCAAACGGGCAATCGGTACATTATTCAAATTTCAGAGTGAGAAAACATGAAAGTTATAGAACTTGAAAATACACCTTTAGGGGCATTGCGCCAGATCGCAAGAGACTTAGATGTCCAGAACGTGAACCGCCTGAAGAAAGAGGATCTAATCCTTCGAATTCAGCAAGCAGAGGCCGAGAGAGAGGGGTTGGAGCTGAGAGGCGGAATTCTTGAAATCATGAGCGAAGGAATTGGCTTCCTCCGCTCAGGGCATTACCAGCCAGGACCGTATGATGTCTATGTCTCTCAATCTCAAATTCGCAGGTACAGTTTGCGGAATGGCGATCTTGTAATCGGCCATGTCCGCCCGCCACGCGAATCAGAACGGCATTACGGTCTGTTGAAGGTTGAAACGGTGAATGGGATCGATCCCGAAGAAGCCAAGCGCCGAGCTTCTTTCGAATCCCTGACGCCGATCTTTCCAGACGTGCGGTTTGATCTGGAGACTGACCGGTTCACCCTGGCAACGCGGGTGATCAACCTTATCACACCGGTCGGTCGTGGGCAGCGCGGGCTGATCGTCTCTCCTCCGAAAGCTGGTAAGACGACTATCTTGAAGCAAATTGCGAACGCGATATCAACCAAATATCCCGATGTCCATTTGATGGTGGCGTTGATCGGGGAGCGTCCAGAGGAGGTCACCGATATGGATCGGTCCGTGGACGCGGAGGTGATCTCATCCACATTCGATGAGCCTGTGACCTCTCATGTACGCGTGGCCGAAATGGTCCTTGAACGGGCGAAACGCCTGGTCGAAATCGGACGGCACGTCGTTATCTTGATGGATTCGATCACTCGTCTGGCACGGGCATATAATCTTGTCGTCACTCCTTCCGGGCGGACTCTATCTGGCGGGATTGATCCTTCCGCCCTGTACCCTCCCAAACGGTTCTTCGGCGCCGCCCGCAACATCGAAGAAGGAGGTTCGCTGACCATCCTCGCGACCTGTCTGATCGACACCGGCTCGCGCATGGATGATGTCGTCTACGAAGAGTTCAAAGGCACAGGCAACATGGAATTGCACCTCTCCCGTAAATTGCAGGAGAGGCGGATTTTCCCAGCGATCGATATTGAGCGGTCCTCCACCAGGCGGGAAGAATTACTGTTGGGACCAGACATCACCCCTCGGGTCTGGTTAATGCGCAGGATGTTTGACCAGATGATCACATCACCCCCGCATGGCGCCGGGATGGACTCCGCTACTGCGACCGAAGCGATCTTACAGCGTCTGGCCAAGACTGCAGACAATCAGGAATTTCTGGAGACGCTCCACGAAGCGAACCTATGATCGATTTATGATCAAAGAGACCGAGCTCCGTCCTCCCAGAGTGAACAGATGGGTCTATTGGGGGGCGTGGATCCTGGCGGCGGTTATGGTAGGGTTTGCAGTCTATTTAGCGTGGCGCGGGACGACTGCAGCTGCAGCCAATGTTGAACTGACGGATTCCCAGGCGGATTCTGAGCTCCAAACACCGGGCAGCACGGCTGCCCTGCCTCAGCTTGTCCCTCTGACCGCGCAACAGGCAGCCATCCGCAGAGAGACAAACCTGCATACTACGATTCCTACCCGTCCACGGCAGGATCCGATAGATTATACGGTCGTAGAAGGCGACTCAGTGTTCGGTATCGCCCAGGCATTTGGCGTGACCCCGGAATCAGTGCTCTGGGCCAATTACGAGATTCTGAACGATAATCCGGACCAGCTCTCTCCGGGGATGGTCTTGGTCATCCCTCCTGTCGATGGCGTTCTATACCAATGGCAGGAGGGCGATACGATTGCCGGCGTTGCGGAGCGGTTCGAGGCCAAGGTCGAAGACATTCTGGGGTGGTCAGGGAACAAGCTCGACCTGACCAATCCGGTCGTCGAGCCGGGGATCTATGTGATGGTGCCGGGTGGTCATCGAGAATTCCGGCAGTGGATCGTACCGACCATCCCACGCGGGCAGGCAGGTGTATCGAGTTCACTCTACGGGGCTGGCACCTGTGAGGGGGGATATGAAGGCGCTTACGGTACGGGCGGCTTTATCTGGCCGGCAGACAATCATTATCTCTCGGGCAACGATTACTGGTCTGGTCACCTGGCGATCGACATCGCAGCTGGGTTTGGGGCAGCTGTCTATGCGGCTGACAGCGGCGTCGTTGTATTTTCCGGTCCCGCTCTGGGTGGCTATGGGAACATGATCATGATCGACCATGGAAATGGGTACCAGACTTTGTACGCTCACCTGAGCTCAATTCGCGCTGGCTGCGGCGCAAGCGTGCTTCAGGGCCAATACATTGGAGCAGCCGGGAACACCGGACGATCTACTGGCCCACACCTGCATTTTGAAGTACGCTACCTGGGGGGGTTCGTCAATCCCTGGTTCGTTCTACCAGCTCCATGATGGGATCGGAGGTCAACATGTCAGCCGAGCGATCCGATTTTAAAACGGAGATTATTGCTGAGAGCGACAATTACCAGGTCTGGCGCGTCGAAGAACCGGATGGAGAGATCACCTACCATCTGGAAATGGGCAACGTCACCGTACATTTTTTTACAGAAGAGTGGGAGGAGTTTCTTGCTCTTATCCGGAGCCTGAAGCGATAAATCTACCGTGAAGTCAATTCCACATAGCCGATCACTCCCCGACAGGGTGGGGTCAGATGTGTGGAAACGTGTGCCCAATCCAGTGGTTCGCGCAGGGACCAGGTCGTGTGGATGGCATAAGCCAGGCAGCCGGCACCCCCATTGTAGTTCGCAAGGGTAAATCGCCAGAGGTCCTCGTAGCTGCTGATTTCGCCAGGGAGTGCCTGCGTGGCGTTTGTTATCGTCTGACCGACCTGTCCGCAATTCGCCAGGATCCCCTGGGCAAATAACATCACGCTGAAATTGGCGTGAGTCAGATCAACGCCTGCCGGGCAGTCAGCGCAATCGGCGTTTACCTCATTCGCCAGAGCCCCCCTTAAAATCTCACGTTCGTCGTCTTCCAACCTCAGGTAGCCGCTCGCACAGGCTTCTTCAGCCAGGACCAGGGGGCAAAACTGGTTGAAGAACGAAGCATTCCAGAGCAGTACGGTATCTGCCCCCAGGTCAGTCAACTGCCCCAAACCATTCTCCTTCACCACCCGGAATGTTCCCGGCCAGAACTGGCTTTCCTGCGCAAAAATATTCTTCATCAGGCGGGCGGGGAGTCCGAGCTCCCGGGAGACGCTCAGGATCTGGGGATCGAATTGGTTCTGCCATAGATCGACCATTGGTCTGGCCCTGGCTAACCCGCAGGCATCGGCATAGCCATTTGCAAGCAACCCATTGTTAGGGCAATCTGAGGCGTCTACCAGTCCCTGAAAAATCAGCCTCCCGGCGAGGTATTGGTAGGGTTCATCAGAAGCCAACAGAGTATCTTCCGCAGGGGTGGACAGCCACAACGGCGGTCCGCCTGGCGGAGGGAATGCCTGCCAGACTTGAGCACAGCTCTCAATGGGACCTCCTTTCCACTGAGGGCTGAGCACATCAATATACCAGCCTTCCTGGGAGGGGTCCTGGGAAACCCCGCTTTCCAGGACTCGGACGAGACCGGTGAAATGTTGGCTTGAATCACCAAAACTTGAGTCTGCCCAAAATTCGATCGGTGTACCCCCAAGTGGGGAGGGTTTTAAGGAGATTTCACAGACATTGTTTTCACAGGTTTGTTCTACCCCATTCATGACAATGTGAATCGCCGTTATCGTTTCGTTCGGCAGGGGCTCTTCTCCGGTCAGGACCAGCTTTGGGATTTGCCGGCAAAAATTCTGAGGCGGGCTCAGATCACAGCCGGTGATGGTCAGCCAGACAGCCGGCGGGGGTAGATCGACGACGACTTCCTTCCTTCCCAATTGATGACCCGCAAAGTAGGCGTAATAACCAGGACAGCGAAAAGTCGATTTACCTTCCTCAGCCTGTTTGCAGGGAGGGGTGGCTTTCCAGGTCGTATAGGTCTCCTGCCCGCACCCTTCGAGGATCTCTCCATCCAAGGGTAAACCTTCGTGATTGATGAAAAGCTGGCACACGATTAAGTTATCAGTCCAGCGGATCAACCACCATTCATACTCGGCAGAATCGACGACGATCGTTGTCTGCCGCTTCGGTTTTTCTTCGGCTTCTTGCGCGGCGACTGGTTGACCACCCCAGGCTATCAGGCCGATGAGCATTAGCTGACACAACCGGAGAAGACCTATACGCATCGCCTGACACATCCTTATATAAAATTATCATGTTCAAATGAGATTGTCAACCGCCTTGCAGCGACTTTCGGCCCGTGATACACTCAATTGCGCCTCACGAGATTGAAAGCATGAAAGGATTATCCCTCTTCGATCTTGCGATAAAATTTGGTGGCGAACGTATTTCTGAAAGAATGGTTGCATGCCCCCGATATTGTACCTGATCGATGGTCACGCTCTGGCTTACCGGACGTTTTTTGCCTTGACGAGAGGGGGAGGAGAGCAGTGGGTAACTCGGTCTGGTGAACCTACAGCCGGAGTGTATGGTTTCGCGAGCGTCCTGCTCCGAATCCTGGATCAAGAAAAGCCGGAATATCTGGTTGTTGCCTTCGATACGGGAAAAACATTCCGGGATGATCTCTACAAAGAATACAAAGGCACGCGCGCAAAAATGCCCGATGAGCTCCAGGTTCAGATCGAACGGATCCGGCAGCTCGTAGACGCATTCAACATCCCCCGGCTGGAAGTCGAAGGTTACGAGGCAGATGACGTGCTGGGTAGCCTGGCCCGGTCCGCTGTCGAAGCCGGTCTTGGAGTAAAAATCATCACGGGTGATCGAGATCTTTTGCAGCTCGTGACGGACCGCATCCTCGTCAGCCTGCCCGGGAAATCGCTTGCTGACTCCAGGGACTACCTTGAGAAGGACGTCATCGATGTGTTCGGCGTGCGTCCAGATCAGATCGTTGATTTCAAGGCTCTCGTCGGGGATAAGTCTGACAACATCCCCGGAGTGGCTGGCATCGGAGAAAAAACCGCTGTCGAGCTTTTGTCCAAATATGGAACGCTGGAAAATATCTACGCGCATCTCGATGAACTCAAAGGAAATGTGCGGATTAAGCTCGAAGACGGGCGGGAGAACGCATTTCTGAGTCGCAACTTGGCGAAGATCGTCACGGACCTCGCGGTCCGCTTCGATCTTGAGGCAGCCAAGACTGAGCGGTTTGACCCGGAAAAGGTGGAAGCATTATTCCGGGAGCTGGAATTTCGTTCCTTGTTATCTCGCCTGACAGAGCTGGTCGAAAACCAAGGGAAAAGGGCTCCGGCGCCGGGTACACAGTTAAACATGTTTGCAGAACCAGTCGAAAGGTTCGCAGTAATCTCGTCTGCCTCTCAACCGGAGGTTCGTATTGTCGATTCTGCACAGGCTTTGGAGGAGCTTGTCGCCAGGCTCGAGCATGCCCAGGTCGTCTCTTTCGACACGGAAACAACCTCCACCGATCAAATGCGGGCTGAGCCGGTCGGCATCTCGCTGGCCCTGGACCCCGCAACTGGCTATTACATCCCTGTCGGGCATCACCATCCAGATCGTGAACAGCTGCCGCTTCAAATGGTCCTGGATGCTTTGGCAAGACCGCTGACCGATACCAGTCTGCGGAAGGTCGGACATAATCTCAAATATGATTATGTGATCCTGGCGCGGTATGGCTTACGAGTAAATCCGCTTACTTTCGATACCATGATCGCCGAATGGCTGGTCAATCCGACATCCAGAAACCTCGGCCTGAAGAATCTGGCGTGGGTCAGATTGGATGCGAAGATGACCGACATTGAGGAGTTGATTGGAAAAGGAAAATCTCAACGCAGTATGGCAGAAGTTCCGGTCTTTGAAGCAGCTGCGTACGCAGCTGCGGACGCGGTAATGCCGCTGCGCCTGATTCCACAGCTGGAGAAGGAGCTCGCGGAGAGGCAGGCGACCTCGCTGTTCGAGGAAATAGAGATGCCCTTAATCCCCGTCCTGGCCGACATGGAGATGACGGGGATCGCGCTTGACACGGAATTTTTACGCGAGATGTCTGCCGATCTAAACGCCCGGCTGAAGAATATCGAAGCGGAGATCTTCCGAGAAACCGGTTGGGTATTTAACCTTAATTCACCTCAACAGCTTTCCGAAGCCCTGTTTGGAAGGCTGGGGTTGTCGCCGCCGAATCGCACCCAGCGTACCTCTTCAGGATTCTATTCGACCGCAGCAGAAATTTTAGAGGCCATGCGTGGCGAGCATCCTGTGGTTGATTGGGTCCTCGATTACCGGGAATTATCCAAGCTGAAATCGACTTACGTGGATGCCCTGCCGCTTCAAGTCAATCCGAGGACCAGACGGGTGCATACCTCGTACAACCAGGCTGGTTCGGTGACGGGAAGGATCGCATCCTCAGAGCCCAACCTGCAGAATATTCCCATCCGGACCGAGCTCGGAAGGCAGATCCGCAAGGCATTCATCGCCGATCCGGGATACTACCTCTTGAGCGTGGACTATTCTCAAGTTGAACTGCGCATTGTCGCCCACATGGCAAACGATCAGGCGATGCTGGCAGCCTTCCGGGACAGACAGGATATTCACACCGCAACCGCTGCTGCGATTTTCGGTGTTCCGCTCAACCAGGTCACACCGACCCAGCGGAGTCGGGCTAAGGGGATCAATTTCGGTATGATTTACGGCATGAGTCCTTTCGGACTATCTCGCTCGACGGACATGACGCTGGCGGAAGCGGAAGACTTCGTCAAAGCCTATTTCAGGCAGTTCCCGGAGGTCAAGGAATTCCTCAATGGGTTGAAGCAGCAAGCAGCGAATCTGGGTTATGTAGAGACCTTACTTGGACGCCGGCGCTACTTCCCCGGATTAAGAACCCAGAGCAATCCGAGCATTCGCAACCGGGAGGAAAGAGAAGCCATCAATGCACCAATCCAGGGCACCGCAGCTGACATTCTGAAAATAGCGATGATCAGGGTTCCGGAGGCATTGAGAGAAGCTGGTTTATCTGCCCGAATGCTCCTGCAAGTCCACGATGAGCTGGTTCTGGAGTGTCCACAGGCGGAGTTGAAGGAGACCGCAGGTCTGGTCAGAAAGGTGATGGAATCAGCATACACCTTGAAAGCTCCTCTGGCTACCGAGGCGCGCTACGGGCCAAATTGGTTCGATGTCCGGGCAATCGAAGAATTCCATTCGTCCAACGGGAAAGGATGACCATGAGCCAGAACAGCATTCAAGAAGCCTTGAACCAGGGCCACACAGCTGCCTGGGATCAGAAATGGGAAGAGGCCGCTGCGCATTACCGCAGAGCCCTGGAGCTGGCGCCTCAAGATTCCAAAGCGCTGATCAGCATGGGCCTGGCGATGTTCGAACTTGGACGGTATGAAGAATCCCTCAATTATTATCGACAAGCGAGTGAATCCAATCCTGACGACCCCCTCCCGTTTGAAAAGATTGCACAGATAGCGGAATTGATCGAGAATGTAGTTGAAGTACCGCGTCCGTCTCTACGGGCAGCAGAGCTTTATCTCAATCTGGGGGAAGTCGAAAGGGCAATCGAAAATCTCGCGCGGGTAACGCGGGTTGATGCCGGTAATCTCTCCGCACATTCCCGGCTGGCGGTCATTTATGAACGCCAGGGGCGGAAGAAACAGGCGGTGACAGAATATCTGACAATCGCGAGCCTGTTCCAGCAGAAAGGGCAGGCTGACAATGCAGTCAAGGCAATTCAACGCGCGTTGACGATTGACCCTAATAGTAAAGAAGCTAAACGAACGCTCGAATTAATATCGCAGGGAATATCCCTCCCACAACCCGTTCGAGCCAAGCTGGATCGCAACCGGTTCCGGGAGCAGGTTCCTGGGAATGCAGGGGAGGCGAAATCAGTTCGCCAGAAATCGAAGGCAGCCGATCCGATTCAGGAAGCGCTTCAAAGATCGCTGGAAGTATTGGCGGGCCTGGTCTTCGAATCGATCGAAAACAACCAGGAAGACCTCCAGGAGCCGACCAAAGGATTCCAGGCAATTCTCCGAGGAACTCAGAAATCCCTGTTCACCAAGAAAACTGGAAAAGATAAGATGCGGACGCATCTCGGCAGAGCAATCGACTATCAAAGCCAGGGTTTCGAGGACAAAGCTGCCGATGAGCTGGAACTGGCAGTCGAATCGGGATTGGATCACGCGGCGGTATACTACGATTTGGGATTCATCCGGTCGGAAGGTGGGCGGCTTGAAAGCGCCGTTCGTTATCTCAACAAAGCTGCCGATTCCGATGAATATTCGCTTGGAGCTCACCTTCTCCTCGGAGTTAATTATCGAAAAATGGGGCGTGAAGATGAAGCAGCGCTCGAATACTTGCGGGCGCTGCGTTACGCCGATGGTCAGGTTGTCCCGCCTGAAATGAGAGAAGAAATCTATCAGCTCTATGAACCGCTGATCGAAGCTGTTTCCAGGCAAACAGAACCAGAATCGAACGCCAGAGTTTGTGACACAGTGGCTGACCTCCTGCAACGCTCAGATTGGCGCGAGCGACTGGAGCAGGCCCGGAGAGATTTCCAGATCGAGGTGAAGGATGGTCCGGTGATCCCATTGGGAGAAGTCATCAGCCAGGCAAGCGGCAGTCGAATCATCGCGTCGATCCTGAGCATCCATAAATTAGCGCGCCAGGGGTACATGCGGTCTGCAATGGAAGAGGCATATTTTGCCTTGCAGCATGCGCCCACCTATCTGCCGTTGCACACTTATATGGGGGAACTCCTGCTCCAGCAGGACAAGATTCCAGAAGCGATCACCAAATTCATCACGATTGCTCAGACTTACAGCGCCCGAGGGGAAGCCGATCGTGCCATCCAGATATTAAAGCGCGTCACTCGCACCGCACCTATGAATCTGAACGGGCGGATTCGCCTGATTGAGATCCTTGAATCGCTTGGCAGGCGAGAGGAAGCTGTCCAGGAGTATCTTGATCTGGCGGAGGTGTATTACAACCTGGCCGATCTGGATCATGCGCGCGGGGCGTATATTAAAGCCCTGGACCTTGCCCGGTCAGATGGAAAGAATCGGGATCTTATTATCACGATCCTGCACAGCCTCGCGGACATAAGCCTGCAGAGTCTGGACTGGCGAAACGCGTTGAAGAATTATGACCAGATCCGCAGTATCGATCCCGGGGACACGCGCGCGCGGGAAAACCTGGTCGAAGTCAACCTGCGGCTGGCGCAGCATGCAAGGGCACAGGAAGAGCTCGAGGATTATTTATTGTATCTTCGATCCACGCGGCAAATTCAGAAAGCGACAGAATTTCTGGAGAGGCTTTCCTCTGAATATCCCGAACAGCCTCTTTTGCGTTGGAACCTCATCGAAAATTATAAGGCGCTCGGACGGAAAGCAGATGCTATTCGGCACCTGGATGCGATGGGAGAACAGGCTGTTGAATCCGGGGACCGCCCGGCCGCGATCCAGATCATCGAAGAAATCCTGGAACTCGACCCTCCAAACCGGGATGATTATCAGGCGTTACTCAATCAGATTCGGGGAGAATCCTCGCCTTCGTAGGAATCTGGCAGGAGCTTATTCCCCCCAAATGTAAAAACCAGTCCGCGTCTGGCTCTCAAACTCTGCGAATCGGACGAAGATTTCGATCCGGATCACGCCTGGACCGGGAGAGTGGAATTGGAATGCTGCACTGGTATACCCACTCGAGTCTGTGGGAGCCATGGAATGGTGAACTGTGGTCCCATCCGGCATAAAAACGGTGAAGTTGATTTTTGCATTCGATACCGGGTTTCGGCTCTGGTCTTCAACTCTGACGTAGAGTGTCTGAACACCATCCAATGACAACACCGCTTCGCCGGGAAACGCCTTCACAGAGAGGTCGCTCACTGGTAGGAGACGCGCGCCTTCGAGGTTCGGGAAGAGCAGACGCGGGTCTTCGTGATTTTTCTCGAAATATTCTTTTCCCAGATCTCCCAGGACCACCCGCGACCCGGCTGGCAACTCCGGGTGCCATTCAAACCGAGCCATCTGGAAATGCTGAACGATCATCCTCCCATCCAACCTCTCGAGATTGGAGATGGGGTAACCGAACTGGGCGACCCCGCCGTAATGGTTAAAAAATTCCAGGAATTCGAAACAGACCTCAAAACCAGTCTGGATGAACAGCCGGCAAGAATCCAGTCCAGGTTTATACTCGACCTCAATCCCAGGTTTTTTAAGAAGATAGCCGAGCGGGGTTTCATCGATCTGGTCCGGTGATAAACTGTAAGGATTTAAGACGAAGCGCGCTTTTTCGAAGTATTGGACTTGAGTACCTAATCGCCGATCGAAAAATGCGTCTGTGATCGGAAGGCCATAGAGTGCTGCCTGGTTGGGAACGCGCGTATAATGAACCAGGAAATTATCTTTGACCCAGTGACCTGTCTCTGTGTAGTAGAAGGAGTTGTCTGTTTGAGCGCGTCCGCCAGACCCCCTACCTGACGAAATGAGGATCAGCAGGAAAAATAACCCCCAGGCGGTTTTCCTACACACAATGTCATTATATGCAGTTTGTTCGGTTAAATCAATGATTTAAACCCAATGATTCAAACCATTAGGGGCTGTTCAAGGCTTCCCAAATTGCTGTACCACTGACGGAATCTGGAGCAGAGATCCAGACAGTTCTCAAACCATCCTTGTAAATGGCGTTGTAGCCGCTGGTGGTCATCCATGTCGAATGGTCTGATTCTTGATCTTCAGGGGTACCGAATCGCTCGACCCCGTAATCCTGGAATGCCTCGAAGGACTGAACTGCATCATTATTGGTTTCCCATTGGAGCGCCAGCACCATTCCAGTTTCACCGTTCGCAGGGTTGAAATAAACCAGGTAGGTATCGCCCGCCCAGCCGGCAGCGGCCTCACTGGCGATGTCTTCATCAATCCGGGAAGATGGGTCGTCTCCAAAAGCCAGGATGAGAAATGTGTACCATTCACCCATCACGCCCCTGTCGATCTCCTCCCATCCGTCCCCCAGGAGTTCAGACAAATCGGGGATATCTATCTGAACCGGTACATCCTCTGGATAGAGTTCGGGGTGGAGAATTTGTTCAGTCGTGACCGGCAGATCACGATATGCCTGATTAACCGCCTGCCACCCCCCCTCATCATACAATTTCTCCACAAACAACTTACCATAAGTGTATGGGAAGAGAAAGTCCTCTTTAAGAAATGCAGGGGCGCTGTCGTAGACCGGGCTCTCGTAGTTGTTGTAAAACTCCTGGATCTCCAGGGCGTCCTGGGTGGTCGCAAAGTTTGAGAACCAATCGATTTCCAGGAGTGAAGCATCCCCTTCGATAAGGGCTTGAATTGCAGCACAGCGTTCACTATCCTCTTCGCACGCTTCATCGGTGTAATTCAATCCATCCTGGAAGTCGAAGTTTTGATCCTGGAGTGCGTGCGTATATTCATGCGCGTACGTCAGGCGTTCGACGCCCTGAAATCCCTCACCTTGAATTACGTACATTTCCTTCGTTTCGTCATCGTAGTAACCTGAAATCTGCTCGCTGTAGAGCTCGATGTAGAAGCTGTACAAATCAAAATCGGGATCAAGCAATCCGAACACGGAAAGTATGACTGCATCTTCTCGAGCTTCTTCCGGGCTGTAGTCCTCCCGGAAATCATCTATCAAACGCTGGCGGAGTTGAGCTGGAGTCAACAAGCCCCGCGTGACAGGTCCGGCTGGCTGTAAGCCACGCAACTCCACGACCTGGTCCTCGATTTCGTCCATCTCTTCGGCGACCTCAGGAGAGATTTCAGAGGTCGAACGGTCCGGCGTTGCTTCGGCAGGAACGTCCGATCCCTCAGCGTCAGGCGTTGCAGTGGATGTTGATGTGGCAGTGGGTAAATCATCTCCGATATCAAATGGCTCGACCGTCACCGGCGGCAATTCAGGGGGCGCAGTGAATTTGTCCACTGTGGGCGCGCTGGTTGTCGTAGTGCTTGTGAATAAAGCTCCCAGGCCAACTATTCCAAGTACTGCGATGCAAAGACAGCCAATAAGAGCGATCGCTCCGACGGCGATTAATAAATTCCTTGTCTGTTGATTCATAAGGCTGACCTAACTTTCGAGCCACACTTGGGAGGGTAAGATTATCTTGAGTCTGGTGGAACAAAAATATTCAAGACCCACTCCGTTGAGATTTTAACTGGCTTTCCTGTTTAGAGCAATAGCGATTTTCGAGGCTGGTTCCCCTTGCTCGTTTCTGTCGTTTCGATTAGGATAAAATTAATAATGGAGATGAACAATAAACCGCTTCGGAGATTAATCCTGGCTGGGGATGTGATCGGCTTCACGATCGTGACGTTGGTCGGGTTTGCTAGTCATGGGACCCTGACCACGGCTGGTTCAAGGATCTGGCCGATATTCATTCCGTTGACGGCTTCCTGGCTGCTGCTTGCGGCGGCTTTGAACTTATACGATCTCAAGACTGTCGAAGATCCCCGCCAGCTGTGGCGCCCGGTTGTTGGGACAGTTTTTGCTGTCCCAATGGCTGCCTGGATGCGCGGGCTTTGGCTTGGTTCCTCAATCCTGCCAGTATTCATCACAATCCTTATTGGCGTCAGTGCGCTCATTCTGTTCATATGGCGGAGTCTAATTCTGGCATTCCTGTTAATCAGGCGGCGTGGGCATGAATGAGACAGAGCTGATTGAAGCGGCACGCAAGGGGGATTTGAATTCATTCAACCGCCTGATCCTGGCTTACCAGGACACGATTTACAACCAGGCGTATCGTGTCCTTGGGGATACCCAGGCAGCTGATGATGCCACCCAGGAAACATTCATCGCCGCGTACAACAATCTTCGCCGATTTCGGGGTGGTTCGTTCAAAGCCTGGTTGCTGCGGATCGTCACGAACGCCAGCTATGATGAATTGCGCAGAAGGAAACGCCGCCCGACGACTTCCCTTGAGCCGCTGGATGATTCCGGAGAGGAAATTGAGACCCCGCGCTGGATGGCGGATCCGGGAGAATCTCCTGAGGAGTTAGCAGCCCGGTCGGAACTGGCGAAAGCCATCCAGGACTGCCTGAAAGGACTGCCTCTGGAGTTCCGAGTGGTTGTGACACTGGTTGACATCCAGGGTTTGGATTACGTTGAAGCCGCAGCTGCACTTGGCAAACCTCTGGGCACCGTAAAAAGCCGGCTGGCGCGCGGCCGCCTGCGTTTGCGGGATTGCCTCAAGGCGTTCAGGGAACTTTTACCAGGATCGATACGTCTGGAAATGTAGACAAATGTCGTAGATATGTGTTGGTATAGAGAAGGGCACCATGGGAACCAGGATTTCTGAACGCGACCTGGAAATGTTATCTGCTTACCTGGATGGTCAGGTCACCCCCCGCGAACGTGGCTGGTTGGAAGCCAGGCTACAGGCAGAGGGGGATCTTCGGGTTGCGTACGAGGAATTGAAAAACACGCGAGCTGTCCTGAGGAGTGTTCCCAGGATGCGAGCGCCGCGCAATTACACTCTGGCACCGCGGATGGTGAAGGACAGATCCGCCGAGAGACGGCGTTACCCAATCTTGAGCCTTGCCTCGGCTCTCGCTTCTGTCCTGTTCGTCCTCGTGTTCCTGAGTGATTACTTCTTCGCTCAGAGTCTTAAGACAGTGGCTGTGGATGTTCTTAGCGCGCCGGCGACCGAAAGTGCAGAAGTTTTAATGGCGCCGGCAGCCCCACTGGAGCAGAGTGAGGAACCAGGATATCAAAGTGCTGCTCCAGGTGAACTGGAAGTGATGGGGACGGAACCAGCTACGGAGGAGCCTGCGCTTGCCTTAGAGATGGAGCAGGTCAGCCCAGAAATGACTCCGGTCGGGGAACCACCTGCAGAGCCAGATGAACAGGCCAAAACCATTGGTCCGGTTGAAACCCTTGAGGTCACCTCCGCTCTCGATGCTGCTTCCCAGCAGCCTGTCCGGCAGATCAACATTGCCAGGTCGATCCTGCGCGTGGTCGAGGTGATCCTGGTCCTGACTGCCGTGACGAGCGGTATCGCAGCGTTTATCCTGTACCGTCGACAATCCCTGTAATTCCAGATTCGAAAGTTGCCATCAACGGATGGATTAATTTCCGGGTGATGATCCTTATCAAGAAATAATCACCCGGAAATCACTCTTAATGGCGGGCATTTCTCCTCTTGATACAAATTCATTAATTGATATACTCTCTGCTTTGCAAAACTGATAACAAATCAGACCGGAAAACACGGGGCGGCGTGTTTATAATTAGCGAGACATAAGGTTGGTTTTTCTTCCCATTTTATTAAAACGCCTGAGGAGAATAGCATGAGATCAAAAATAATCTTCCCGTTCCTTTGTTTCGTTTTGTTCGTGATACTCGTAGGAGCAGCCTGCAGCACGGGCGGTTCCGAAACGACGGACCAACCATCGGTCACACAGGCGCCAGAAGTTGCGGAAACCGAGGAATCTGAACCTGTTGAAACAAAAGCTCCCGAGGCGCCGGAGAGTGGCGGGATCTCATCCCTTGAAGAGGCGAAGAGTGCGGTGATCCAGGTCGAATCCCAGGGAACATTCGTCAACCCTGACTTTACAGTCTCATACAACACCGCGGGATTCGGTTCGGGCTTTATCATTGATCCGAGCGGGATAGCCGTCACGAACAATCATGTCGTCACGGGTTCAGCACTGTTGAAGGTCTGGATTGGAGGCGATACAACCCGGACATACAATGCCAAGATCCTGGGAGTCTCAGAGTGCTCAGACCTGGCGGTGATCGACATCGACGGCGACGATTTTCCATACCTGGAATGGCGTGAGGGTCCGATCAACGTCGGATTGGAAGTCTATGCTGCGGGTTTCCCTCTCGCAGAGCCGCAGTACACCCTTACGAAAGGGATTGTCTCGAAAGAGCAGGCCGGCGGTGAGACCTCCTGGGCTTCCCTGGACTACGTTATCGAACACGATGCCAGGATCAATCCGGGAAATTCGGGCGGTCCTCTGCTCGATGAGAACGGCAAGGTGGTCGGCGTGAATTACCGTGGACGCGAGACCGGCCAGTACTTTGCAATTGACCGCGATCTGGCGTTGGAAGCCATCGACCAGCTGCGGGAAGGCGAGAACGTAGAATCCCTGGGGGTCAACGGGGAAGCGTTCGCTGGCGATAATTTCTCCGGTATCTGGGTGTACTCCGTCGAATCGGGATCTCCAGCGGACCAGGCCGGCCTCACCGGCGGCGACATCATCACGACCCTGGAGAACCTCGTCCTGGCGACAGATGGCACAATGGCCGATTACTGCGACGTCCTCCGCAGCCATTCTCCCGATGACACGCTCAATATCGAGGTGCTCCGATATGCCACCTCGGAAGTCCTGGTCGGGCAGATCAATGGGCGCGAGCTCGAGACCGCCGTGAATTTCGCGGAGAACGTTGATCCCGCGGTCATCGAGAACGTCGAGAATACAGGAGTCTACTCAGGCTATGTCACTGTCACCGATGACTATGGCGCCATCCAGATGGATATCCCGGTAGAGTGGTCAGATGTCAACGGGTCCTACTGGGTTGATGGCGACGAGACGATCGGCTCGGCGATCTCCGCTGCCGCAGATCTCGACGCCTATAACACCACCTGGTCAGAATCAGGCGTCTTCTTTGGGGCTTCTGACGACCTGGCGAGGTTGGGCGGTTACGTGAACCTGCTCGACGTACGCCGGCAGGCTTTCATCGACGAATGCAAGCTGGAGGGACGCTACGATTACGAAGATGCATTGTACCGAGGCCGCTATGACCTGTTCGAGAACTGCGGGGATACTGGCAACGCCTATATCGTCCTCACCGCCGTACCACACGACAACCAGCAGCAGTTCTTAATCCTGGTCGAAATCCAGATCACGAAGGAAGCGGATTTTGAAGCGCTGGAGAATATCCTGGCGACTTTCGAGGTTGTCGGTTCACTGCCCTGAGAATTCAGCTGAATCCTTAAAGCGCTGGTTGGCTCTCCCGGGGACCTCTGCCAGGCCCGGGAGAGCCTTATTATGCTGTTCTCGATCTAGCGATTTACCTTAAACCGAACAGCTGCCTCTGCAGTGTTCCCGGCTCGATCATAGGCGCGCGCCGAGAAGGTATGTTCGCCAAATACGATCTGCCATGGAAATGCGAAGGGAGGCGAGTTCAGACTAGCGACGAGCTCTCCATCCATAAAAAATTCCACACCGGCCAGCTCCAGGGCGTCGCTCGCATCCACTTCGAGGGGGATCGACCCGGTCGCCGACGAGGTGATCTCCTCCCCATCTCGAGGGAACCGGATGGTGATCTCCGGCGGCTCATTGTCGACGGAAACCTGGATCGTCGCTGACTCCACCTGATCGTCAGCGCGGATGACGAGCAATTGGAGGACGTAGAGTCCTGTCAGGCCACTGGTATCCCAGAGACCAAGCCGGCCATCAATAATCGGTTCGGTCTGGTTTTCGCCGAGCTGGGACCAGGTGTCAGGGTTTAACCCCTGGCCATATTGAAGGCGGTAGGACTCGAACCCGGGTCCTGCCGCCCGGCCGGTGACCGGCACGATCCCCGATACGTGTTCGAACAACGAGGGGGAAGTTATTTGAACGTTCGGATTCTTTGCCGCTGGCGCTTCAACTACATCGTAATCTTCGGGCGGCGTGGGTATTCCAGCAGCGACAGCCCACGATTGAGCTTCGGAGGGCACGACCATGACAACCTGGCGATCGACGAATTCTGGGGGCGTAAAGATGGTCGCCAGCCGGCCTGTTTCACGATTGATTTGAATCGATTTATAAAGGGTATCGACATGAGTGGGCTCGCTACCGTTCAGGAAGATCTCGCTGACGATCGAAGGGCAATCGGCAGTTGGCAGCAACCCCGAAGGGTCGCACACATTCAACCGGCTGATACCGGGCGGCATCGCCCAATCAACAACTGGATACTCCCGGCTGGCGTATTGAATGATGGCATGCCACAGTCCCGTGGCCCATTCTTCAGGGATCCGCAACTCAGGTTTGGGGGATCCGACCCAGACACCGACAACCAGCTCTGGTGTGAATCCAACGGTCCATGTATCTAATCCGGCAGCAGTGCGGCCAATTTTTGCACCGGATGGCCTGCCAATTTCCAGCAAGTTTGGGTGGCCCAGGCTGGGCCAGCGTGCTGCTTCGTCAGTCAGGATGCTGGTCATCAAGTACGCCAGCTGGGAGGTGATCAGACGACGGTTGGTACGTCTGCATCCCCCTGACTCCCCACTGCAGTCCAACACGATTTTCCCTGATAAATCTGTGATCTTTAACACCGACAGGGGATAGACTTCAGAACTGTCGGCATTTTGCGGATCGGGTTCATAAACAATACCGGCGAGGTCACCGCGGTTGGCAAACACTGCGTAGGCATGACTGATTTCCAGCAACGGGACTTGCCCATTCTCGAAGGGGAGCCGGAGGGCATCGGGACCAACGGGGATTTCCAGCGAACGCAGGCCGGACTGCTGCGCTGTCCGCCAGACCTGGTCCGGACCGATCTGTTCCAGGATTTTGACGGCTGGGACCAGGTAATCACTAGCCAGCGCCGTCCGGATGCGGATGGGGCCGTGGAAGTTCCCATCCGGATTTTCCAGGTCAGCGGCGCCTTCAGTAAGGTTTGCGGGGATATCCCAGACCATCGTGCCCGGGCTCATCCCGCGCGTGAAGGCGGTCAGGTAGATAAACGGTGTGAGCAGAGATCCCGCAGGACGTCCTGGTGGGGAAGCGGGTTTCACACCAGATCCTCCCTGATCGACCATTGCCAGCAGCTCTCCAGTATCAGAATCCAGGACGACGACGTGCGCCCCTAAACTGGAGGGATTCCCAACCGCCCACTTCGTTGGAGACGGCAACAGGCGCGATGCTTCGCAATCATCAAGGGATCGCTCAGCCTGTGGACTTACAGAAGTCGATTGAATGCGCGATAGATGCAGTGCAGCCGCACAGGCTGCCTGCGACTGCAGATCGAAATCTAAGGTTGATACGATCTTGTAACCGCCAGCTTCCAATCGGCTTGCGGGCAAAAGTACCTGGAGCTGGTGGATCAGGTATTCGGTGAAAGCTTGTGTGAAATTATCCTTTTGTTCGAAGTCCTTCCTGAAAACGAGAAGCTGTTCCTGCGATTCGATGAACTGTTCACGTGAGATCTGGCCTTGTTCGTACAACTTCTCCAGCAGGCGGTCTTTGTTCTCTTGCGCGGCCGGCAGCGCGTCGATCGGATTAATCGCTGGCGCTGCGGCAATCGCCGCAAGCATTGCTGACTCGGCAACGCTCAGGCGCGAGGCCGGTTTCCCGAAATACGTCAGAGCTGCGGCATCTGCACCACGTATCAAATGACCAAAATCTGCGCTGTTCAAGTACCATTCCAGGATTTTCTCCCGACCGAACCTCACCGTCGTCTGAGCAGCCAGGATGCGCTGCCGAAAAGTCCGCTGCAAGGAAGGAGGTTCGTTCCAGAGAAGATAATTCGAAACGAGCAATTCTGCCAGGGTCTGACGTTCTGGAGCGGTCGACCAGGAAAATCCCGAATGTTCCCAGAAATCCGGATCAAGCGCTGCGATGACTGCGTCGATTAGTTCCGGAGGGAAAGAATCCTGACCATTTCCTCCCACGCGCAAGTAGTTATGTCCAATTGAAGCGGGGTTTTCCAGAGTCGCAATCAGGTGTGAATCAGTGCGGTCATATATCCGGGTTGGATTTCGAAGGAGACTGTTCTCACCTTCAAATAAAGCCGGGAGGGCATCTATAGAAGGCAGACCGCTGGTTATAGAAATCAGCAAGAATGCAGCAACAATGACGCCAAACGCGAGCAAGCTGCTGAAGAATGCCACCGCACCGATCGCCACTCCCCGGATGGACACAAAACGTCGTTCAGGGGGTGCAGTCCTTCTTCTTCGCCTTGAAATCGTTATGTGATAGACAGCAGGCATGGCAGGTTAAGACTAAAAGGGAGGATTGCAAATCTCACGCCAGGCCGGTCCATCCATTAACTATTTCCGGGAGGTTAACCTGATCGAGGAAATTGAGAACCCAGGCAGCAGATCAGGTGACCATTCTGGACGATTTTTTGGTCAATTCGATCGCCGCTTTCAACATCTCCTGAGCGGACTGCTTGGCAGCTTCGCTCGATTCTCCCAGCATCAGGGCCAGTTCCTCGAGACGATCTTTCTCATTCAAAACTGTAACCTCAGTGTGGGTCCGGCCTGCCTGGACCCTTTTCCTCACCTGGAGATGCTGCTCGCCAAAAGCCGCCAGCTGAGGGAGGTGGGTGACGCACAGGACCTGGTGGTTGCGAGCCAGATTCCAGAGTTTATGACCGACCACAGCCCCCACGCGGCCACCAATCCCCTGGTCGATCTCATCGAAAATCAGAGTCGGGATATGGTCTGCCCTGGTGAGTACGTTCTTGAGAGCCAACATTAATCGAGAGGTTTCACCGCCGGAGGCGATCTTCACGAGCGGCTTGAGCCCTTCCCCGGGGTTGGGAGCTATCAAGAACTCAACCCGGTCGAAGCCGGTGGCATCGAAGGCTACCCGCTCACCGGAGGGGAGCGGCGCGCCATCCGGATCGGGTACAATCTGAAAATCAACTTGAAATTGCGCTCCTGACATCATCAGCTCGGTAAGCTCTTTCTCGATTTGTGCTTCGAGTTTCTTGGCAGCTGCCTGCCTTAACTCCGACAGCTCCTTGCCTTGCTTTCCGAGAAGCTCCAGCAATTCTTTCTCCTCGATTTCCAGCGCGGAGATGCGTTCTCCGACGTGCAGGGTCTTATCTTTTTCCCGGCGTGCATTCTCAGCGAAGGCGAGTATTCCCGGGATTGATCCACCATATTTGCGCTTCAGGTTGTGGAGGAGGTTCAATCGCTCTTCAACCTGGTCCAGCCGGGTCGGGTTGTATTCGATCGCTTCCAGGTAGGTGCGCAGTTCCCGTGCGACCTCAGCCAGCCGGGAAAAAATTTCTTCCACAACATCCGCGTAGTGATTCTGAGAGGGATCGATTCGAGCGAGGTCCTTGATCGCGTCAGAAACCTGGCCCAATAAGTCCATGGCAGAGGGTGATTCTGGGGTACCTTCATCCAGTCCGATCAACGCCTGCTGTGCGAGCCTGGCGAGGTTCTCCGCGTTCGCCAGACGCAGTCTCTCGGCAAGAAGCTGCTCTTCTTCTCCCTGGTTCAGCCGGGCAGCTTCAATCTCATTTATCTGATACGTCAAAAGGTCGATCCGGCGTGCAGCCTCGCTCTCCGCCTGGCGCAGGTCCTTCAACTCTCTTCGCACCGCAGCGAGCTGGCGATAGGTCTTACCATATGCATCCAGATATGGTTCGCTCTCCGCAAACCGATCGAGCAGATGCAGATGCTCGCGAACTCTCAGCAGAGAGAGGTGCTCCGACTGCCCGTGCACATCCACGATCAGCTCGCCGATTTCGCGCAGCAATCCCGCATTAACAGATCTGCCGTTCAATCGGGCGATGCTTCTTCCCTCGGCCCGAATTTCACGCCCGATGAAGAAATATTCTCTGTTGTCGAGAAGGTCTTCCCGCTCAAGGAGGGTGAGGATGGCATCCTGAATAACCGGATCAATGCGGAAAGTGGCTTCAAGAACAGCCCGGTTCGCACCTGTCCGGATCATGCTTGCATCCGCGCGCCCGCCAATGAGCGTCTCAACAGCGTCGATGATGATCGATTTCCCCGCTCCAGTCTCCCCGGTGAATGTGATCAACCCGGGGCTAAAGCTCAGGTCAAGCCGGTCAATGATGGCGAAATTCTCAATGTGCAATTCTGCGAGCATAGGCGACTCAACAGCCAGCGACTAGATCCGGATGCCCGCCAGCCGGTAATAGACCGTCGAAGTAACAATGAAGGTGAAAGCGATTTGCCAGATTAACGACAGGCCGAGATTAAGCGTCAATAAATTCACGGCCAGAGGCACCAAACCGCCTACAGCTGCCGCTCCAGCACTGAGCTGGAATAAGCGCTTCGACCGCCGTTTGCGGATTGCGAAGCGGATCGCTTCTGCAATCACGACCCCTGCAACCGGGGCGATGAAGATTGTGAAAAAACCGATGCGAGAAGTTAGGCTGCTGCCGATGAACGCCAGGATAATAGCGATTGGGATCGACAGGAGATAATCGAACCAGACTGCCGTGTTGAAAATCTTTTGCTGTGAACGCACACAATCCACACACCGGTATCCGGTTGGGGTGAGGATAGCGCACTTCACGCAGATTGGTTTTTCACAGCGATTGCATCGCAGACCCGTTTCTACATCCGGGTGGTTGGCACAATAAAGCATTGTTGGTTCGGAAGTCATCGTGAATTTCCAGTCGATGGATTTTGGCTCATGTGAGGAGTCAGATTGCGATAAAAATAGCCCGGATCCTGAAACCGAACGAACTTCAGTGTGTGATCGCTCGCCCGCACGTCTACGGAATCTTCGTCCAGCAGCTCAACGGGCGGCTGTCCATCGATGCTCAGCACTGCCTGGTGAGAAGTGTGCACCACAATGCTCACGGAGGATCCTTCAGCCAGGACAATCGCACGGTCGATCGAAAGGTGTGGAGCGATCGGGACAAGAAGAATCGTCCGCAGCTCTGGGGGTAAGATCGGCCCGCCGGCAGCCAGGGCGTATGCGGTCGATCCCGTCGGAGTGGAAGCGATCAGGCCGTCGGCGACGTAAGTCGCCAGGAAACGCCCATCGACGCTGGCATCCATTTGTACTGGACGGACGATTGCTCCCCGGCTGACGACGGCTTCGTTGACAACATCCCAAGCCCCCAGGATCTCGCCGGCGCGGATTTGCTCCGCGGAGAGCATCATCCGCTTCTCCAGCCAGAAATCACCCTGGACCAGCCTCAAGACCGCCTCTCGCCACTGGTTCTGCTTGATTTCCATGAGGAAACCGAAACGGCCCATGTTGATACCCAAAATCGGGATGTCGCAAGGCCCACACAGGTGTCCCGCG
The DNA here is from genome assembly GCA_964416175.1 of uncultured Anaerolineaceae bacterium. Taxonomy (GTDB): domain Bacteria; phylum Chloroflexota; class Anaerolineae; order Anaerolineales; family UBA4823; genus CAYQDF01. The sequence continues at coordinate 24,142 of CAYQDF010000017.1, forward strand.
CGCAACATGGTCCCGTCGCCTCCCAGGGCGATCAGCAGATCGAATACTCCGCCTATCAAATCCTGGCGGAGGTGTTCGTCATACAGCATCCCCGCTGTCGCCCGGAGGCCGTTTTCGCGCAGGAAGGAAACGACATTTTCAGTCTCCTCCACGGCTTCAGGAATATGCGGGTGAGGCGCGACAGCGATGTGCTGAAACCGGGGGAGTTTTTCTGACATAATTTTTATTATAAACGAGTTATCTGGTCTCGATTTTCACCAAATTGGTCAGATCATACCAGTGCCTGATCGCAAATGGCGTTGAATCCACAGCAGCGGCATCGAGCGGGAGACGCGTGGGAACGCTCTACACTATCGAATCTGTCCTTGGTTCGGATGTCTTCGATCAGCCGGATGAGCCTGGATTCCAGCTCCTGCGTATAGTCTATCGCGACAGCGCCGTCCGGGTAGCTCAAAATCCCTTGCGGAGGGCGTTTTCCAAAGGCATGTTCCACAAGCAGGCAGTATGCTGCCAGTTGAAAAAGATGAGATTCGGATGGCGACTGCAGCGGGCGCCGGGACTTGACCTCCACAGGGATCAGAGCTGCACCCTTGCGGATTAAATAATCGGGTTTCCCGACCAATCGCAGCTGAGGGGAGTACAGAGGTTTTTCAAGTTTTCCCCACAGCTTCTGATCGGAATAGACAACCCGTCCGGCCGGGAGTCCGAGAGATCGACGCTGGCGTGACGAGATTACAAGCAGAATCAGCCCAATGACAATCAGCCCGGCGATCGTGAAGATCATGGCAACTATCCGGCGATCCCCGTAAAATATAAAACTCCAAGAACAAATGCGAGCACAAGCAGCCCTATCGCCAGCATGCGCACAGATCGGCTGAGCCAAGTGAGCCGGGCGTGATGGAAATGAAGCTCCGTGCCAGAGATCATCTCTTCCAGGTTGCCCGGTTCGTATCCCTGGCGCCAGTACCACCAGGCTCGCTGGCAAAAAAGGTAGGTCCCAAGTTCCGAGGCCCGGATGTTCCTCATTCGCGCTCCAGCCGAGTCTCCAGGCGTTTCATGGTGTTTTCGAGATGCTCCTGGCGGAGGCTGAGGGTCAGATCCCCGCGTGTGCGCTCTGTGACGCTGCGGACGATATCCGTCTGCCGCCGCAGCCCTCCAGTGATGGCGTCAGGATAATCCATGGTGGTCAATACGGAGTAGATGTCGTCCATGTGTGCCATCAGGCGTTCGGCTTCTTCCGAGTAGCCATGGCGCAAGATATCCAGGCACCGGCGGCGCAGCTCTCCAGCGGATTCAGCCAGCCCATTCAGATAGGCGGCATTTTCCAGGCCCAGCTCCTGAGGGGAGGGCAGTGTTTCATCTCTGACGAGTGCGAAGAAAATGCTGGCTTCCGCGAATTCTTTCAAAGCATCCTGAGTGAAACCAGCATAATATAGCTCCGGGTAGCTGGCGAGGTCGGTATGCAGTGCCTGGGCGAGGTGCGCAGCCTCGGATAGATGATTCTGGGCAGTTTCATGTTCGTCCCGGTGAACAGCGCGGATTGCAGTAGCGCAGTGCCGGGTAAGGGTCCTCGCCTGGGTGAGGGCGCGCTCACGAGAAGCGGTGGCGGCTTCGAATTCCTGATGGATCCGTTCGGCGATCTCTTCCAGCTTTTCCATTCTGACACCTTTTTATTACTCTTTCTGATCTCCCGATTCATCGGGGGAGGGAGGAGGGCGGAATAAGAAATCCGCGAGGGATTTAGAGCCGGGGAGTTGGATCTCCCCAAAGGTGGACTCGTAGCGAGTCAGGTTATCGGTCAATGCTTTCTGGAATAGTTTGGCGCCCAGTGGAGACATGACGATCCGGGTGAGCACCCGGGAGGGGCTGACGCCAGGGAGCAGGTGGGCGAAGTCAAAGACCAACTCAGAAGGCGAGTGGGCAATCCGGACAAGGTTGATGTATATCGCCTGAAGGTCTTCAGGGACCACCAGCGGCGGCATCGTAGGAGGGGGTTGTTTCTGAGGTTTATCTGTCATGGGTTTGCTCCTGGTTGGGTATGAACGCGAAGAAATCCCTGGACAACGAGGCAAAGCGGAGGATTACTATCAATCGAGCAATGCTCCGCCCTACCTCAGGTGCGTCGGGAAAATGGATCTCCTCCGAACAGGGCTTTATTACCCACATCCGTCGAATACAGATCCGTTGAATTTTGAAGCCTGCTAGAAGGGGATATCTTCGCTCTCAGCGAGACTCTCGGATTCGCCAGCCATGTATCCACTTTCATCCTCCGCCCGCGAGGAGAGAAAGCGGACTGTGTTTGCGTTCACTTCATAACTCGCTGCCGAAGTGCCATCCTGACGGGTCCAAATACGCGGGCCACCCGTGGATTGGTCTGGTTTTAGCCGCCCTTCGATCAGGACCTTACTGCCTTTCTTCAGGTACTGGTTGCAGATCTCGGCCTGCTTGCCCCAGGTGGAAACCCTGAACCAGATGGTTTCCTTGACCTGGTTGCCATCCGAACCTGTGTACTGGCGGCTGGTCGCCACGTTAAAGTTCGTGACAGCCTGTCCAGAGGGGGTGTACCTCATCTCGGGATCACGCCCAAGATTACCTACTATAATGATTGTGTGATACATAGAGGCTCCTTTTCGGTAAGCGGTCTGTCATCAGTTCCGGGCGAACGCCGACCGGGGCAGAACATAGGGCACTTACCGGAATTAGAACAATTGTACACTTAATTCATATTTTGTAAAGGGGAAAAATCAAAATGAATTGACCGCTTCTTGCAGATCCTTGTGAATTTCAAGGACCATGTCGTAGCCAGACATCGAGAGAATCCGGCTGACACCTTCGGTGGGGTTTAGAAGCTTGAGGTGTGGGGACTTGTAGGTGCCATCCCTGACGCCTTTATAGACCGCTTCTTCGCTATCTTCCGTTGATCCGGAACGCATTAAATTGAACAGGCTATGGAGAGCGCGAATCCCGGCACTCGAGATGTATGGAACAGAGGATAAGTCAAGCAGCAGGTAACGGGTCCCGCTGGAAAAAACCTCTTCTGCTTTTGTCTGAAGCCTCTCGTACGTGTTGGCATCGATATCACCTTTGATCGTCAACAGGGTGATCGGGACACGACCCTGGAGGGAGGACACATCGATAGAGAAATCGGAGCTCATTGGGAATACCTCCTGGAAAGATGATGAGTGCGGGGGGATATTGATTGGATATTATACATCGCGATTGTCAGCTTTCACGCCGGATTCGATTGGGCCATCTCCCTCCCAGATTCAATCATTCATTCCGGAATTGCAGGCAATAATGGTGGAAAGTATTGCTGACCCAGGCGCTTCCCATGCCATACGGCGCCAGAGGTACATCATCCTGGCACCAGATGCGCTCGTCTTTCAACGCATAAACCTTGCTCAACCGGCTTGCCAGATCCCAGGCAAGGGGATAGACTCTCCCGCCTTTCTTGATATTCTTGACGATGATCGTAAGATAGGCCCCTGTCCGCAGGAATGGTTTCAAATCCGAATAGATCGCGGCAAGCCGCCCAAGGAATTGATCATAGTCTGGGATATTGCCCAGATCTGCCGGATGGTCTGAATAATAGGTATCCAATGTGTCGCTGATTCTCCGCTTTCGCTGTGTCTGGGCGCCGCGGGCGTGGAGCATGTCCCAATACGGGGGTGATGTCAGGACATAGTCGATCGATGGAATCTGATGAGTTTCAATTAAAAATTTTATCTGACTGGCGTCTCCGTGGATCACCTCTGCGATCAGCGCGGCGGCGTCCTCTCCCAGGATTTTTCGCTCCTTTTCAACCAGCTCCGCGGCCAGATCGGCGTATGCCCGGTTGAGTTCGATGCCATAGCTGTTCCGGCCCGCCCGCAGGGCCGCGCGGAGGGTGCTCCCGGTCCCTACCATCGGATCGATCACGACCTGACCGCGCTTGGTGAAGAATTCGATGAATTCTTGAGCCAGGCTTTCAGGAAATTTGGCAGGATGTCGAAGCACTTCCTTCCCTCTCGGGGGAGGGTTGTGAACAAACCAGGACTTCTGAAACTTGATCCAGCTCCTCGAATCCAGGTCGTTGAGCCTGTTCACAAACGTCCGTTTATTTTTCCTTTCGGGGATCGGCCTGGACATTGGTTTACTGGTTGATCTCCCGGACAAGCAGCTCGGAGAAATTCACGGTGACTGCAGTTTCTCCCGCTGAACGGGCGAAGACACCCAGATTTCCAGCAGGAAGCATCGAATCGGAGACTGTAAACAAGAACTCCGCATTCGCGAAGAACCGCATCTCAGCGCCATTCACCCAGACGGCAATGCGAGAGATGCTCGGAGCGCCGGATGGCACCACGCCACTGAACAGCCAGGGCTGTGGGGACGATGCCGTTCCTCCAGCTACCCGATCCAGACGCGCACGTCCATCGCAAGAGAGGGAAAAGCGGTAGAAGTCACCTGGAGAAGTCATGTGAAACAATATGCCATATTCATCTTCATCCCGGCAAAGCGTGGGGCTTGTCGTGATCTCCAGATAAAAATTATCCAGGACAGGTTCCTGACGGACGCTGTATACGTAGGCGTGCGGTTCGTGGATGGCAATTGTGAGCTCATTGATCCCGAGGGCGATCGCGCCAGCAGATGTTTTCCCCAGCGTCCATGATCCGGGTGATGAAAAGTCATCCTGAAAGAGGATTTTACCCAGATCTGGCATGTTGTTGGGTGTGGGAGTCTGTTTCGGCGTCGGCAGGCTTGTTGGCGTGTTCGTGGGAGGAAACCAGATGATGGTTTCGGTTGGAGGCGGGGTAACCGTTGGGGTCGCGGAAATTTCAAGGGGCGGGAGCCGGTCTGCCGGTGATGCACAGGCGGAGAAGAAGAAAATTGAAGCGATCCAGCTGGCAAGATACAAACACAGTCTTCGCATGTGTGAATCTTCACAATCATCAGGGGAAATCAATAGATCCAGGAACTCGATGTCAATGCTTATACCGTCTGAGGATATTTGGAATCAGATATTCATGGAAGGCGCGGTCGAGATCATACTCTGGATTCCATCCCCAATCCCGGCGGGCGTCGCTATCATTCATATCTGCGGGCCAGCTGTCCACGATTCTTTGGCGTTTCGGATCCGGATTAAAGGAAATATTCGCATTGGGGAAGGCTTTAAGCACCATCTCATAGATCTGAGCCGCGGTCAGGCTGAAACTGGTCACATTATAGACCGTTCGGCTCAAGGAACTTCTGTCTGCGCTGGCAAGCTTCAACAAGGCATTGATTGCATCCGGCATCGCCATAAATGGGATTTGTGTATCCGGCCGGACGAAGCACTCGTACGGTTCGTTTTTTGCTGCTGCGTGGATCATTTCTGGCGCGTAATCGCTGGTTCCCCCGCTTGGAATGGTGTAGGCGCTGATCAATCCTGGAAATCTCACGCATCGAAAATCCAACATTACCGGCTTTTCGGCTGCCAGCTGCCGGTAATATTTACAGAAGTAGGTCCCCAGCATTTCTCCATAAAGCTTATTACACCCGTACATGGTGATGGGGTAGTTCCATTCCCACTCGCGCACTCGAGGAAACTGGGCTTTCGTTTTGAGGTCCGGCATGCCGTAGGCGGCTACTGAACTTGGGAACAGGAATAATACCGGTTTCCCCCGCCATTCGGACTGCTCTGCAGCAAGCTGGAGCAGAGCCATTGTCCCTTCAACGTTCACCTGGTGGGCTGCAGCGGGAGTGAACTCACCCCGAGTAGACAGCAGGGCCGCCAGGTGAAAAATGGTGTCGAATTCGTACTCGCTTACCAGCCTGGCGAAAAGCGCCTTATCCAGGATATCTCCCTGAATGTGCAACCCCGGATGTTTATGCTCTGGAGGCAGCGATTTAACATCCAGGGTGATCAGGTTTTCGTGACCAGCGTCCGCCAGGTTCTTGATCAAGGCGAGACCAACCTCTCCGCAGGCACCAGTGACCAGGATTACTTTCTTACGCATTGATCCTCCGCTGTGATGAAGACGTGTTATCAGTCGATGACTATGATCTGATCGCGCTCCGGGCCGACAGACACCAATCGGACCGGGACGCGGCAATGCTCCTCGATGGTCAGGATGTAGGATCGCGCCGCAGCAGGTAGGTCTTCCCATCGGCGAGCAGACCTTATGTCTGCTTGCCAGCCTGGCAGCTGTGTGTAAACAGGTTCGAAACGCGCCAGGTTGCCTGGACCGAAAGGGAGATCCGGGATAATTTTTCCGTCCCTCCGGTATGCGCTGCATACGAATAATGGGTCCAAACCACTTAAGATATCGAGTTTGGAAACAACCAGTTCGGTCAGTCCGTTCACGCGCACGGCATAACGCAGCAAGACCAGGTCTAACCAGCCGACGCGGCGAGGCCGTCCGGTCGTCGTGCCATATTCATCCCATGGCTGGCTTCCGGTGCCCCGTAAGTGAAGCGCGATATCCCCCTGTAATTCGGTAGGGAATGGCCCGGAACCGACGCGCGTCTGGAAAGCTTTTGTGACGCCGATCACCCGTTCGACATATCCGATCCCCAGACCAAGCCCGACCAGAGCTCCCCCGGCGACAGAGCTGGAGCTGGTCACAAAGGGATACGTCCCGTGATCCAGGTCGAGCAGGGTCCCCTGGGCGCCTTCCGCGAGTACTCTTCTGCCGGAGGAAAGTGCTTCGGACACGATCGCGGAGACATCAGCAATATAAGGCGCCAATCGCCGGGCATAATCAATGAACTGGATTGCGATGGCATTCGGGTCCAAAGGCTCGACCTGGAAGACCCCGGTCAGGGTCCGGTTGGCATCCTCGACATGAGCACGGACAACATCGGGAAAAGTATCCTGGTCCACCATGGTTTCCATGCGCAGTCCCTGGCGGGCGACTTTGCTGACATACGCCGGTCCTATCCCGCGCAGGGTGGTCCCAATGTTTGATTTCCCCCTGGCCAATTCCTGCGCCCGGTCCAGGGCAAGGTGAGCCGGCGTGATCAGATGGGCGGCGTAGGACACGCGGATCCGCTCAGGGGAGACATCGATCCCGGCGTCCTCCAAAGTCTCGAGCTCTTCCAGGAGAATCTCAGGATTGACGACGAGGCCATTACCGATCACGCCAACGGGATGCGGGTGCAGGATCCCGGAAGGTACAAGGTGGAGCTTGAAGGTGCGGTCCCCCACGGTGACTGTGTGGCCGGCGTTGTCTCCGCCGTTGTACCTGGCAACGAAATCTGCAGCTCCGGCGAGCAGATCGACAACGCGACCTTTGCCTTCATCCCCCCACTGTGTGCCAATGATGATATCCAGCGGCATTCCGCCTCCATTTCTGATGTAAAATTGATGGCGCGAATTATCCGTGTGTTCATTCTAGCACAAATCATTCCGGTCGCCAGGAACTTTTGATTGACGATCACGGTCGAGAGAACAGATCCCCCAGCCAGGATGTTGCAATGAAAGCGGCTGATAAACCGGGCCCGATCGCGCTCTTCGGGTCTGGAGAGACTTCTCCCAGCGGGCAGAAGATATTCACAGAGATCTTCAAGCGTCTCCCCCGCTCTCCGAATGTTTCCATCCTCGAGACACCCGCCGGCTTTGAACTCAATTCCGAGCAGGTAGCCAGGCGTGTGGAGGAATTTTTGATTCACAATTTACAGAATTTTTCCCCGCGGACAAACTTAGTCCCTGCCAGAAAAAGGGGAACGAACCACAGTCCCGATGATCCGGGCATCGCAGCCGCGTTGTTAACGGCAGACCTGATCTTCATGGGACCCGGCAGCCCGACATATGCAGTGAGACAGCTACGGAACAGCCTTGTCTGGGATTATCTGGTCGCCAGGCATCGTCTGGGGGCGGGACTGGCTCTGGCGAGCGCGGCAACCGTTGCAATTGGCGCTTACGCTTTGCCGGTCTATGAGATATTCAAAGTGGGCGAAGACATTCACTGGAAACCCGGGCTGGATTTTTTCGCGGCTTTCGGATGGAAGCTGGTATTCGTGCCACATTGGAACAACCAGGAAGGCGGCTCTGAACTGGACACGAGCCGCTGTTTTATCGGTCAGGAGCGCTTCGATCTCCTGGTAGAACAGCTGCCAAAAAATATAACGGTTGTGGGAATCGATGAAAAGACTGGATTGATCTTCGATTTCGAGGAAGAGCGATGCCTGGTGGTCGGAAAAGGGAACGTGACAGTCATTTCCCATGGAAACGAGGAGATCTTCAACAAATCAACAAATTTTCACATGTCTGTCCTCGGCGAATACCGCCTCCCGGAGGAGCTGGCAGGCATTCCCGAAAATGCCCGGCAGGTGGTGATGGCAGCGTCGAGACCGCGACCTGAACCAGAAGAGCCGACTGACGAAGTCCAGCTGTTGATCCGGAAGCGGGAAGCTGCCCGGATGCGGAGCGACTGGGTTGAAGCTGATGACCTCAGAAAAAGGATCCATGCGCTGGGTTGGCAGGTGGTGGATACAAAAGAAGGCACAGTGGTCAGAAAGGAGAAATGAATGCAGCGTGTCGGTTATATAGGATTGGGTTTGATGGGGAAGTCGATGGCTCGAAACATCCTGAAATCAGGCTTTCCGTTGGTTGTACACAACCGAAGCCGGGCAGTTGTCGAGGAGCTGGTTGCTGAGGGTGCCCGACCTGCAACCTCCCCGCGGGATGTGGCAGAGCAGGTCGATGTGGTCTTCACGAACTTGCCCGATTCGCCAGATGTCGAACAGGTGGCGCTGGGCGAAGGAGGCATCCACGAGGGCGCCCGTCCGGGTCTGATATTTGTGGATAACTCAACCATCAAACCGGCAACTGCCCGTTTCATTGCAGAAAAGCTGGGAGAGCTCGGGGTTGAGTGCCTGGATGCGCCGGTGAGTGGCGGGGACATCGGCGCCCGGCAGGGCACGCTGACGATCATGGTTGGTGGTCCCGAGGAGACTCTGGAAAAAGTCCGTCCAATCCTTGAAGCAATGGGGAAGAAGATCACGTACATAGGTGCCGCTGGCGCCGGGCAGATAGCCAAAGCTGCCAACCAGATCATGTGTGCAGCTCAAATGGTTGCGATGGGCGAACTGTTAATCCTGGCTCGCAAAGCTGGCGTCGACCCGCGAAAGGTCATTGAGGCGATCCAGACTGGCGCTGCACAGTGCTGGACTCTGGATGTGAAGCCGGAGCGTCTCTTTGCTGGGAACCGGTCTCCGGGATTCAAGGCAGCGCTGCAGGCCAAGGATCTGCGAATTGTCTTGGAAACAAGCAGCCAGTACTCCATACCGTTGCCATCCGCAGCGGTCCACAGCCAGCTCTTCAACGCCATGATCGCTATGGGTTTTGGAGAACTTGATAATTCCGCAGTAATTGGGGTTCTGGAGGAATTGGCTGGGATCCGTCTTCTCGACGATTATCCTTGACACTACCTCTCCCCTGCTTTACTATCAGGCTACCAGAAGATGGCCTGTAATAAGACCAGAAACTTCGCAACTCAAGAAATGTCCACCCGATTTTAGCAGGAGGTTCTTGATAATGAAACAAACAACCGCGATGCGTCTTTCCCTCGTTTTGGGTATCTTGATCTGGCTGTTCACGACAGCTGCTCTACCGACCTCGACCGGGTCCATGGGCGCCGCGATCTTGGAGAAGTCCGAACTGGTCGCTCTGACCATAGAGAACCGGTCCAGTGGAATCGTATACCTCTGGCTCGATGGCGTCGCTTTTTATTATTTCGCGATCGATCCAGGGGAAACGATCATGTATACCGTCGCCCGAGGTGAGTACTACCAGAAGGTAAGAGCCTGTGGAGACACGGCGGAAAGCATCGTCGATATCACCAAACGGACCCGAATGATCATGCCGGTCTGCGGAGGACACGCCGGTCAGGCAGCCACATCGCCTTACGTGGTGGACCTTTCGGAGATCATCAAGATCGTCAAAGTCACCGTTGAAAATGACAGCGAGACCCGGCTTCTGGCGATACTGACTGGCCCGGCAACCTATGTATTCTTGATCGACGAAGGAGACTCGAAGGATTACACGATCGCCAAAGGAGATTATTCGGTCCAGTACTATGCCTGTGGCACGGTTGGGTATAAAGATTACTACGCTTACCATGGGAGTAAATTAAGCCTCTCCTGTCCGAAGAAGTGATCACGGTTCAGTCAAATTCCGAGAACTGCCAGGATAGCCTGGTTACTGGGGATTGCAACACCCGGAGCTGTGCATAATCTGGCATGGAATGGTATAATCCAGCACAACGTATCCAAATAAACGCGAAGACCAGGACGATTAACCGGGATTGAATTCGACAGGGAATGGAGGCTGATAACTGAGAGCCTTCAGCGTAACTCAGCCGGTGAAAACCACCTGCGAGCGGAATCCCCAACCACTCCAGGGATACAGGGAGTGAAGTAAGGTGAACGGCAGACCCCGTTACAGGTCAAACAGAGATAAGCCACTGGCTTAATCTGGGTGGAACCGCGTGATTAAACCCTCGCCCCAGGAAGGCGAGGGTTGTTTATTATAAGGAATCATCTGGAGGTGGATATGTCCGCTAAAGAACCTGTAAAGTACCAAGAGAGCGAATTGTACCGCCTGCGGCATTCTGCGGCACACATCATGGCGCAAGCCGTGCTGGAGATGTTCCCCGAGGGGAAGTTCGCGATTGGCCCGGCGATCGAGGACGGTTTTTATTATGATTTCGAGCTGCCTCGCCCGCTGACTCCGGAGGACCTGGAGGTGATCGAGCGTCGCATGCGGGAGATCATCGCCGGGAACCATGATTTTCATAAGCGCGTCATCACCGGCGATGAGGCTCGCCGCATCTTTGCTGACCAACCCTACAAGCTGGAACTGATCGAGGGGCTGGAAAAAGGTGGCTTCGACGAGCACGGGGAACCCCTGGTCGAAAGACCCGAAATATCGATCTACACTCACGATACTTTCATTGATCTCTGCCGAGGGCCGCACGTCGACAACACGCGCCAGATCAACCCCAATGCCATCAAGCTTTTGAACGTGGCTGGTGCTTACTGGCGCGGGGATGAAAAACACCCCATGCTGCAGCGTATTTACGGGACCGCCTGGGCTTCAGCTGACGAGCTGGAGCAGTATTTATGGAAGCTGGAAGAAGCCCGCAAGCGGGATCACCGCCGGCTGGGCAGGGAGCTGGATCTCTTCAGTGTCAGCGAGGAGGTTGGACCAGGGCTGATCCTGTGGCATCCCAGAGGTGGGATGATCCGCAAGCTGGCTGAGGATTACTGCCGCGAGGAACACCTTCGCGGCGGATATGATTTCGTCTTTTCACCCCATATTGGCAAGGCTCAGCTCTGGGAGACGAGCGGGCATCTGGACTGGTACCGTGAGAACATGTACTCACCTCTGGATATCGAAGGACAGGAATATTTCTTGAAACCGATGAACTGTCCTTTCCATATCCAGATCTACAAAAGCCGCATTCGCTCATACCGTGAGCTTCCACTTCGGTTCGTGGAGTGGGGGACGGTGTACCGGTACGAGCGGAGCGGCGTGCTCCACGGGCTGCTGCGGGTGCGCGGATTTACCCAGGATGATGCCCATCTCTTCTGCCGACCCGATCAAATGCCAGCGGAGATCGACCGGGTGCTGGATTTCTCTTTGAACATCCTCCGCGCGTTTGGATTCCAGGATTTCCAGGCCTACCTGTCCACCCGGAATCCAGAGAAAGCCGCGGGAGATCCAGAGCTGTGGGAAGCCCCAACCGAGGCTCTGCGGAGCGCGTTGATTCGGGCCGGCATCCAGTACCAGATCGATGAAGGGGAAGCGACGTTTTACGGGCCGAAAATCGACATCAAGGTCCGCGATGCCTTAGGACGTGAGTGGCAGCTGAGCACGATTCAATTCGATTTCAATCTTCCCGAGCGGTTCAATATGTCCTTTGTCGGTGAAGACGGACAGGAGCACAGACCATACATGATCCACCGCGCTCTCCTGGGTTCGATGGAGCGGTTCATGGGCGTGTTGATTGAACATTTTGCCGGCGCTTTCCCCGTCTGGCTATCGCCCATCCAGGCAGTCCTGATCCCCATCGCGGACCGCCACATCGGTTACGCCCGAGAAGTCGCTGAGGTCTTGATTGCGCATGGATTGCGGGTGGAGGTAGATGAGCGAGGCGAGCGGATGAACGCGAAAATTCGTGATGCCCAGAACCAGAAGATCCCTTACATGCTGGTGATTGGGGACCGGGAAGTGGAACAGCAAAAAGTCGCACTGAGGCTTCGGACTGAGGAAGATTTAGGGGCGTTGTCTGTAGAAGCATTCCTGGCGAGAGCCGAATCCGAGATTGCCAGCCGCAAGTGAGAATACGTGCGGATTGAGGGATTACTCAGTCGATGGGGAGGTTGACGATTTGAGCGAGTTCATGGTATTATCCCCAAATCTCGGGTAAGGAGGACCGAATTTGATTAATCGCCTGGCAAGGAGTGAAATATAAGTTCGACGAATTATCGAATCAACGAAGAAATCCGTTCGCCTCAAGTGCGGTTGATTGGTGCCGATGGAGAGAATGTCGGGGTCGTGAAGACCTCTGATGCTCTCCGGATGGCTCAGGAGGCGGAACTGGACCTGGTTGAGGTGGCTCCCAACGCCGATCCACCGGTATGCCGGGTGATGGATTTTGGGAAATTCCTATACGAACGGACTAAGAAGGAACGGGAAGCCCGGAAATCCCAGACGAAAATAGAAGTCAAGGAGATTCGTTTACGCCCGAAGACTACCAACCACCACCGCGGGTTCAAAGTCCGAGATGCCAGGCGTTGGTTGGAAGATGGGATGAAGGTGAAAGTACGCATCCGCTTCCGAGGCCGGGAGATCACATATCCAGAGATAGCCTTGAATGATCTGAAGGCTATTGCAGAAGACCTTTCTGATGTGGCGATCGTCGAACAGACACCCTCCCTGGAGGGGCAGAGCATGCTGATGGTCCTCGCGCCGAACAAGGCCAAGAAAAAGTAACTCGAGCCCCGTACTTGTCGTTCCTGAATTTCTTGTGCTGATCTCCGCGGATGCAAGTTCCGCGGAATTTCGTGTGATAGGAGTAGAAGGTGCCGCGCAAGCAAAGGACTGATAAATATAAAATCAAGACGCACAAAGCCACCTCGAAGCGATTTCGCCTGACCGGGAGTGGTGTGCTTGTCCGCACGAAAGGCGGTAAAAGCCACCTGCGCCGCCGGACATCTAAACGGACGAAACGGCTGTTTACGGAGATGGTCCCGGTCAAGGGGCGTGGAATTCGTAAACGAGTGGAGCGACTGGCTCCTTATTTGAAAAAGTCTGGATAGTTTTTTTATACGATGAATAGCAGCTGTTGGGTGCAATCAACGAGTGTGTCCTGCCGAGAAAGAATCAGGAGACCTGGCGCTCAACGGTGTGCAGGAGTGTGAATCATGGCTCGTGTTAAAACCGGACCATACCGCCACCGGCATCATAAGAAAATCCTGCGGTTGACTAAGGGCCAGTTCGGGGCGCGGAGCCGCCTGTTCAGGCGGGCAAACGAGGCGATGCTCAAGAGCCTCTGGTATGCGTATCGTGACCGTCGAAACCGGAAGCGGGATCTGCGCCGGCTTTGGATCGCCCGGATCAACGCAGCTGCCCGCCAGAACGGCACAACGTACAGCCGCCTAATCCATGGAATGAAAGCAGCCGGGATCGCGCTGAACCGCAAGATGATGGCTGACCTTGCGGTACGGGATCCAGCTGCCTTTGCTGCTGTTGTAAATAAAGCCCAGACCAGCCAGGTTGGCTGATTTCAAAGGTTGCAGAATAAGGGATGGATTGCATCCATCCCGTTTTCGACTTCAGGCATTATAGGGTTTCCGAAGGATCCTGCCGCATGGATCTTTTTTCGCGGAATCAAAGATTACTTCGAAGTGAACCCAAATTCTGGCTTGCTGGTTGTCCGGGTGACCCTGTTCGATGCTTTTGCAGTCGAAGCATTCGTCCAGGCCTGGGATGAGATGGAAGAGTAAGCCAGCTTTTTCATTGATGATCACGTCCAGGAAAAATCCGAAAATCCAATGGGTGAGGGAATTGCAGGCGAGCCCCAAATCCAGGCGCCTTGAGAAGGCATTCGTGGTGGAGGGTGTCCGTCTGGTTGAGGAAGCGCTCGATTCCGGCTGGAGATTACGTCTGGTTTTGTTTTCCCAGGGTTTAAATGACCGGGGGCGGGCAGCGGTCGCCAGGTGCCAGGAGGCCGGGGTGGATGTGGAATCAACATCAGAGGCGGTGATGCGTGGTGCAAGCAGTACGGAATCTCCACAAGGAATCCTGGCTGTGGTCGAGAGGCCTGAGCTGCGGTTTCCAGAACGCCTGGAATATGGGCTCGTCCTGGACCAGGTACGTGATCCCGGGAATCTGGGGATGATTCTAAGGACCGCAGCCGCAGCGGCGGTCGAGGGCGTTTACCTGACTCCAGATTCAGCAGATCCTTATTCTCCCAAGGTCCTGCGAGCGGGGATGGGTGCACATTTTCGGCTGGTCTTCCGGGAAGCTCCCTGGAATGAGATTCAGTCATGTCTCCGGGCAAACGGACTCCGGGTATTCCTGGCAGTTCCAGGACGAGGCATCCCTTATTTCCAGGCGGATTTTCGTCAGCCGCTGGCGTTGATCATCGGCGGGGAGGCGCACGGAGCGGGACAAGAAGCATTCAGTGTGGCTGATCAGCTCATCAACATCCCCCTAGCGGGAGGGGTGGAGTCGATAAACACTGCCGCCGCCGCCGCGATCTTGATGTTCGAGGCAGCCCGCCAAAGAGGAGTGACAGTTTGAAGATCCGATCGATCACGTATTTCTTCGATCCGGGCTGGCCTCTGAAGGGGGAACTCCTCAAGGAGGCTGGGGCGTTCCTATCCGAGGCTGGGCCGGCATTTCGCGCCGCTGGATTCGAGGTGCAAACGGCGCGCTTGGCGACTCCGCCGTTCCCAGTGCTGCTTGCCGACCGGATGCAGTCAGAAATTGTGCCTTTCGCCCAGGAACTGGAACGTTCAGCGCAAGAAATCGGGTACGATTACGTTTCGATAGGCCCAGCGCTGCCTCCATTTATTGAGAGTTACGCTGTAATCCCGGAAGTGTTGAGCGACACAAGAATTGTCTTCGCGGCCGGGATGATCGCCTCCAGGAAGGAAGGGATCTCCCTCCAGGCTCTGCGCGCCTGTGCCGGGGTCGTGCAGCGATGTTCGACGATATCTCCGAACGGGATCGGCAACCTGCGCTTCGCAGCCCTGGCGAATGTTCCTCCAGGAGCACCTTTCTTTCCGGCAGGATACCACCAGGGTGGGCCGCCTTCGTTCGCGCTGGCTACAGAAGCTGCTGATCTGGCGGTGGCCGCTGTCCGAAGATCAAAATCCCTCCAGGAAGTCCGGGGAAGACTGGTCGAATCCGTGGAGAAAACAGCCCTCCAGCTCCGGGCGCTCTCTGAGGGGCTGGTGAAGAGACATCGATCGAAGTTTTTGGGGATAGATTTCTCCCTGGCGCCATTTCCCAGCCGGGAAATCTCCATTGGAGAAGCACTGGAAGGGCTCGGCGTCCGCAAGGTCGGGATGCATGGTTCCCTCGCTGCAGCTGCCTTTCTCACAGATGTGATGGAGGGAGCCAGCTACCCTCGGGCTGGCTTCAATGGCCTCTTTTTGCCTGTTTTGGAGGACGCGGTGCTCGCCGAACGTAGTGGGGAAGGGATGCTCGGCATCAATGATCTGTTGCTCTACTCCGCTGTCTGCGGGACAGGACTGGACACGCTTCCCCTTCCGGGGGATGTCTCCGTCGAACAGTTATCCGCGATCCTGCTCGACCTCGCCGCTCTGGCCCTGCGGCTGGATAAGCCGCTCACAGCTCGCCTGATGCCAATCCCAGGTAAAAAAGCTGGAGAAATCACGGACTTCGAATTCGCTTATTTCTCAAACAGCAGGATCCTGCCAGTCAAAGGGGAGCCGGTGATTGGCCTGTTCGCTGGCAACGAAGATTTCCCGATCAACAAACGGCAGCTTTCGAATCCCGATTAACTGCCTTTAACCTTCTGGCCGCCAGTATTGGGAGCCGTTGCTGGATCTTTTGAGCAGGCCCATTCCAATCAGCTCGCGGCGAAGTGTGGCGTGATCAGGGTGAAACCTGTCCAGGATTTCGTTCACCTGCGCTTCTTCGTAGATGATCCCTGGTTCGAACTGGCGAATCAGGTACCGCAGAACTGCCTCCAGCTTTTTCCGCTGGGCAGGGATTGTAATCAACCTGCCATCCGTTCCGGTGAAGTCGTTGATTACTTTTTTATCGTAAGCATCCAGGTCGATGTCAGATGCCAGTCTGGGGAGCGTGTCTTTTGACAGGATCTGGCGAGCTGTTTCCTCCAACGCCTTACTTTCCAGGCGGTAAATGTTGTAGTAGCTGGAGACCCGAGCGCTGACGAGGCCGGCTTCCGCCAGCCTCGCCAGATGGTGCGACACAGTCGAGGGCCGGAGTTGCAGCATTTCCGCCAGCTGTTCGACGCTCAGTTCTTCTTGCGCGAGCAGTCCCAAGATTCTGAGCCGGTTAGGATCGGCCAGCGCTTTGAAAAAGCGGAGCATTTGGTCTTCCATACAGGACCCTCAACCTGAGCTGTGCGAGTCCGGAATCCAATACCGGGCGCCGTCTTTTTCTCTCTGGAGCAGTTGGTGCTCGACCAGAAGCCTGCGCAGGGATGTCGAGTCCGGGTAGTAGCGGCGTAAAATCCCGCTTATCTCGCGCTCGGTGTAGGACTTCCCGGGTTCGATTGCACCGGCGACATACTTCAGGATCACCGCCAACCTTTTATCCCGAGACGGAAGCGATTTAAGACTGCCATCCCGATTGAGATAGTTCATCAGGACCCTCTTCTCATCTTCGGCGATATTCAGACTGGACAGATCGACAGTCGGCTGCTGCGAGGCCAGGCGTTTTCGTGCAAATGCTTCATTGTTAGATTCCGGCTGGTCCACTGTTCAACTCCTGTAGAATTAATTCGATTACCATCGATTTAATTCTACGCAATTATTTCGAATTTGTCAATGGAGTCCCGGAGGTTGTCTCAGGTTTTCACACGGCGGGCAACCATCATCCTGAGCGGAGCGTAGTGAATTCGAAGGATGTGGCGTCACGCCAGATAATGCCCTTCGGCTGCGCAAAGAGCGCTCCGCTCAGGGAGCGCCCACGCACTTTTACTCCTTTGCCAAGATCCTTTGTGAAAGTGCTTTGTTGCAAGGAGTTGGAAAACTCAAACGTTATGTGTCATTGCGAACCGCCGAAGGCGGTGAAGCAATCTCCTGTATTTTCCGCACTTCAGGGGCGAAGCCAGGGATGGGGGGAGCGTCCGATTGCTCGCTCGATCATTTGCAGAGCAATTTCAGGAACTGCCCCGTATAAGACTCGGGGACGGAACAGATCTCCTCAGGAGTGCCTTCAGCGACAATTTCACCGCCCCGATCGCCTCCTTCCGGGCCCAGGTCGATGATCCAGTCCGCGACCTTGATGATGTCGAGGTTGTGCTCGATGATCACCACGCTGTTTCCCGCATCGACCAGGCGGTGAAGCACTTCGATCAGCTTGTGCACGTCCGCCGCGTGAAGGCCGACAGATGGTTCATCCAGGACATACAATGTGCTGCCGGTTGATCGCCGGGAAAGCTCCCGGGCAAGTTTGACGCGTTGAGCTTCGCCTCCGGAGAGCGTGGGCGCCGGCTGCCCGATGCGAATATACCCCAGCCCGACATCCTGCAAGGTCCGCAGCTTGTTGACCATATTCGGGAAGGCGCTGAAGACTTCCATGGCAGTGTCCACTGTCATTTCCAGCACTTCGGCAATATTAAAGTCCTTAAACCGCACCTGCAGAGTCTCGCGGTTGTAGCGAGTTCCGTGGCAGACGTCGCAGGGGACATACACATCCGGGAGAAACTGCATCTCGATGCGCAGCTGGCCCTGTCCCTGGCAGGCTTCACACCGGCCTCCCCGCACATTGAACGAAAATCTCCCCATCTTGTAGCCGCGGATCTTGCTCTCCGGCAATTCGGAGAACAAACTGCGAATGTGATCGAACAGTCCGGTGTATGTGCCTGGATTCGAGCGCGGTGTTCTTCCGATCGGGGATTGATCGATGTTGATGATCTTATCCAGATGCTCCACCCCATCGAGGTGATCGTACGCACCTGGCTGGGTGCGGGCGTGGTGGAG
>CAYQDF010000018.1:0-2169 GCA_964416175.1 uncultured Anaerolineaceae bacterium
GGCTTCTGCCAGCTGATTTACAGTCAGCCCCCTTTGGCCACTTGGGTAACCGCCCGTGCAATATTGTTGATTTTTGATTTCAGATTGTTGATTGAAGTATATTTCTTGGAATTACACAAATCAGCAATCGAAAATCAGCCATCCTTAGAGCCGACGATGGGAATCGAACCCATAACCTACCACTTACAAGGCGGTTGCTCTACCGTTGAGCTACGCCGGCGCGGTTCACTGACCCTGGTCAGAGGGCGAAAGGCATTATACCAGAGGCTATTCGCTGGGGCAAGACGGAAATCCTATTGATAACCCCTTGCACCCCACGCCAGGTAGAGAGAGATCGACCCCGCGACGGCGGCGTTGAGCGATTCTATCCTCCCGCGCATCGGCAGGCGCACGAGAAAATCACAGGACCGCCGAACCAGTGGGCGAAGCCCTTCCCCTTCTCCTCCGACCACCAAGGCCAGGGGCCCGCTCAAGTCTACCGCGCCCGGCGGTTGAGCTTCCTCGCCTGCTTCGAGACCAGCGACCCAGATCCCGGCCTCCTTAAGGCGTTCAATCGCCTGGGTCAGGTTGGTCTGGGCGATGAGCAGGTGCTCGCAGGCGCCAGAGGAAGCGCTGACCACCGCCGGGGTGACCAGCGCGGTCCGCCTGAAGGGCAGCAGCACACCGTGTGCACCGACGGCTTCCGCCGTCCGCAGCAGCGTCCCCAGGTTCTGTGGGTCCTGCAGGGTGTCCAGGACCAGGATCAAAGGCGGTTCGGCCCGCGCCTTCGCCAGGTCCAGGATTTGTGTGAGATCCGCATAGGGGTAGGCGCTCGCCTCCAGGGCTACGCCCTGGTTGCCGGGATGGATCGCCTCCAGCCGGGGGCGCGGAACCCGCTCCACGGGGAGGCGCAGGAGGCTGCATATGCGCAGTATCTCGTGGAGGCGGCCTTTCTCCTGTGCGCCTTGCGCCACCAGCAGCCGGAAGGTATGCCTGCGCCCGGCGCGGAGGGTCTCAAAGACCGGGTTTCGCCCGTAGAGCCATTCTTTCAACCCTTCCCCCTATCCCCTGCTCCTGAAGCGCCAGCTGGTCCCCTCTTTGCCGTCTTCCAACAGGACGCCCAGCTGCGCCAGCCGGTCGCGCACCATGTCGGAGAGCTGCCACAGCTTCTGCTTGCGCAGCTCAGACCGCACTTCAACCAGCAGTTCTACAAACGGGGCTGCTGGAGTTCCCATTACATCGGGTCGCTCCAGGTGTAGACCGAACACCCCTTCCGCCAGCTCGCACAAAACAGCCTGGGCTTTCGCGAGCGCTTCTGCGCTCACCCCGGCGTCGCGCGCCTGGTTGATCGCACGCACCAGGTCGAACAGATGCCCCAATGCCCCGGCAGTGTTGAAATCATCGTCCATGGCCTCCAGGAAACCCTGCTTTGAGGCAGCGACCTGGTTGCCAAGCGCATTTTCCGCATCGATAGCCGGGGCGACAGCCGGCTCTGCCGGGCGCAGCGCTGAACGCAGCCGCTCAAGGCTTCGCTCAGCCTGCCCAATCACCTCTTCGTTAAATATCAGCGGGCTCCGGTAGCTGGAGTTCAACACCATCAAGCGCAGGACATCTGGTTCGTGCTCCGCCAGGAATTCCTCGATGGAGACGATATTGCCGAGCGACTTGGACATCTTTTCCCCTGAAAACTGCATCAGGCCATTGTGGACCCAATAGCGAACAAAGGGTTTGCCGGTCAGGCTTTCGGTCTGGGCGATCTCGTTCTCGTGGTGGGGGAAGATGAGTTCGTTGCCCCCGCCGTGGATATCGATCTGGTCGCCCAGGTAGCGCCGGCTCATTGCCGAGCACTCGATGTGCCAGCCGGGTCGCCCGGGTCCCCAGGGGCTTTCCCACGAAGGTTCTCCGGGCTTGGAAGCCTTCCACAGAGCAAAGTCCATGGGGTGCTTCTTCCGTTCGTCGACCTCTACCCGGGCTCCAGCCATCATCTCATCGGTTTTCCTGCCTGAGAGCTTGCCGTAATCGGGATCGCTGTTCACCTGGAAATAGACGTCGCCGTCAACGACATAGGCGTGGCCGCTCGCGATCAGGTCCGATACCATCGAAATGATGTACTCAATCTCCTGGGAAGCGCGTGGATAGACAGTCGCCGGGAGGATGTTCAAGTCCTGGAGGTGGCGCCCATATTCCTCG
>CAYQDF010000018.1:2179-41514 GCA_964416175.1 uncultured Anaerolineaceae bacterium
ATCTTGTCCTCGACATCGGTGACGTTCATGACGTGGCGGACCTGGTAGCCGCGGTATTCCAGATAGCGACGGATCAGGTCGTAGACCAGGCTGGACATGGCGTGACCGACGTGGGCTTTATCGTACACCGTCGGACCGCAGACGTACATCAGGACCTGACCGGGCTGGACAGTCTCGAATGGTTCTTTCCGGCGTGTGAGGGTATTATAGATGACCAAAGACATGCCTCGCCTTCCCGAATCTAATCGTTCAGCCGGGCGAAGATCATCCGCCCCGCCGCCGTCTGCAGCACCTTGGTGACGGTCACCGTCACCTGCTGGTGCAGGTGTTCCCGGCCGTCCTCGACCACGACCATCGTCCCATCGTCCAGGTATCCCACCCCTTGCCCGGGTTCCTTGCCTTCCTGGATGATATTCACGGCGAGAGGCTCTCCAGGCAGGAGGACAGATTTCACGGCATTCGCCAGTTCATTGACATTGAGGACCGGCACCCCTTGAAGCTCAGCAACCCTATTCAGGTTGTAGTCGTTGGTCAGGATGGGCGCGCGCAGCTGGCGGGCAAGCACCACGAGCTTGTCATCCACTTCCCGCACGCCCTCCACGTCGAGGTCGGAGATACGCACCGGCACCGAGGCCTCTTTCTGCAATTCAGACAGGACCTCCATACCACGCCGTCCGCGCTGGCGACGCAGGCTGTCTGCCGAATCGGCGATATATTGCAATTCATTCAACACGAAGCGCGGGATGATCAGCGTCCCAAACAGGAAGCCGGTGCGGGCGATGTCGGCGATGCGTCCATCGATGATCACGCTGGTATCCAGCAGGATCGGCCGTCCACCCTCAGTCTCCCCCGCGGGTTCGGCAGCTGCTCGCCCAGGTATCGCCCGGAAAGCTGAAAAAACGTCATTCTGGCGGGTAATGAACACGGCAACGCCCAGGTAGCCGAACAGCAGGACACCAACGAAGGGAAGGATATCTCCAAACGGCGAGGGGAGCAGGGAGATTGGGAACGCCAGCAGAGCGGCAACGATCAAACCAACCATCAGACCAACCAGCCCGGCCACCAGGGTGTGGGATGAGACCCGGCTTAATACGATCCGCATGGCGCGTACGGGGCGCGTCGTGAGGTAGGGTGTTATGATCAGACCGATCAGGGCGCCCACTAGCCCTAAAATTACTGCGAACAACTCCTGGCTTTGTCCGGTCATTTTTCCAAAATTTATCCCCCAGTACACGCCCAGGCCAGCAATGACGACCATCCCGGCCAGGCGAGCGATAAACTCTGCACTCATGGTGAAAACTCCTGAATGAAAAGATAAATTCTGATGGACTGCGATCCAAGTGCAGAGAGTCTGTTTGTGCTCACCCCGTCTTTCCGCCCGGGGTTATGGGCCTGGCCCCCTGTCGGCTGCTGGTAGTGACTGCAAGCCGGCGTTGACGAATGAATAATTAGATGATAAGAGCAGGCTGCACCTGGTCGACAGTCATCGGGAACACAGCCCACAACAAAAATGAGGATAATAGAATAATAGGCAGCCGCTTCCCGAACTATCAAATATATTATACTATAAGGAATTTCCCGGCGATTGACCCCAGTTCCTGTAAGCCAAAACTTGCTTGAAAAGGATCACATCCCACTCGTCACTTCCGGTGGATGCTCTTGCCAGAGCGATACTTTCCCTTCGCTAATCATTCCTTCAGGAGTTCAACATGGCCACACACGCATTGACAGGCCACCACGGGATCACCGCGCAAGTCTATAAACGCCGGATCTGGGCGTGGACAATGTACGACTGGGCAAATTCTGCCTTCGCGACCACCATCCTGGCCGCGGTCTTACCGATCTACTACAGCCAGGTAGCCGGTGCAACGCTGCCCAGTCCGGCGATTGCGACCGCGTACTGGAGCACCGGGTACAGCGTCTCGCTCTTGATCGCTGCCGTCATTTCCCCGATTCTGGGGACGGTTTCCGACATCATGCGCGGCAAGAAGCTGCTCCTTACCATCTTTGCCGGCATCGGCATCCTGGGGACAGCGTTGCTCGTGCTCGTCGAGACAGGTGATTGGGTGCTCGCCTCCATATTAGCCATCGTCGGCCGGATTGGCTTCAGCGGCGCGAATGTGTTTTACGACGCCCTCCTCCCGCACGTCGCGAGGGAAGAGGACCGGGATCGGGTCTCGACCCGCGGTTACGCGATGGGCTACCTGGGAGGTGGGATCCTGTTGGCGATCAACGTGGTCATGATTATGCAGCTGCCCGGCACCTGGGGTCCGCGCCTGTCGTTTCTCAGCGTTGCTGTCTGGTGGGCAGTCTTTTCGATCCCCCTGCTCCTGCACGTCCCAGAACCTCCCGCAGCCACAGCGAAATTGGGCCCTGCGGAAAATGCCCTTACAGCCAGTTTCAAACGCCTGCACGAAACGTTGAAAGACATCAGCCAGTATCGGGAGCTGTTTAAATACCTGCTGGCCTTCCTGATTTACGTCGACGGGATAGGCACGATCATCGGCGTGGCCGCGATCTACGGGGCGGAGCTCGGCTTTGGCAGCGTTGAGTTGATCCTGGCCCTCCTCCTGGTGCAGTTTGTGGGCATCCCATACAGTCTGATTTTTGGCCGCCTGCCAAGTGCGGGGGAAAAACGCAGGCCCTTTTACCTGGCGTTTGTGGTCTTTAACCTGGTCGCACTGCCGGTGATGGGGATTGCCGGATCGCGGTCCCTGCCCCCCGCGATCACAGGGGACCCTCCGCCGCCGTTCACCGCTACGGCGAAGGCAGTCGGTCAGGGAATATATCCAGCGAGCGATGCACGTCTGGTATTTTCCGGGGCCTGGGAAACCAGCCGCGTGCCTGCCGATATCCTGGGAACCGACAGAGACGCCGCTTACGCAACGTCTTCGGACCCTGGCGCAGTATTGGAGATGCGCTACAACGGGCAGAACCTCCAACTGACCTACAGCACCGGACCTGACCACGGAATCTGGGCAGTTGAACTGGATGGAGAACCCGCGATCGACCCGGATAGTGGAGATACATTGCGCATCAATGCTTATAACCCGACCGTTCGCTACGAAGTCAGCACGACGGTGCAGGCTGGCGCCGCCGGCGAGCACCTTCTGCGCCTGATCAACACCGGCGAAAAGGATCCCGCCAGTCAGGGGTACATCATCACGGTCAGCCAGCTTGAAGTCCTGCCGCCTCTTCGGCAGAGCAACCTTGGCATGATCATCGGGATGATCCTGGCAGTGGAAATCCTCGGCCTGCTGTTCGCTTACGTTTTGGGCAAGCCGCTGTTTTCAGGCATGGTTTCCCGGCTCGATACCAAGCGGAGCATCTTGCTCGCCCTGCTGGTTTACACGGTAATTGCCATCTGGGGCTTTTTTCTCAACTCGGTCATCGAGTTCTGGTGCCTGGCCTGGATGGTGGCAATCGTGCAGGGAGGGAGCCAGGCCCTGAGCCGTAGCCTGTTTGCCGGCATGTCGCCTGCAGCCAAGAGCGGCGAATTCTTCGGGCTGTTCGGGATCATGGAAAAGTTCTCGGCAGTCCTTGGGCCCCTGGTCTTCGCGTTTGCGGCCACCAACTTCGGCAGCAGCCGGCCGGCCATCCTCAGCATCATCGCCTTCTTCATCGTGGGCGGCTACCTGCTCACCCGGGTGAACGTCGAAGAAGGACAAAGAGTCGCCCGAGCAGAGGATGCCAGGCTGTTAGGAGAGGCAGCTGCAGACTGAAATGGGCAGGACCACCGATACAGATCCGGCCAGCGGCGGCGAACAGGCAGTCCGGATCCGGGAAATGTTCACTGACATCGCCCACCGCTACGACCTGATGAACAGGTTGATGACAGCCGGTCGGGACGTTCACTGGCGGCAAGCGGTGATCCACAGGGCAGGCCTGCTCCCTCAAAACCGGATCCTTGACCTGGGTGCCGGCACAGGCGACCTGGCGCGAGAAGCCCTCCGCCAGCAGCCCGGCTGCCAGCCGGTGGCAGCTGATTTCACTCTGAAAATGATGCAAGTCGGCAAGGAACGCACACCGGACTCACGTCTGGACTGGTGTGGGGCTGATGCCCTGCGCCTTCCATTCCCTGACGCGACCTTCGAGGCGGTAGTGTCGGGTTTCCTCTTGCGCAACGTCAGCGACCTGTCCGGTGCCCTGTATGAGCAATACCGGGTCCTCAAGCCCGGCGGCAGGATGGTCGCCCTGGACACCACCCGGCCAAAGAGGACCCCCCTTATGCCGCTCATTAATTTCCACCTGAACATTGTCATCCCAAACCTCGGGCGGCTGGTCACCGGTGTCCGGCAGGCCTATGTCTACCTGCCCGAATCGACCAAAGCTTTCCTGGATGCAGAGGACCTGGCTGCGGCGATGACCGCAGTCGGATTCCACGGCGTCAGCTTCCGGCGGCTGATGTTCGGCACCATCGCAATCCATTGGGGGGAAAGGAAAGGATAAAGGATGCAAAGCGGTTCAAAATTGGACGCCAGCGATCGCAGGCTTGTCATCGGAATCACAGGAGCTTCGGGGGTGATCCTGGGCATCCGCTTGCTGGAAGTGGCAGGCCGGATTGGTCTGGAAACGCATCTCATCATCTCCCCGGCGGCACGCGCGACCATCGCCGCCGAGACCGACTGGAAGGTGAGCGACGTGCTCAACCTGGCAGCGGCGACTTATAATCATTCCGACATCGGCGCCAGCCTGGCATCGGGATCCTTTTCCACGTTGGGCATGGTGATCATCCCATGCTCGATCAAGACCCTTTCAGCGGTCGCCAATTCTTATGCCGACGATTTGCTCACCCGCGCCGCCGATGTCACCCTCAAAGAAGGCCGCCCGCTGGCGCTGGTCGTGCGCGAGACGCCGCTCCACCGCGGCCACCTGCGGCTGATGAGCCTGGCTGCCGAAGCCGGCGCGATCATTTTTCCCCCAGTCCCGGCGTTCTACACCCGCCCCCAGAGCATCACGGAGCTCATCGACAACACCATCGGACGGGTATTGAAACGGATCGGCATCGACAATGAACTCTATCTGAAATGGAAAGAAAAATGAGGGATGCCTCCACACCCCTCCTGGATGATCTGGCGGTTCCTCCGGAGTTCACAGAATTTATTAAGATAACCACCATGACGATCGCCACGGTTGGAGAAACCGGAGAGCCGCACGCCGCGGCGGTGTACTTCGCCAGCGACAAGCGGCTCAAGCTGTTTTTCTTCTCCAGTCCCGAAAGCGCACATACCCGCGATATCCTGGCTGATGCACGCGCCGCTGTGACCATCTATCCGGAGTGCCGCAGCTGGCAGGATATCCGCGGACTCCAGCTGCGGGGAACAGTCCGTCAGCTCGCCCACGGTCCCGACTGGGAGCGAGCCTGGGAGATCTTCGCCGCCAAGTTTCCCTTCATCGCGGAGCTCCGACCGGTAGTTGCCAGCAACGAGTTTTATGTGTTCGAGCCGTTCTGGCTGCGGCTGATCGACAACCGCCTGGGGTTCGGTCACAAACAAGAATGGCGTCTGGAAGGCGGTTCTCTCGTTCCAACAGCCAGGTCCAGCGAGGGGAACCAGGCATAGCCGGGGAATCGTGAGGCCATCAAGGTGAAACGCGACTTAGAGAAGGCTGCTCTGCGCGGCGAGGCATCGTACGTCTGGCGTGCAGGCCAGAAGCGCCGATTGACGATGATCCTGGACGCGGCGGGTGAGCGGTCGAAGGGGCGCATCCTCGAAAATGGTTGTGGCATTGGCCTGTACCTGGAGCGTCTGGCTGCCGGCAGCCAAACGGCAATCGGCCTGGAGATCGACCTGGCGCGCGCCCGGGAAGCCAGGCAGCGCGTGCCGCATGTTACAGGAGGAGCAGGAGAGGCACTCCCTTTCCCCGACGAATGCTTTGATCTGATCCTGAGCCACGAAGTATTGGAGCACGTCCAGGATGACCGGGCTTCGATCCTGGAAATGGTGCGCACCTTGAAACGGGGAGGCCGTCTGGTCGTGTTTACTCCCAACCGGGGTTACCCGTTCGAGACACACGGCATTTACTGGCGGGGGGAATACCACTTCGGCAACATCCCCCTCATCAATTACCTGCCGCGCAGCCTGCGCGATCGCCTGGCCCCTCACGTGCGCGTCTACAGTTGGGGGGACATGGAAAGGCTGTTTGCCGGGCTCCCCGTGCGGTATGTCAGGCGCGCCGTGATCTTCGGCGCGTACGATAATATCATTTCCCGGCGGCCGGCTGTGGGACGGCTGCTGCGCACTCTCTTACAGGCCCTGGAAAAGACCCCTGCAAGGGTCTTTGGGCTTTCCCATTTTTGGGTGGTGGAGCGAGTGTGATCCCTCACCGCACCCGGAAATCGAATATCCCTCCCTCGGATGACCAGCGCCGACCGCAGTTCAAGCAGACCTGTTCGGTAGCCCCCGCTGCGAGTGGGGAATGCCCGCATTCCGGACATTTGAACAATGCCTCGGGGCAGGCATCGGGAGGGCTGCCTTTCGCTCGAGCCCGGGTGAACACGCTAGGCGAGAGCTGCCACCAGTCTCCAGTCAGCTGCGCGAACGCGTCCATCCGGACGAGGAGGCCGAGCGGGACCAATCGCTTGGCTATCCCCAGCCGGAAGTGGGACACCGTCAGCTGGCGTTCAACGGTGAAGCCGCATCCTTCCAGCCAGCCGCGCACACTTCGTGGGTGAAAATCGAAATTCAGGGTGGCAAACTCGACCGGTTCCGGGGTAAACGGGTTCCATGCCTGCCGTCCAAGGGCATAACGCACGATCGCCTTAAGGTTGCGTTTGTTGGCGTATTCCAGGATAAATATCCCCCCCGGCTCCAGGGCCGCGCGCACTTGGCTGATGGCGCGCGGCGGATCCGCTAGGTGATGAAGGGTGCGGATCATGGTCGCTCCGTCGAAAACACCGGGTACGAACGGCAGCCGGTAAACATCTGCCGCCACGTACACATACCGCTCGCTGTGGCCCAATCGCGCCTGGGCCTGCTCGAGCTGGCTGCGTGAATAATCGACCAGGACGACCCGCTCATACCCTCGATACCGCGGCGTGTTCCGCCCTGCCCCCGCGCCTACCTCGAGCATCAACCTGCCATGCTCTGGCAGCAGGCGCTCGATTGCGATCGCTTCGGCCTGGTCCTCGTAGGCGCGGTCGCCGCCCCCCCAAAAACGATCCTGGTAGTCCGATCCCTCGTAATCGCAGATCGGGGGGTGATCAACATCCATACTCGAAATGACCTAAACTATACAGCCAGGGCTTCTTTTTCGGCCTTTGCGTTGTTCAAATGACCATTATAACCCCGACCAAAGCCGCGATAGATAAAGCCCAGCCGTTGCATCTTGGTTGGTTCGTAGATGTTGCGCCCGTCGAAGAGCACTGGCTGTTTCATGAGTTGTTTCACGCGTTCCAGATCGAGCTGCTTGAACTCGTTCCATTCTGTGATCACCATTAATGCGTCACAGCCCTCCGCCATACTGTAGGGGTCAGGGAACATTTCGACCCCGGGCATAAGCGGTGCAGCGACCGCCATGGCGACCGGATCATAAGCCCGGACAGAGGCGCCCTCCGCCTGGAGCGATTTGGCGATGTCTATCGCCGGGGCGTCGCGCATGTCATCCGTGTTTGGTTTGAACGACAGGCCCAAAAGCCCGATTGTGAGTCCACCCAGGCTGGTCAGGATCTCTTTCAAGCGGTTGACTGCCATGGGGCGCCGGTCATTGTTGATCTCCATCACCGCGTGCAGAAGCTGCGGGTGGCGGCCTTTTTCAGCAGCCATGTAAGCCAGAGCTTTGACATCCTTCGGGAAGCACGATCCCCCGTAGCCAAGGCCCGCATCCAGGAAGAATGGTCCAATACGCTTGTCGTAACCCATTCCCACAGCGACCTCTTTGACATCCGCACCCAGCTCCTCGCAGATATTGGCGATCTCATTGATAAAAGAGATCTTGGTCGCCAAGAAAGCATTGGAGGCGTATTTGATCATCTCTGCCGTGCGCAGGTCCGTGATCATGATCGGAGCCCGCAGCGCCAGGTGCAGCTGGGCGACTTTCTCAGCAGCCTCCAAATCCAGCGAACCAAGCACCGTCCGGTGCGGCTGCATGAAATCGCTGATCGCCGAGCCTTCACGCAGGAACTCGGGACAGGACACGACTGAGAAGGGAATAGGGGTCGGCTGATGGCGGGCGACGATCTCCGCCACCCAGTCGCCGGTGCCCACGGGGACGGTGGATTTGTTCACAATGATCAAGGGATTGCGCATATTTTCGGCGATGCTGCGCGCCGAAGCTGCCACGTGCCTCAGATCGGCTTCGCCATCCACACCGGAGGGCGTACCCACCGCAATGAAGGCGAATTCGGTTCCATCCAGGGCCTCCGCGTAGGAGGTCGTGAACGTGAGGCGCCCGGCGCGGACATTCCGCACCACCAGCTCTTCGAGGCCCGGTTCATAGATGGGCATTTCTCCGCGCTTCAGCCCTTCAATGCGTTCCTCGTTGATATCCAACGCTATCACCCGGTTACCCAGGTCGGAAAAACAAGCTGCCGTTACCAAACCGACATACCCGACACCGACGACACAGATTTGTTTCATTCCGCTTCCTCCAAGACGAAGTTCTTCCTCAATTGAGATGAATCCATTGTTTTGCTATCTCAGTGATGCGCCTGATGCTTTCCACCCGTTGGGCTGCTAACAGAATCGAAAGTTCATCGGTCTGTTAAACGATCTTACCATGATTTTATTACACAAGAAATAAGACAAAATTACACGTAAAAGGTCATCTTCACAGGATGACCTCTGTCACTTGTAAATCGGGTGAAACAACTCTAAAATATCGCGGATAATTAACCTCGTAAAGGCCAAAAAGGAAGTATTTACCATGCAAATCACCCGTCAAGCAGACTATGCCATGCGCGCCGTCCTCTACCTGGCGGAACTGGGTACAGAGCGGAGGGCCGCCACCAGCCAGATCGCCGAGCAGAAAAACATTCCCCCCTCATTTCTGGCGAAGATCGTTTCGCAGCTCTCCGTCGCCGGCCTCTTGCAGACCTCGCGCGGCGCTCGCGGCGGTGTATCGCTGGCGCGCCCGCCAGAGGAGATCACCTTCCTGGAGGTCGTCGAAGCGATCGATGGGCCGATCTTGCTCAACGACTGCGTCCTCGACAGCAGCGCCTGCACCTTCGGCGAGTCTTGCGCCATCCGCCCGGTCTTCTGCGACGCGCAGGCAGAGCTGGTCGCCCGCCTGAAGAACACCACCTTCGGCGCCGCACTCAAATCCAACGGCAGCGGTCCAAGCGTAAACTAACAGATTACTTAGCAAAGAACGCGCGGATCCGGTCCGATTCTGCGGTATGATCAGAATTTAGGATGCAGAGTGGAACGCCGATCGATCGCCAGTGGATCTCAGTGCTAAAAGACGGGAGGCCTGTACTGGACTGGGGTGGGGACCTGGTCCAGGACCTGCTCAGCGGCGCGTTTATCACCGTCGAAAAGAGCGAATTCAGCCATCCTGTCCGGGATGACGAACTGGACCTGCTGAAGCGCGCCGGGCGAGTCGAACGGTTCGACGCTCGCCATGTATATATCTACTCCCTGCCCGAGAGACCACAGCAAACCATGGAATAATCCGAAAGGGATCGGCTGACTGCGTAAAGCTCACGAATTAAACCCTCCGCCGCACGCCTCTCATCCATGGGGATAATTCCTGCGAGTAAGTTCCCTTCCAGCGTATAATCGAGCCAGGAGGGAACTTTTCTTCTGGAGGTCTGTATGCCTGCACATCGAGTTGTGCGCGCCCCACGCGGGCCTGATTTGATCTGCAAGTCCTGGTTGACCGAGGCGGCATATCGTATGATCCAGAACAACCTGGACCCGGAAGTCGCCGAACGCCCGGACGACTTGGTGGTTTATGGAGGCCAGGGGAAAGCAGCCCGCAGTTGGGAAGCTTTCGACGCAATCCTGGCCACCCTCCAGGAATTGGAAGGCGACGAGACCTTGCTCGTTCAATCTGGGAAACCTGTAGCGGTCTTCACCACCCATCCGGATGCTCCTCGCGTATTGATCGCCAACTCGAACCTGGTGCCGCACTGGGCTACCCAGGAACATTTCGATGAACTTGTCGCTAAGGGCTTGATGATGTATGGGCAAATGACTGCCGGGTCCTGGATATACATCGGGACGCAGGGCATATTGCAGGGCACCTACGAGACCCTGGGCTCGCTGGCGCGCCAGCGGGGTTGGGCTTCTCTCAAAGGGAAATTCGTCCTGACCGCCGGTTTGGGAGGCATGGGCGGCGCCCAACCGCTCGCTATCACCATGAACGAAGGCGTTGGTTTAATCGTCGAGGTGGACCCGGAGCGCGCCCGCCGCCGCCTGGAGATCGGGTACGTGGACGTCGTCGTGGACACCCTGGAAGAAGCCATGACGATGGTGGAGGAATCCATCGCAGAGGGGACGCCTAAATCCATCGGATTGATCGGCAACGCAGCCGAGATTTTCCCCGAACTGGTGGTGCGCGGCGTCATCCCTGACGTGGTCACCGACCAGACCCCGGCGCACGACATCAGCATGTACGTTCCCGCCGGGTTGAGCGTTTCCGCGGCGAATGCCCTCCGGGAAAGCGAACCGGCGGAATATACACGCCGCGCCCTGGCTTCCATGGCAGAGCATGTCCAGGCGATGCTCGCTTTCCAGAAAGCCGGCGCGGAGGTCTTCGATTACGGCAATAACCTGAGGCAGCGGGCGTTCGATTATGGAGTGGAAAACGCCTTCGATTTCCCGGGCTTCGTCCCGGCATATATCCGCCCGTTGTTCTGTGAAGGGAAGGGGCCTTTCCGCTGGGTGGCGCTCTCCGGCGACCCGGAAGACATCTACACGACTGACCAGGCGATTATGGAGCTCTTCCCGGAAGACGAGCACCTGCAACGCTGGTTGCGCTTGGCCCGCGAGAAAGTGCCCTTTCAGGGCCTGCCGGCCCGCATCTGCTGGCTGGGATACGGGGAGCGGGTAGCAGCCGGCCTGGTCTTCAACAATCTGGTGGCGGAGGGCCTGGTAAAGGCGCCGATCGTGATCGGGCGCGATCACCTGGATTCGGGGTCGGTCGCCTCCCCAAACCGGGAGACAGAGGGGATGTTGGACGGTTCGGACGCGGTGAGCGACTGGGCTGTCTTGAACGCGCTGATCAACGCCGTGGGCGGCGCCACATGGGTCTCCTTCCACCACGGGGGCGGGGTGGGGATCGGTTTCAGCCAGCACGCCGGGCAGGTGATCGTGGCCGACGGCACGCCGGAGGCTGCCCGCCGCCTGGAGCGCGTCCTGACCACCGACCCGGGGCTGGGAATCGTGCGCCACGCTGACGCCGGCTATCCGGAGGCGATTGAGGCTGCGCGGCGTCACGGCATTCGTATGCCCATGTTGAGGTCGACATGACCTCGACTGGGCAGCGAAGATCCAATCCGGGAAGTCAAAGAAACACATCTGGATTTCGGTGGGAAACTTGCTCTCCGTCATCGCGCTGTCATTTTCGATCCGGAACGTTGGCAGCGTCATGCATCCCCCGCCTTCGCCGTTCTTCAACGCCGGGATCTGGCAGGTGCAGTTGTTCTTCACCGGGTTGCTCGCGCTGACCCTGCTGGCGGCCTGGCAGCTGGCGCGCTGGTGGAAAATCAAGGATGAAGGCTGGAGAATCCCTGCGCTGAATCGCCGACTCCATGCCCCGCCTTAGCCTCCAGATCATCGCATTCACCGCCACGCGCACCGTGCTCAACACGGCCCACCGCATGGTCTATCCCTACCTCCCCGCTTTCGGGCGCGGTCTGGGGGTCGACCTGGCGACGATCACCCTGGCGATCACCGCCCGCTCGATCGCCGGGGCGTTCGGGCCGCTGCTGGCCTCAGTGACCGACAGCCGGGGGCGGAAAATCGGGATGCTTTTCGGACTGGCGCTTTTCACCCTGGGGGTCAGCTTGGTGGTGATCTGGCCTGCCTATCCCGCTTTCCTGGCCGCGCTCCTGCTGGCGATGCTTGGAAAATACGTTTTCGACCCTGCCGTGCAGGCTTACCTGGGCGACCGGGTATCGTATGCCCGGCGCGGCCGGATTCTGGCGGTCACCGAGCTCGGTTGGTCGATGGGGTTTCTCGCCGGAGTCCCCGTCATGGGCATTCTGATCGCCCGCCGCGGCTGGACGGCTCCTTTCCCTATCCTGGCTGCGCTGGGAGTGGGGGCGTTGATCGCACTCCTCTGGCTGCTGCCGCGTGACCCTGCCCACGAATCCGGCAGGCCGAACCTGTGGGCAAACCTGCGGGCTGTCGCCGGGTATTCCCCCGCCCTGACCGGCCTGGCGATGGGGCTGTTGTTGAGCTCTGCCAATGAAGTGGTTAACCTGGTCTTTGGGGTCTGGATGGAAGATTCATTTGGGCTGCAAATCACGGCCCTGGCAGCTGCTACCGCCGTGATCGGTCTTTCGGAGCTGGGAGGCGAGGCCCTGACAGCCGCCATCACGGACCGCCTGGGAAAACCCCTGGCCGTCGGGTTGGGCCTGGGGTTGAACAGCCTGACCGCGCTCGCGCTGCCATTTCTCGGGGTCAATCTGTTGGGGGCAGTAGCCGGGCTGTTCCTCTTTTACATCACTTTCGAATTCACCCTGGTGAGCAGCCTCCCGCTGATGACCGAAGTCCTGCCGTCTGCCCGGGCGACGATCATGGCAGCCAACGCAGCCTCTTTGTCGCTCGGCCGGGCAGTTGGAGCGGGACTGGCTTCGCCCATGTACTCTTTCGGGAGGATCTCGCCTGTCGTTCCTGACATGCTGCCGGTCGTCATCACCACGGTTGTCCTGAACCTGCTGGCGCTGGCCGCGCTGTACCGTCTCCAGCGGGACCTCAACCGACGGGTAGAGGCGGTGTGATATAATCCCATGCTGCAATCCCATACATATAAAGCTGCTGCTTGTGCCGCTTTTTCCCCGGACCCTAAGGGTTTTTTGACCGATCCCTTAGGGTCTCCTGCGAACCTAATGGGAACATGCGTCTACCTGTAAGAAAAGTCCTCCTGATCCTGGGCAGTGTTCTCCTGGCTGGTGTCGCTCTTCTGGCGATCTACCTGTACCCTCAAGCCAGAGCGCGCTGGACGACACCGCTGGGACCAGGATTGGGGCTCCCCACGCTAACCAATACACCTGCCTCGGGATCTCAGGCATCTCTCACGGCAATTTCACTTTCCAACCGCGAGTGGGAGACGCCGCTTGCTGCCGAGGTCTCCCAGCCGCTGGCTACGGATTCCCTGGTCGCCGCGACGGTCTCCCCCAGCCCGACGCCGACCCGCCAGCCCGCCTGCGGCGGTCCACCGCTCATGACGGTCCTGGCTTTGGGCATCGACGGCAGCTTCGATTATCGCTACGGCCTCTCAGACGTGATCCGGGTTGTGCGGGTGGACTTTGTCACCCCCCGGGTCACGGTGCTCTCATTGCCCCGCGACCTGTGGGTCGAGATCCCTGGCATCGCAGACAATTACGGCATCACCCACGGCAAGCTCAACCAGGCCTATTTCTACGGGACCCCCGGGATGGGTTACTACGAGGGGCCAGGGGCTGGTGCGGGCCTGCTGGCGAGGACCCTGGATTTAAATTTCGGGCTGCGCGTCGATCACTACGGCGCTGTCAACATGCAGACCTTCGTCAAGATCGTGGACGCGGTGGGCGGGATCGACATCTACCTGCCAACCGATGTCGATGGACGCCCGATCGATGAGAAAACTGAAGACATGGGGTATTTCACAGCCGGGCAGCACCATTTCAACGGCGACCAGGCGCTCCGCTTCTCCCGGATCCGCAAGAAATATAACGAATTCACGCGCATGGACAACCAGAATATGGTGATCTGCGCTTTAAAAGAGAAGATCACCAGTCCGGCCGTGCTGCCGAAGATCCCCCAGATCATCGCCGCATTCCAAGACTCCGTGCTCACTGACCTGTCTCCCGCGCAGCTGGCCCAATTAGCCTGCCTGGTCCCTAAATTGAAAGCGGAAAACCTGATATTCACGGGCCTGCCGCAGGAGATCCTGACCCCAGGCCGCGTTTTCAGCCCCCAGCAAAAAGATGAGACCTACGTGCTGGAGGCGGATTTCGACGTCATCCGCGACTACATCAGCCAGTTCATGGTCGGCAGCTGGCCGTCCGAACCACAGGAGCCTTCCTGTCCATGATTGAGTTAGGTATCAACACGGATTTGGCTCGCAAAATCCTCACCGGCTTCATCCAGACCGAGGTCACGCGGGCCGGCTTTTCCCGGGCGGTGATCGGCCTCTCCGGCGGGGTCGACTCGAGCCTGTCCTGCTATCTGACCGCCGAAGCGCTTGGTCCGGAGAACGTGCTCGCCGTGCGCATGCCTTACAAAACCTCCTCGGCGGATTCTCTAGAGCACGCCCAGCTGGTGATTGATATGCTGGGGGTGCAGTCCATCACCATCCCGATCACGGAAATGGTCGACCCGCTGCTAGAGCGGTTTCCCGAAGCGGACCAGGTGCGGCGTGGGAACGCCATGGCTCGCGCCCGGATGATCGTCCTGTATGACCAGTCCCAGGCTTTCAAAGGCCTGGTCATCGGCACCGGAAACAAGACCGAGATTCTGCTGGGTTACACAACCCTCTACGGGGACGCGGCATGCGCCATCAACCCGCTGGGGGACCTGTACAAGACCCAGGTCAGGCAGCTGGCGCGCGCAATGGGACTGCCTGAAGCGATTATCGCCAAGCCGCCAACCGCCGACCTGTGGAAAGACCAGACAGACGAAGGCGAACTCGGCTTCACCTACGACGAGGTCGACCGACTGCTGTACCTGCTCGTCGATCAGCGCTACCGCCCGGAAGACTGCGTCGAGGCCGGATTCCCGCCGGCTTTCGTCAAGACGGTGGTGGATCTGGTGCGAAAAAACCATTTCAAACGCGTGATGCCGCCCATCGCCAAGCTCAGCAACCGGACCGTAGGCTACGATTTCCTCTATCTGCGCGATTGGGGGACTTGAAGGTTTGACCCCGGCAGAAATCGCCGAAGGTGAACATGTCTGATTATTGAAAAGTTATAAGTATGGCGCTGCACATCCCACCAGCTCTGCATCATCGCCAGTTTCGCCTGCTCTGGGCAGGCCTGGCGATCTCCATCGCCGGTTCGCAGATGCAGCTCTGGGCGCTGCTGTGGCACGTCCGCACGCTCACAGACCAGCCGATCGCTTTAGGCGGGATCGGCCTGGCGCGCATAGCCCCCATCATAGCCTTCTCCCTGATCGGCGGGGTGGTAGCAGACGCTTCCAACCGCCGCAAGGTGCTTTTCCTGACCCAAAGCGGCATGATGCTGGTCGCGCTGGCCCTGGCCTGGCTGTCCTTCCAGGAGCGGATCACGCTGTGGCACATCTACGCCCTGACCGCCGTCCAGGCTGTGGCCATCTCGTTCGACCTCCCGGCTCGCCAGGCATTGGTCCCCAACCTGGTGCCCCCGAAAGACCTGCCAAACGCGTTCAGCCTGCAGTCGATCGCCCTCCAGGTCGGCTCGATCGTCGGCCCGGCTCTGAGCGGGTTGGTGATCGCCTACCTGGGGCAGCCTTATACGTACCTGATCAACGCCATCTCGTTCCTGGCGGTGATCCTGGCGTTGGCCCTGATCGGCCCGGTGCGGCAACAGATCCAGCGCGCCAGAAAGGGCCGGGTTAGCCTGTCTGCCATCTCGGAGGGCGTGCACTTTATCACCACACATCCCATCATCCTGTCGACAATGCTGCTGGACTTCTTCGCCACCTTCTTCTCCTCCGCCAACACCCTGATGCCGATCTTCGCCCGCGACATCCTGCACGTTGGCGCGATCGAGTATGGCTGGCTTTCGGCGGCGCAATCAATCGGCGCGCTGATCGCGGCGCTGGTCATCTCGCAGCTGGAGGCCATCCCCCGCCAGGGGCCGGTATTTTTATTCTCAGTAATCGCCTTCGGCCTTTCGACGGTCTGGTTTGGCCTTTCGCGGGCATTCCCGATGGCGATGCTCGCGCTGATTTTCATCGGCGCCTCGGACTCGGTCAGCACAATCATCCGCAACACGATCCGGCAGCTGCAGACGCCGGATTACATCCGCGGGCGAATGACGAGCATAAACCAGATCTTCTTCCAGGGCGGGCCGCAGCTGGGCGAGGTGGAGGCGGGGGTCGTGGCCCAGTTCCTCGGCGCGCCGCTGGCGGTGGTCACCGGGGGGATCGGCTGCCTGCTGGCGGTTGGCTGGGTCGCCAACCGCTGGCCGCGGATCAAAACGTACAACGGGGACGAACCGGTCCGAGCAGGATCTGTGGCGGATTAACCCTTAATATCCTTTTTCGCCTTCAATTCGTCGAGTAATATTCATTGTTTCACATGGCAACCACATGGTTCTCAATTTACGATCATAGAACCAGTCCCAAACGATTGCCTTTTGATCAAGCTGAAAATGCCGGATAGACTTGATAAAGACGCAGTTTTGCAAGCGATCGGCTTTGAGGATGGCTGGATTACCGTAAGTAAGCGAGCAGTCTAAGCGGTCACTCTTGCGCTCGGGATAATTGTTCCCACTCCTGGATCAGAACATCCAGCTCATTCTGAACCTGCACGTAATCCTCCCCCAGCTCCTGCACCCGCATTGAATCTGCCGGCGGCGCCTCCAGCTGTCTTGCCAGTCCCGCCAATTCCTCTTCCAGCTGCGCGATGCGGGCTTCGACTTCCAGCAGGCGGGCGGCCTTCTTTCGTTCGGCGCTCGTGGACTGTCTGCCCTTCCCATCCCTCGCCGGACGCTTCTCCTCTTGCGGTGCGGCCTCCCCCTCCAGCCGTTCGGCTTCCAGCATCGCCTGATACTCGCTGTACGTCCCCTGGAAGACGCGCATGCTGCCCCGCGCCGGATCGATATCCCAGATCTGGGTCGCCAGCGCGTCGATCAGGTAGCGATCGTGGGAAACCAGCAAGATCGTGCCCTGGTACCCCGCCAGCACTGCCTGGAGGATCTCCTGGGAGGGGATATCCAGGTGGTTGGTGGGTTCGTCCAGTAACAGCAGGTTTGCATTCGCCAGGGAGAGCTTGGCCAGCGCCAAACGGCCGCGCTCCCCGCCAGACAGGGTGGAGACCCTGCGGAAGGCATCGTCGCCGGTGAACAGGTAGCGCGCCAGGTAATCGCGGATCTCCGCCAGGAGCATCCCGGAGGCGACCGATTCGATCTCCTCCACCAGCGTGCGCTCGGGGTCCAGGTCCTCGTGCGCCTGGGCAAAGTAGCCAACCACCAGGCTGGCTCCCTGCACGACCTCGCCAGAGAGCGGCGGGTGCTTTCCCAGGATCGTCTTCAGGAATGTCGTCTTGCCCGCGCCGTTCGGGCCGATGACGGCCGCGCACTCCAGCCGGCGCAGCTCCAGGTCAATCGAGGCGAACAGCGGGTTGCCAGGGTACCCGACGACCAGTTCCCGGGTGCGCAGGATGATCTCCCCGCTGCGGTGGGCCGCCTTCAGGTGGATGCTGAGCGAGGGCAGCCTCTTCGCCGGGGGCTTCAACGCGCGGAGCCGCCGTTCCACTTCCGCGACCCCCATGGAATGCGACGAGATGTCGGCCTGCTCGCTCACCTCGAGCCAGCGCCTGCCCTGCACCGCCTCGAAGCCCAGGCTCTCGATGGCTTCCACCTGGCGACTGAGTCGGCGCAGCTTTCCCTTGGCCTGCTGGACACGCTGCCCGGCAATGTTCCGCTTGATATAATCGAGTTCTTTCTCAAGGCGTTCCATCTCGGTGGCGTAGACCTCCTGCCGCAGCTGCCAGCGTTCCTGGCGCTGCTTCAGATAGGCGCTGTAATTCCCCGTGTAAGCTTCCAGGCCGCTCCGGCTCATCTCCCAGATGTGATCGACGACCCGATCCAGGAAGTAGCGGTCGTGCGAGACGATCACGGCCGCGCCTTCCCAGGTTGCCAGGTACCCCTCGAGCCATTCCACGGCTGTGATATCGAGGTGGTTGGTCGGTTCGTCCAGGACCAGGAGATCAGGGTTGGAGAGGAGCAGCCTGCCGAGCAGGGCGCGCGTCCGCTGCCCACCCGAGAGCTGTTTCAGCGGGCGGTCGTAGTCTTCGGGACCGAAGCCCAGCCCGGTCAGCACCTGCCGGATGCGGGTCTCATAGGTATAGCCGCCGAGGCGTTCGAAGGCTACCTGAAGTTCGCCGTACCGCTTGAGGGCCTGACTGGCCTGGTGCGCCTCGCTCATGGCGGCTTCCAACCGAGCCAGCTCGGCCTCCTGGAGGCGCAGCTGGGAAAAAGCGGACAGGCATTCGTCCCACAGGCTGTGATCCGCGGTCAGGTCGGCCTCCTGCGACAGGTAGCCAATCAACAATCCGCGGGAGCGGGTAACCCTGCCAGCAGTTGGCTCTTCTTCGCCGACCAGGACGCGCAACAGGGTGGTCTTGCCGATCCCGTTTGGGCCAACCAGGGCGATCCGCGCCCCCCGCGGGATGCTCAAGGAAACGTTGAAAAAAATATCATCCGGCCCGTAAGACTTGGCCAGGTCGAGAGCAGTGATCAGCGGCATGGGGGAACCCAACCGGGCGTGTGAACGTCAAGGGATCGCGTAACTGGCACCATAATTGCATCCTGGCTGGCAAGCCTCCCGCTGGTTCACGCAAATTTCCCAAACCCAACCAGGTCGTGCGCCTGCGGGAGGATGTCATGCACTCGACTAATTCTACCTTAACGGAGGGCGCCGTCTGCCGTGTTATAATTATCAACTAATTTACCCGCTGGAGGGGCCCCTTGTGATCCCCGCTGCCTCTCACTTTTCGACCCCTTCTCAGAGGAAGAAAAGGGAGACCAAGGCGGGTTTGCCTTGTCACCTGGGGGTCCAGCGGCCGGAAATCAAGGGTATGCAGCAGATACAAGGACATCCGCAACCATCAAGACTGGGGATCAACGCGAACTGGCAGATCGTCGCCGCAATTGGGGGATTCATCCTGTTAACCGGCGTGGTTGCCTTTTTGGCATTCACCTGGATGAGAAATTTCATCGCCGGTTGGGAGATCACCGATCTGCCGGGGATTGTCGTGGACAGCAATCCCAATCCGACCAGGGGTAGTGGGGAAGCAGCAGCTTCGGAGGACGGCCCTGCGACGCCGCAGGTCATCATCGGGCCTGAACCCCAGCCGTGGGACGGCGCCAGCCGGGTTAACATCCTCGTGATGGGTCTGGATTACCGCGATTGGGAAAGCGGCGAAGGCGCGCCGCGCACCGACACGATGATCCTCTTTTCGATCGACCCGCTCACGATGACAGGCGGCATGCTCTCCATTCCGCGCGACCTGTGGGTCAGCATCCCGGGATTTGAAGAACCAAACCGCATCAATGTAGCTTACCGGTTTGGGGAAACCTATCAGCTGCCCGGCGGCGGTCCGGAACTGGCGATGAAGACAGTGGAAGGGCTGCTTGGGCTGCCTATCGATTATTTCGCCCTGATCGAGTTCTCAGCCTTCGAAGATTTCATCGATGAGCTGGGCGGCATCGAGATCAAGGTCGATAAGAAAATCGCCGTCACACCGATTGGTGGACACGTCACAAACCTAAAGAAGGGCGAACACCTTTTGCCTGGTGACCTGGCTCTGGCGTACGCCCGCGCCCGCAACAGCGAGGGCGGCGATTTCGATCGCGCCCAGCGCCAGCAGCAGGTGATCCTGGCAATCCGTGAACGCATCCTGGATTGGAATTTGCTGCCCACCCTGGTGGCGGGCGCCCCGGCGATCTACGAAAAAATCTCGGCCGGCGTGCACACGAATCTCACCCTCGAACAGGTCATTCAGCTCGCCTGGCTGGCGCAGCAGATTCCAGAAGAAAATATCAAGCGCGGCGCCATCGGCACGGAACACATCAATTTCGGAACATCGCCCGACGGAGATAACGTGCTCCGACCTCGCTCGGAACAGATCCGCATCCTGCGCGATGAGATCTTCGCCTCCGCCGGCCTGGCGAGCCCGGCCATGGAGAACGCAGAACTCATAGATCTGATGAAGAGCGAAAATGCCAGCATCTCCGTTCTTAATGGTTCAGGGACGCCGGGTCTCGCCACCCGCACCGCGGAATTCCTTGTTTCCCAGGGCGCAAACGTGGTCAGCACCGGAGACGCCCCGGAACCGTATTTCGTCACCACGATCATCTCCTACAAAGGCAACCCATACACCCTGCGGTACCTGGTCGATCTGATGACTGATTCGCCTCCGCGGATTTACAACCGCTATGACCCTTCCAGTCAGGTGGACTTCGTGATTTACCTGGGAACTGACTGGGCCAATACAAACCCCATGCCTTGACAGATGGCCATGCAGCGCAGCCCTGAGCTCAAAGGGAAACCTCGGCCTTCCCAATTACCATCCTGGTTCTTCATTGGGCTGGTCCTTGCCTTTGGAGTGGCCGCGATCGCGACCGCCGGGTTGACATTCGCGGTGGTGCGCGACGTGATGGCCTCGCTCCGTCCCTCCGCCCCGGCTGAACTCACCCTGGATGCTGAAGCAACCCAGGCTGCCCTGCTCCCGGAGGCGCTCGGTCCTCTGGGTGAGACCCCGCTACAGCCGGAAAACAGCCCTCCACCTGTCCCCTGGGACGGGAACAGCCGCGCTAACCTGCTCGTGATGGGCCTGGATTACCGGGATTGGGAAAGCTATGATGTGCCGCGCACCGACACAATGATCCTGCTCTCCCTGGACCCGGCCTCCCGATCGATCGGCATCCTGTCCATCCCGCGCGACCTCTGGGTCCCCATTCCCGGCTTCGATATGAGCAAAATCAATCAGGCATACCGCCTCGGCGAGGTCTACGAGACGCCCGGCGGCGGGCCTGGGCTGGCGATCGAGACCGTCGAAGGGCTGTTAGGAATGCAGATTGACTACTACACCCAGATCGATTTCACCGCTTTCGAGAGCTTCATCGACGAGCTCGGCGGGATCACGATCACCGTCCCGGAAGCGATCGAAGTGGACCCGCTTGGTGACCACAACACGCAGGTCCTCGAACCCGGCGAGCAGACCCTTCCGGGGTACCTCGCCCTGGCCTACGCCCGCGCCCGCAACACGCCGGGGAGCGATTTTGACCGGGCTGAACGCCAGCAGCAGGTGATCCTCGCCATTCGCAACCGCATTCTCAGCGCTGAGATGCTGCCCACGCTCGCTACGAACTCCCCGGCGCTCTACCAGAGCCTCTCGTCAGGCGTCCGGACCAATCTCACCCTGATGCAGGTGATCCGAATGGCCTGGGTGGCGGCGCAGATCCCGGAGGAGAACATCCATCGGGGTGTGATCGGAGTAGACCAGGTCGAATTCGATTTCACTTTCGATGGGCAGGACATCCTGCGCCCGGTCCCGGAAGCGATCCTGCGGCTGCGCGACGAAGTTTTCTTTTCAGGGCCTGTCGCCCCCGCTGCCACGCAGGCCAGCCCCCAGGAAATGGTCCGCGCCGAGGACGCGACCGTCTCCGTGCTCAATGGAACGCTCGTCCCCGGCCTGGCCTCCCAGACCGCCGATTACCTGATGTCGTCCGGGATCGTCGTCGCTGTGCCTGATAACGCCAGCGATACGTACCGGGAAACCACGCTGGTGGATTACGCCGGCAAACCTCACACGGTTGCTTTCATCACTGAGCTGATGAACATCCCCCCCGAGAATGTGTACCACCGCTTCGATGAGACCAGTACAGCCGACATCGTCGTCACCCTTGGCGAAGATTGGGCGACGGACAACCCCATGCCTTAACTAAGTTAAAATTGGGGGGATGGATACGCTCACCGGTTCCGTAGAGCGGATCACCTACTACAATCCTGAAAATGGCTACAGCGTGATTCGGCTGAGGCCGGATTTGCCTCCCGCCCATGGCGCCGCGCGTGACGGACTGGTGACCGTGACCGGAAATCTGCCAGAATTGAGCCCAGGCGAGCACCTTCGCCTGAACGGCCGCTGGAGCAACCACCCCAAGCACGGCTTGCAATTTGCGACCGAGACCTGCGAACAAATGCTGCCGGCGACGGCCGCCGGGATTCGCCGCTACCTGGGCTCCGGGCTGGTGAAAGGAATTGGGCCGCGCCTGGCTGAGCGCATCGTGGCGCGCTTCGGAGCCCAGACGCTGGACGTGATCGAACACCAGCCAGAACGGTTGCGCGAAGTTCCCGACGTTGGCCCCAAGCGCACGCGTCTGATCACCCTGGCCTGGGAGGAACAAAAACAGGTCAAAGAAATCATGCTCTTCCTGCACAGCCACGGCGTGAGCACAAACCTGGCGATCAAAATTTACAAACAGTACGGCGACCAGGCGTTACAGGTAGTTCAATCGGATCCTTATCGCCTCGCTGCCGACATCCTGGGCGTGGGCTTCAAGACCGCAGACCGCATCGCCCAATCCCTCGGACTGCCCAGGGATCATCCTTCCCGCATCGATGCCGGACTCATCTACGCCTTGAATGAGATGACCGATGAAGGGCATGTCTACGCGCCCCGGCAGTCCTTAGCCGATCGCGCGGTCGATCTGCTGGGAGACATCGCCCCGGATCTGATCCCGCCAGCCATCGAGAGATTGTCCGGCGCTAACCGCATATACCTGGATGATGTGCCTTTGGGAGCCGGCAGGCACACTGGCGGCGAGCCGCAAGGAATGGTCCGCGAAACGGCCGGGGATTACCGGCTCCCAGCCATCTACCTGACGCCGCTTTACCGAAGCGAGACCAGCGTCGCTGCCCAGCTCAGCCGGCTCGCCCGGACTCTCCCCTCGCGCCTGAGCGACCTGCCGCCCGCTTTCATCGCGCTCGACTCGCGGCTCACACAGGAACAGCAGGCTGCCGTCCGGACTGCGCTGACCCACCCTCTGAGCGTGCTCACCGGCGGCCCAGGCACCGGTAAGACCACCGCGCTGCAGGAATTGATCGCCATCATGGAATCAGCCCGCAAGTCGTATGCCCTGGCATCTCCCACCGGGCGCGCCGCCAAGCGCCTCTCCGAGGCCACGGGGCGGCCCGCAAAAACCATCCACCGGCTGCTGGGGTACTCTCCCAGGGAAGGTTTTAAGCATAACGCAGAGAATCCCCTGCCGGTCGATCTGCTGGTGCTGGATGAAGTGTCCATGCTCGACCTGGTGCTGGCAAACCAGCTGCTCAAGGCGCTCAGCCCGGGGACTCACCTCTTGCTGGTGGGAGACGTCGATCAGCTCCCCTCGGTGGGAGCTGGCGATGTGCTGCGCGACCTGATCGCGAGCCAGATCGCCCCGGTCACGCGCCTCAGCCACATCTTCCGCCAGGCTGCCGGCTCGCAGATCATCACGAATGCGCACCGGATCAACCAGGGCCAGATGCCCCTCTTCGCCGGGGCGGCAGGCGATCCGCGAGAGGCCACCCGGGACGACTTCTTCCTGTTCCCGGCTGAGACCGCAGAAGAGGCTGGTCAATGGGTAGAAGAAATCGTCTGCCGCCGCATTCCAGCCCGGTTTGGGCTCGATCCCCTCGAACAGGTCCAGGTGCTTGCGCCTATGTACCGCGGCCACGCCGGAGTGGACGCGCTGAACGCGCGCCTGCAGGCCGCGCTCAACCCGCCGTCGCTGAAGAAGCCGGAAAAGAACCTCTACGGCCAGAACTTCCGACTGGGCGACAAGGTCATGCAAACGCAAAACAATTACGATAAGGACATTTACAACGGCGATATCGGCCGGGTGGCCGGCATCAACCCCACCGAGCACACGCTGCAGGTGGATTTCGAGGGACGGCGGGTCTCTTTTGATTGGAGCGAAGCCGACCAGCTCACCCTGGCGTACGCAATTTCCGTCCACAAGGCCCAGGGGTCGGAATTCCCGGCGGTGGTTATCCCCGTCATCAGCGCTCACTACATGATGTTGCAGCGCAACCTGCTCTATACAGCCATCACCCGCGCCCGGCAGCTCTGCGTGCTGGTGGGTAATCGAAAAGCGATCGGCATCGCCGTTCGCAACAACAAGGTGGCGCAACGGCACACCGCGCTGGCCTGGAGG
The DNA here is from genome assembly GCA_964416175.1 of uncultured Anaerolineaceae bacterium. Taxonomy (GTDB): domain Bacteria; phylum Chloroflexota; class Anaerolineae; order Anaerolineales; family UBA4823; genus CAYQDF01. Next base: position 26,169 of record CAYQDF010000018.1, read on the forward strand.
CTGGGGAGTAAACAAAATTAAAACATATTTCAAACAAAATCTTTACAATTTTCGGGTAAGCTTTGTCCATAATAAGCGTCTTAATGCTTAGAAATGCTTTACACGCGAGTATTTTAGTTAAGGGATGTGGGATCTTCGCCAGAAATCCTGTGATGAAGATTTATTAGTGGATCTGCCATCAACGATATGTGAGGTGTGTCATGGGAAGCGGTCTTAAACTGTTTAAGATTAAAGGCATCCCGATTGGGCTGCATCCGAGCTGGTTCCTGATCTTTGCCCTCTTAACCTGGTCGCTTTCCAGCGGCTACTTCGCCCCGCAGATCGAAGGTGTGGATTCGTGGGGGATCCTGCTCCTGGGCCTGGCGACCAGCCTTTTGTTCTTCGCTTCCGTCCTGGCCCACGAGCTGGGGCATGCCTTCGTCGCCCTGCGGGAAAAAGTGCCCGTTAAAAGCATCTCCCTGTTCTTTTTCGGAGGAGTCGCGCAGATCGAGCGCGAACCACGCTCCCCAGGTGCTGAATTTCGCATCGCGATCGCCGGGCCGTTGATCAGCCTGGGGCTGGCAGCGCTCTTCGGGATGGTACGCCTGGCTGGCAATGGCGTCTCTCTGATCGGAGAGCCAGCGGCTTATCTGGCGCGCATCAACTTCATCCTGGCTCTTTTCAACCTGATCCCCGGCTTCCCCCTAGATGGCGGGCGAATTTTCCGGGCCATCATCTGGAAGATCAACGGAAGTCTCTACAACTCCACGCGGATCGCATCGATCCTGGGCCAGATCATCGCCATTGGCTTCATCAGCTTCGGCGTGTTCAGCGTCTTCAACAACAGTTTCGGGAATGGGGTCTGGCTAGGTTTTATCGGCCTGTTCCTGCTCAATGCAGCTGGAAGCGCCCTTGCGCACAGCCGGGCCCAGGCGCAGCTGGAAGGGATCCCGGTGAACCAGGTGATGAGCCGCGCATACCCTCTTGTCGACAGCCGCACACCACTGGAGGAACTCGTCCGGATAACGCTTAACAACGCCGGGCCGGCCGCATTCCTCGTGGACAGGCAGTGGGGGCCGCCGGGAATCGTCTCTTTACAGGAAATCGGGGCTGTGCCGCGTCACTTCTGGGACCGCGTCACCGCCGGACAGATCATGAGACCAATGGACGTGTCAGCATCCATCGGCCCAGACATGCCCTTGCTTGCCGCCCTGCAGCACATGGAAACAGTTGGGCTGGCGCACGTCCCAGTGATAGTCGGCGACCAGATCAAAGGATTCCTCTCCCGAGACCAGGTCCTGCGCTACCTGCGCCTACGGGCAGAGTACGGGATCTAAGAACCTAGTTTGAGATGCCCGCTTCAGCGCAGACGCCGTCGAGCAGCCCCCAGTAGGCGTCCAAAGCCTGCCCAGCAGCCTGGATAATTTCGTCTCCTGAGGCGCCCGCCTCCAGACAGTGAGCCAGGACCCGACGCTCCCCTGCGCGGTGCTCGAGGTCGGCTTCCGCGTGGACTTCAAAGTAAGCCAGAGCATCCGGTTCATCGATGCCGTAGAAGCTGCGCAGGCCGTCAGCTTTCTGGCGGGAGACTTCTGGCTGCTGCGATTCGTAAGCATACAGAGCGGCGAGCCCGGAAGCGATGCTCCTTTTCGATAAATTCAGAAAGGTAACCACCATGCGCCTTGCGGCCGGATGGACTGCTGCGCTGGCGACGCTTTCCCGCGCGAGCCCCAGACCCGCGGCGAAGTCCAGCCACAGCTCGTTGTGAGGCGCCGGGACGCCCAGCTCGTCGGCCAGGTTTCGCTCTAACTCGGCGATCACCTGCGGATCGTCCGCCGCCTTGATGGCCGCCTCGAGGTAGTGTGGGAAGGCTGCCACGTGGGGGTAATACACAGCAGCATACGTCGCCAGCTGTCCTCCGGTCAGCTCGCCGCGTTGCCAGGCGACGTAAAAAGGATGGCAAAGGATGGAGCGCGATTGAATCAGCTGGTCAAGCTGCTTGAGGGTTTCTTCGGGTTGCATGATTGTTTCTCCTGGTTGATTGGATTTCGGCGCCATGAGCTCCGTTCCTGCAAAGAAGACTTCAAGTAGAAGCTCCCGGCTCAGACCCAATTATAGCCTGATTTCGGAGTTACTTTATCCAAATTAAACCTGACAGATCACCCGCTTGCTCAGCAGGCTGCGACCGGGAGAGCAGTCAGTTCATAGCCATCCGGGTGTGGGGCGGGAGCATCACACGGAGGAAAGGCTCCTGCTGCGATCCAGCGTGAAGCGGATATACTCTCTTGTCTCGTCCAGGGCGATCCGATCCACCTCCTGGCGCGTCGCTCGTTCGATCAGTCCTCTCCAGCGTTCGCCTCAAGCGTGATCACGAGGAGATCGATGTCACTGTGTAGTGGGTCAATATCCCCCAGGGCAAGCGATCCATGCAGGTAAAGGCCAACGATCAGTTCACTTCTGCCACTGGCGGCAGCGCAATCAGAAGACCGCCAGGCTGAGTATTTCTGATCCGCAATGAATGCAGGTCTTCCTGGGCTTGGCCCCATACCAGGCATGCGTCATTTCGTACCTGGCGTCCTGGGTCGTGCCTTGGAGGCAGAAAATGCAGTGGATCGTATCTTCCCGGACCGGGGATATACAATATGGATAGAAATTGAGAATACCAGACGCATTGTTCATTGTACAATTGTGGAACCAATCCTGGTGAACGGAGGACGGCGATGAAGTTATATTCCCTTTGTAAAGTATTCATCTTACTTTGTGGTGTTTTGATCGCAGGATGCCAACCAAGACCTCAAACCACGGTTTCGGAGATCTACAATCCCGAGATCGATCCCCGTGAATTTGTTGACCGGGTAGACAACCTATACTACCCGCTGATCCCCGGCACAAAATACGTCTACGAAGGACAGACGGAGGAAGGCCTGGAAAGGATCGAAGTTGAAATCCTCTCCGAGACCAGGATCGTTATGGGCATTGCTGCCACAATCCTGCGCGATAGAGTGTACCTGGAAGGTGAGCTGATCGAGGACACTTTCGACTGGTTCGCCCAGGATAAAGACGGCAACGTCTGGTATCTGGGCGAGGAAGTAAGCAACTATGAAGGTGGGGTATTGATCGATCACGCAGGTTCCTGGGAGGCTGGGATGGACGGGGCGCTGCCAGGGATCGTCATGTACGCCGACCCAAGTGATCACCTCGGCGAAACCTACCGCCAGGAGTACTATCTGGGCGAGGCCGAAGACATGGCTGAGCTGATCAGCGCCAGCGAGAGCGTCACCGTTCCCTTCGGTTCTTTTGATAACGTCGTGCAGACCAGGGATTTTACCCCGCTCGAGCCCGGCCTCGAGGAACACAAATATTACGCGGCTGGGATCGGGCTCATCAAGGAAGTCAATCCAGATACTGGAGAAGAAATCGTCTTGATCGAGTACACGCCAGCGGGCGAGTAAAGACCCTGCCGAGATCCCGAACTCAGGGCAATTTCAGGTTCCCTGCCGAGTCGAATTGGAAGAACGGATTCCAGGCGACCTCCCATAAATAGCCCTCTGGGTCGGAGAAGTAGCCGCTGTACCCGCCCCAGAACACATGGGAAGCGGGCCTGACGATCGTGGCTCCGACCTTTTCAACCGCCTGGAGAACGGCATCCACTTCTTCCTGGCTCCTGGTATTGTAAGCCAGCGTGACTCCGCTGAATCCGCCGCCCTCTGGAGACACGTTCGCGTCCCCGGCGAGCTTCTCGCGCGGATAAAGGGCTAGGACGACCCCGCCCACCTGGAAAAACGCCACATCGTCCTGGCTGGCGCTGGAAGGCATCCAGCCCAGACCATCCCGGTAAAACCGCAGGGCGCGCTCGAAATCGCGCACGCCCAGGGTGATAAGGTGAAGGTTCTGTCGCATCATCTCCTAACCTGCCCCCACCCCTTCGGCCTGCCTGTGCAGCAAAGTTTCCGCAGTGAAGCTGGCAAGGCGGCGGAAGACGGGCTCTGCACGCGCCTCCCGTTCCAGTTCGGGGAGCGCCAGCAGTGCTTCCACTTCGCCGGCCACTTCCTCCAGCTCCTGAGGCCGCGCGGCCGGCGCAAGGTGATGGAAGAGCAGTTCATGCGCCCTTTTCCGCTCCATGGCTTCCAGGCCGTCCAGGATTTGCCGGTGAGGGGTGCCTTCCCAGATCGGCAGGACCATGGCCTCGCGCAGCCACCTCTCGACCCCAAACTCCGCCAGGACGCCCATGCCCCCGTGGACTTCCATCGCCCATTTGGCAGTCAGGACGGCCAGCTCGGCAGTCCAGTACTTCGCCAGGTGGGCAACCACCCTGAATAAGTGATAGCGCGGCGAGTAGGGCGGGATCTCCTCCCAGACCTGGTCCAGAAGCTGAACAGCCTCCCAGGCCAGGGCGAAAGCTTCCTGCAACCGGGCAGCTCTTTCCTGGAACTGCTGGCGGAGCAGGGGGTGATCGAGGACAGGTTTACCGAAAGCCACCCGCGAGCTGGCGAAGGTGAACGCCTCGGCGATGGACCGCTGCATCAGAGCGACGCTCGCCACCGAGTTCGCCACCCTGGAGATGTTCAGCACCTCCAGGATGAGGTAGATGCCCTGTTCGGGTCCGCCCAAGAGATAAGCTTCGCTTCCCCGCAGCTCGACCTCGCCGGTCGGCACGGAGCGCGTGCCGGTTTTGTCCTTCAGGCGGCGGATAAAATAGTTCAGGGTTCCATCCTCGCGATACCGCGGGAGGAGGAACAGGGACAGGCTGCGCACTCCGGGACCGGCACCCTCCCGCCTGGCGGCGACGACCGCCAGCTCTGCGCCGGCGTTGCTCGCAAAATACTTCTCCCCGTCGAGAGCCCATCGCTCCCCCTTCTTCCTGGCAGTGGTCTCCACCCCTGCGCCCAGGTCGGAGCCGCCCCCGGCCTCCGTCATCCAGGTGGCGCCCTGCCAGACGGTTTCGTCTCTTCTTAAGAGCGGAGGGAGGAAACGGCTCTGGACCTCCCTATCGCCATATTTCACGAGGGGGACCGCTGTAGAGAGCGACACCGTGTAGGGACAGTAAAGCCCTGGGTCATAGAACGCCGTGAGGTAGCCGAGCAGATAGGAAGGGATCAACGACTTGCTCTCGAAGACACGCCAGACAACACCAGCACGATACCCCTGGTGGAGCATCTCCCAGTAGGCGGGTGGGAAGAGGATTTCATCGACCCGCTTCCCGAATACATCGAACATCCTGAGCCAGGGGGTGCCGCCCCGGTCGATAGCGGTGGAGATTTCTTTGCCCATTTCTTCCCACCAACTCTGGTATTCCATGAGGCGGGCCTCGATGGGGAGCTCCCCAAGCGCGCTTTTCAAGAACTCGACGGGTGAATCCTGGATTTCGAGTTGCATGGTTCAATCATCTCCCACGGTTAGCCTTGACCAGTGACCAACCGCCGGTGAGGTAGAGCACCTCGCTGCAGCCCCTGAGTTGGATTCTCATCAGCCGCCGGTGATTGCCGCTTCTATCCCGAGTAAGTCCTGTATGAATAACTCTATATCGATGTTAACAGCCTCCAGGTTATCTCTTTCGAGTCCCGACTGGATGAGGGTAAGCCTTTGGGGCAGGCGCTCGGCAAGATCTGAACCGAACGTTTCGATCTGCGGGAGCAGCGCTTCCAGCTCTTGCTGGGTATCTTGAAGCGCCGCTTTTGCTCCTTCCACATCGTCCCGGGAGAGAGCCAGCCGGGCCTCGTTCACATCAGCCAGGACCTGCATCAATTTCAATCGGGTTTCGGCCCTGGCCAGCTGCTCCTGAAGGGATTCATTGCTGCTTTCCAGCGAAGCGATCGTGGTTTTGTTTTGCTGGAGAGTTGCATCCATCCGATCAATCTCGATCTGCAGATCAGCAACGTCCTGTTGAGCCTGATCCAATGCCGACCGGGTCTCGGAAAGAGAGTCGGATAGCGGCTTGTAGCGCAGGAAGTGGTCCGCGGCAGCTCCGGCAAAGAAGAAGACCAACAGGATCGCCAGCCAGATCGACGCCTTGCGCAAGAGATGCTGGACGCGATCCGTCTCCGGCTGTGCAAGTTTGACTGGCCCCGGTGATACCGGCTCGCTTTGCTCCCCTGACTCGCCGGGAGCGAATTCCGCGGGTGTCTTTGTTTCATCTTCCTGATTCATTAGGTAGGCTCCCTTTTTTAACCTCTCTGCTGGCTGGCAGGTCGACGGCAACAATCTCAATGGATTATACTCGAGCAGAATTCCCCATCGGATCGTGCGATACGAACTTGCCAATTATTCGACAGGCAGAATCTCGCACCTCAAATTCAAAATTCGAGGTCAATACCTCCCTCTGACCAGTCCTGCCTCGGGATGAGCCAGCTCGCTTTCCTTCGTCTGGATAACACGGACTGCGCAGGCCTTGTACTCGGGGATCTTCGCCAGGGGATCGAGCGCATCGATGGTCAGCAAATTGGCAGCTGCCTCGGCGAAATGGAAGGGGATGAAGACCACACCCATGGTGGTCTTGTTGGTGACTTTGGCGCGCAGGGCGATCGATCCGCGCCGGGAGGAGACGCGCACAGCCTGCCCATCGGCGATATTCAGCCGGGCAGCGTCAGCCGGGTTGATCTCGACCAGCGCCTCTGGATAGAGATCATCGAGCTTGGAATTGCGCGTCATCGAACCGCCGTGCCAGTGTTCCAGCACGCGACCAGTCGTCAGGATCAAAGGGTACTCGTCATCTGGCATCTCCACCGCGGGGTGGTATTCCAATGGATGGAACTTCCCACGCCCTCGTGGGAACGAGCCGGCGAACAGGAACGGCGTCCCCGGGTGCTCGTCGTCCCAGACCGGGGTCTGCAACCCCTCTTTTTCGATGCGCCAGTACTTCACTCCGGCGTACTCGGGGACGACGTTTCCCATTTCTTCCAGCACCTCGGATGGATGTAAATAATCCCAAAAGGCCGAGTTCGGGCGTCCCAGGCGGGCTTCGATCCGCTTTGCCAGGTCGCAGAGGATCTCCCAGTCCGGGCGGGAGTTCCCCCGTGGGGCTATCGCCTGCCGCACTCGCTGCACGCGGCGGTCCGTGTTGGTGAAGGTGCCGTCTTTCTCCGCCCAAGAGGCGGCCGGCAGGAAAACATCGGCGTACGCGCCCGATTCGTTGATAAACAGGTCCTGCGCAACCAGGAATTCCAGGTGTTCCATCTGGTGGCGGGTGTGGTTCAAGTTCGGTTCGGACATCATCGGGTTCTCACCCATGATGTACAGGCTGCGCACCCCTCCCGGACCGACCGCGCTCAGGATCTCCGTGGTCGTCAGGCCGCGCTTGCGGTTCAGGCCTCCGGGTTCGACGTTCCAGGCGCGCTCCCATCTTTCAGCGTTCGCCGGATCATCGACCAACATGTAACCGGGGTAATGCCAGGGCATGGCGCCCGAATCGGACGCGCCCTGGACGTTGTTCTGCCCCCGGAGCGGATTCAGCCCGGTGCCGCGTCGCCCGATATGCCCCGTGAGCAGGGCCAGGTGGATCAGGCTCATGGCGTTGTCCGTGCCGTGGGAATGCTCCGGGATCCCCAACGCCCAGTAGATGGCCCCGTTCTTCGCCGTGGCATACATGCGCGCCGCCTCGATGATCAGGTTGCGGTCCACGCCCGAGATCGCTTCTGCGTACTCCGGGGTGAACTTTTCCATCGATCTGGCAAACTCCTCAAACCCCTCCGTTCGCTCCTGGATGAAAGCTTCGTTGTACAGCTTTTCCTTGATGATGACATGCGCCATCGCGGAGAAGACCGGGACGTCGGTGCCGGGTTTCTCCGGAAGCCAGAGGGCGGCGTAGTTGACCATCTCGATCCGCCTTGGATCGACCACGATCAGCCTGGCGCCGTACTTCTCGACTGCGGCCTTCATCTGTAGAGCGATGATGGGGTGCGTTTCGGCGGTGTTCGAGCCGGTGATGATGAACACGTCGTTTTCGATCACCTCGGCGGCGGTGTTGCTCATCGCCGAAGAGCCGATTGCCATCTGCAGGGCGACAACGGAACCGGCGTGACAAAGCCGGGTGCAGTGATCTACGTTATTGGTGCGGAAGAGCGCCCTGAATATTTTTTGAAGCAGGTAGTTATCCTCGTTGGTGGCTTTAGCGCAGCAGTAGACCGCCAGGGCGTCCGATCCATCGCGCCGGTAGATTCCCACCAAGCGGTCGGCGACATAATCCAGGGCTTCATCCCAGGAGACTTCCCGCCACTCCGAGAGATCGAAAGCCTGGGTTCGCGTTCCGGGCAATTGGGTCTCCTTCCGGATGAGCGGCGTCGTCACCCGCCCCGGGCTGTAGATGAAATCGTAGCCGAAGCGGCCCTTGACGCACAGGTTGCCGTGGTTGACGACCGAATCAAACGGTGAGGTCACCCTGAAGATGTAATCACCTGTAATATGAAGTTCCAGGTTGCAGCCCACTCCACAGTAAGGGCAGGTGGTAGGGATGATGCGGTCCGCCTTTATCATAGTACCTCCAAGAACACCTCACGAATCACGTTCACCGTTTCCGCTTCTTTCTCTCCGACCGCGTCACCTGCAAGATCTCGTCGGGGGTCATCCCCTGCTCCAGGAGCCACTCCCGTTTCCCTTTGAGCGCGCCGGTCGGACAGACGCCGACACACTGTCCACAGAAAACGCAGGTCGTCTCCGGCATGGGTTTATCGAAGAAAGTGCCGATCATCGTCTCGAAGCCGCGCCCGCTGAAGTTGATGGCATAGGTGTACTGGGCGTCCTCCGCGCACACCTGCACGCACCGCCAGCAGAGAACGCACTTGGCGTAATCGCGCACGTACATGGGGTTGTCGTCGACGACCGGGACATCCCGCCGCTTTCCGTTCGGGAACCGCCCCGGATTCGCAGCGTAATCCGCAACCATTTCCAGGATCGAGGGGGAATCGGAAAGATCAACCGCAGATGCGAGCATCTCCAGGATGGTGCGGCGGCTGCGCTCGACGCGCGGGCTGCGCGTCTGCACCTGCATGCCCTCGCTCACCAGAGCCACGCAGGCCGGCGAGAGGACACGAGCTCCCTCCACTTCCACCACGCACATCCGGCAGAGACCGTTGGCAGTGCAGTGCGCGTGGTAGCAGATGGTGGGGATTTCTTCACCAATCGCCCGGGCAGCCTTGAGGATCGTCGTCCCGGCTGGCACCGTCACAGCTGTTCCATCGATGGTCAGGGTAATCTCGTCGGTCATAGGATTCACCAATAATCGCAAGGAATCTTGTCTTCAGCAAAGCAGACAGGCGCAGATCAATGCGGCAGGTAGTGTTCAGCCTCCCTTCCCCACCAGCGATCCTCCGCCGAACAACTCTGGCCACAATTTCATGGCGCTGAGCACAGCTGCCGCGGCGGTCTGGCCCAGTCCGCAGATTGAAGCGTCGGTCATCGTCCAGCCAACGTCGGTGAGGCGCGCCGCGTCGTCGGGCAAAACCTCACCGGCAGAGATGCGTTCCAGGATCTCGTACTGTCGCTGGGTACCGAGCTGGCAGGGGTAGCACTTTCCGCACGATTCGTGAGCGAAGAAGCGCGCCAGGCGTTTCAGCACGTCGCGCAGGTCGCGTGACTCATCGAAGACCATCACCACCCCCGAGCCTAAAGGCAGTCCGGCAGCGCGCAGGTCCTCAAACGTGAGGCGGACGTGCAGGTCTTCCTCCGTCGCAAAAGCTCCGGCTGCCCCCCCAAAGAGCACAGCCTTCAGGGTATGTCCATTCCGCATCCCACCCGCCAGATCATACAACAGGTGGTATAAAGTTACACCGAAAGGCACTTCATACAACCCAGGTCGGGCGACATCCCCGGAGACGCAAAACAGCTTCGGTCCCGGCGATTTTTCCGTGCCAAGCCGGCGATAAGCTTCCACACCTTTATCGATGATAAACGGCAGGTTGCAGAGTGTCTCGACGTTGTTGATGGCAGTCGGTTTCCCGAAAAGTCCCTGAGTGGTCGGGAAAGGGGGTTTCATGCGAGGGAAGCCCCGCTTGCCTTCAATCGATTCGAAGAGGGCTGTTTCCTCGCCACAGATGTATGCGCCTGCCCCCCGAAACAGCTCGATTTCCAGGTCAAAGCCAGAACCAAGGACGTTGCCTCCTAAATACCCGGCGTCCCTGGCTTCTGTTATCGCTGCCTCCAGTGCCCGGTATGCCGTGGGGTATTCCCCACGCACGTAGATATACCCCTGATGCGCCCCGACAGCGTATGCGGCGATCGCCAGACCTTCCAGGACAAGGTGAGGGTCACCCTCCATCAGGACACGGTCCTTGAAGGTCCCCGGTTCGGACTCGTCGGCGTTGCACACGACGTATTTGGGCCAGCCGGGAGCAGCCGCGGCGCCCTCGAGCTTCAGACCAGTCGGGAACGCTGCCCCGCCGCGGCCAACCAGCCCGGAGGCTTTCACCGCGGCGACCGTCGCCTCGGGCGACATGGTCAGTGCCTTGCGTAAGCCGGCGTACCCACCACCGGTTTCGTAACCCTCCAGAGACGTTGTCCGACCTTTTCCGCAATTCGCCGTCAGCAACCGCAGATCACCGCCCAGATGCCCAGCAGGCGCTTGAATTGCGCCAGCCGGTCTCAGCATTTCCTGGAAGGCCCTGGAAGCCTGATCCGCGCCGACCCGGCCCAACCGCTGCTCACCCGCCAGGACGGCGGGGGCGATCTCGCATAACCCCAGGCAGGGGGAAGGTTCGACGGTAAACGCGCCATCCCGGGTGACCTGATTGGGTTCGACGCCTAAATGAGCACAGAAGGCATCCAGCACCGCATCGCCTCCAGCCAGCGCACACGCCGGGTCCTGACAGACGCGGATAACTGTCTTGCCAACGGGCTCCTTATAAAACAAGGTATAGAAATCAATCACCCCGTAGACATCAGCCAGGGGGACATCCAACAGACGGGCGATCTCCCCCGCCACCGGCTCGGGAATGTGGCCGTAAATCGACTGGGCGGTGTGGAGGGCTGGCAGCAAGGCAGCCCGCCCGCGAGAAATAAAACCACTCATGGCGCCGTGGAGCGGCGCCAGGTCGATATCGCTCATTTCCCTAGCTGCCGGCCTGTTGTTTTTCCCAGGCAAGCAGCCAGGAATCATATGCCTCGGCCCAATTCGCCGCGTTAACGACGAGGGTTTTGTCGATCCGGTCCCGGTCCAGGATGAGGAAGGTCCTCTCCGGGAGTCCATCGTCGGTGATCTCCAGGGTGCAATCTACCGGGGTGATCTCATCCCTCAGGAAATGCCAGCCGAAGTGCGCCTCGCAGGCTGGCGCGTGGCATTTACACGAACGACGGTCCAATACGATTTTCATCGCAACCTCCGCAAGGGCAAATCTGCGTTTATTATAGTTTGATTTGTCCAAATTCGCGCCATGTCATCGACCCATTGTGCACTGAGAGGCGCATGATGGATCACCATCCGAACCATTTATTCGTCGATAAATTGATCGGCAATGGGGCCATGGTCCCACACCATTTCCATTCCTCTCTCAAGGCCTTGTAAACACCACCACCCAGGAACCCCAATACCTGGCCCCCCCTGGAGTTTCGCATTCTGCAGCTGTCAAGTCGGAGACGATCTCGCCGCCTCCAGCCATGCGCAGCGAATACACCACTCCCGGCGTCATCAGGAAATCGGCGTATCCCGCGCCCAATTCAGGCTTAAGCCCGGTGAAAAAATGGTCTTCCCCGCCATCCCAGCTGACCACCACTTCCATCCCTGGCAGCGCATCCCCGCTGGCGTCTTCCGCCAGCACTTTCAGAAGCGGTCCGGGAACCGCCGGGTTGCATTCGAAAGCCGGATCCTGGACGACGAATGGTGACCCGGGAGTCGAAGTGGGTGTTCGCGTGGGCAGCGGCGTGCCCGTGGCAGGCGGAGTCCGGGTGGCGCCCTGGTTCGCTATGGAAGGCGAGGGCGTGGGCACGCCATCTCCGCCTGGCGTCCCGGGGACCTCCCCCAGGGGAGTTTGCGTCGCCGTCGGAGTCAGCGCCGGCTCGAGAAGTCCGACCGTTTCGGGCGGTGGAGACTCCTCAGGCGCTGCCGGGGAGAACTCCACACCCCCCAGAGCGACCGCCAGGATGCCCAGAGCCTGGGCGCCGCGCGGGTCGTCCCCTTCAGCCAGAGTGCGCTGCGCCTGTTCTGCGAGCGCCCGGGCTACATCATCATCGTCCAGCTGATCAAGCCGGGAGATGGCGCGCGGGAGATTCCCGCTGGCCACATAGGCAGCGGCAACCATCGCGCGATACTGGTCCTTAAAATCAGCCCGCAGCGAAGCAGGAGAGGTGTCGCGGAATTCCCGCGGTGAGACCAGCCAGGCGTAAGCCAGCCCCAGGATGATCCCGAGGATCACGCCCGTCAGCAGGTACCACGGACCCCGCTCGTCTCTCACGGCGCTGGCCCTCCTCTCCCCGGCGTCCAGGCCTGCAAGGCGGTCGCCAGCCGGCTCAACAATTCCTGGTCCGAATCGGCGTACTGGAGCTGTGCAGCGTGAATCATCGCCTGGCGGACGATCTCAGCCGGCGGGGTGTCACCCAGCGCCGCCAATCGCCGGGCAGCCAGGTCGAGGTCCCCCTCCACCTGGTAAGCTTCCGCCGCCATAAGGACGTAATCCGTCTGGTAATCGTAGCGCAGGTTGGTGAGAGTCGTGTCGACATATTTAACCGGGCTGATCACCCACCCGTATAGCAGACCGACGCCGAACCCAATCCCGACGGCAAGGATAAACCAGACCCAGCGGCGCATGGTTAACTTCGGCTGGCGAGGATCTCCCGCAGCGCAGCCAGGAGCAGCACCACGTTCTCTCGCCGGCTGCTGAACCCCATCAACCCGATGCGCCAGATCTGCCCTTTGAGCGGGCCGAATCCCCCGGCAATTTCGATGTTGTACTCGTTCAATAGGCGGCGGCGCACCTCGGTCTCATCCACTCCGGGTGGAACGAGGGGAGTAGTCAGCGTGGGCAGGCGGTGCTCCGGCGGAACCAAAAGGGAAAGGTCGAGTTCTTCCAAACCATCCCAAAGCAGCCTGGCATTGGCCAGGTGGCGGGCGAAGCGCGCCTCAAGCCCCTCTTCGATCACCATGCGTAAAGCCTCGCGGAGCGCGTAATTCATGCTGATCGGCGCGGTGTGGTGATACGTCCGCTCCTTTCCCCAGTACTTCTCCAGCTGGGAAAGGTCCAGGTACCAGTTCCCGACTGGAGTTGCGCGGCTCCGCAGCACCTCCAGGGCACGCGGCGACACAGTGAGCGGCGCCAGACCGGGCGGCGCAGAAATGCATTTTTGCGTCCCGCTGTAGGCGACGTCGACCCCCCAGGAGTCGATCTCAACCGGTAGCCCGCCCAGGGAGGTCACCGTATCCAACACAAGCAAAGCCCCGTTTTTGTGAGCTCCATCGGCGATCTCGGCGATCCCCGGCTGGAGAACCCCCGTCGATGTTTCCGCATGGACGATGGCAACCAGCTTGTAGCGGTTTTTGCTCAGCGCGTCCCGGACTTCCTGCGGATCGAAGGTCTGTCCCCAGGGTCGATCCAGGCGATCCACTATTGCTCCATAGCGCCCAGCCATCTCATACAGGCGTTCGCCGAAATAACCCTTGACGGCGATCAGCACCCGGTCTCCGGGCTCAATAAAGTTGCACAGGGCAGCCTCCATCCCGGCACTTCCGGTGCCAGAGATGGGCACCGTCAGCTCGTTCTCCGTCTGAAAGACGTGGCGCAGCATCACCTGCACCTCCTGCATCAAGGTCAGGAATTCCGGGTCAAGGTGGCCGATGACCGGTGTCGTCAGGGCACTCAACACACGCGGCGGCACAGAGCTCGGACCAGGTCCCAGGAGGATGCGAGGTGAAAGCCGCAGGTCCTGGATGCGATTTACGTCCATGGTGGTCTCCTTGTTCGTTATGAATGGCATGGAATTTCTTGCTTTAGTTTACAACAAACCTGCCGCCCTGTGTAGCTTTATACCGGGGACCTCCCTTAAGTCATCAGCCTCCCAGGTCACGTCGGGAGGCTGATTTTTCATTGGGCTGCCAGGGGATTTGACAACGACCTCAATTATTCTTTTCCACCGTTGCCCCCGTGGTCGCTATGTGGATTTGGGTCAGATCCGCCACCATCCCCACCATCGGGGTTGGGGCAGGTGCAGGTAGGGTCCGGACCAGGTCCCGGGCCATAGCCGCTGCCGGGTGTAGGCGTACCGGTAACGTAAGGACCAGGCCCATACCCTTCGCCAGAGCCGGGCGTGTGGCTGGGGTTGGGGCCGGGTCCATAACCGCTGCCAGGCATGGGCGTACCGGTAGGGTACGAGCCGGGGCCGTAGCCATCCCCGGCATGTGGCGTCGGGGTCGCGTAACGCCAGGGACCCTCACCGTCGCCGCCGTCCGGTGGCTCATACGGACCGGGTCCATAACCGCTGCCAGGCGCTTCCGGATTGGAGCCTGGACCGAACCTACCGGGGACTTCCGGGAGCTGGTGGAAGCGGTCTCGCTCCTGGGCCTGGTGGCGGAATTGCTGTGGATCGGCCAGACCAAATTCAGCCCATTCAAGCCGAAGGCGAATAGCCTCCCGCGCCCGAATGAGCAGGGCGCCATTCTGGGGGAGATTCTCAAGATAGCGTGCCTGTTTCTCCAGGCGGACCTGCACCTGGGTGAGCGCCGCCAGCATTCGGAATTCCTCCATTTTCGATGCGAGCAGGAAAGCCCGATCCAGATGAAACTCCAATCGCTCGATCAAGTATGCCGGCGGCTGTGTGCCAGAATCCGCCAAGGCGCCCAGCTCGACCACCCGCCGGTCGGCAAAGTCCAGGAGCAGATCCAGTTTATACTCAGGCGAGCGAGGGATCTGGGCCGCCAGGTCTTCGCTAAGGACTTTGATGGGGTAAAGGGCCTGCTCAGGCAGGCTATCTTGAGCGGCGTAAACCGTTGCGCCTGTGCCGCTCAGGATCATCGAGAAGATTATCAGGATGGTGGTGATGGTGATCGGCATGGTGGAAACCTCCTTGGGTATCAGATATCCGCGGATCGAGTTGATCCATCCTGTATGACGCCGATCGTCCGATCTGGATACGGCTGAGGAGAATGCTCGCGCCTGAGCCAGGAAAACCGCCCGGCCGCGAGCGGCATTCGCGGGGCTGCGCGGCGGTGCTTCAGCCAGAAGAGAAAACCAGCGCTCAAGTTGCAGATCGAGCATATTGTCTGATTGATTCAGCTGCTGCATCTTCAGTGCTCCACTTCAATATCCGGCGAAGGGCGTTGATGCCGCGGTGCTGGAGCGCCTTTACTGCGCCTGCTGGTTTGCCCAGCGCCGCAGCCACGTCCTCCTTTTCCCAACCTTCATCGACGACTTTTGAAAAACCGTTGGATTTCATTCTTGCCCCGTGTCAAGAAATC
>CAYQDF010000019.1:0-40594 GCA_964416175.1 uncultured Anaerolineaceae bacterium
CGTGGATCTCGACTGCGAGGGCGAACCGGTCCAGCAGTTGTGGGCGCAAGTCTCCCTCCTCCGGGTTCATCGTACCGACGAGGATGAAGCGCGCGGGGTGGGCAAAGGAGATGCCCTCTCGCTCGACGATGTTCATGCCCATCGCCGCCGAATCGAGCAGCAGGTCCACGACGTGGTCGTCCAGCAGGTTGACTTCGTCGATGTAGAGGAGGCCGCGGTTGGCAGCCGCCAGGACGCCCGGTTCGAAATGGCGTTCTCCTTTCTGAATGGCTTTTTCAATGTCCAGGGTGCCGACAACCCGGTCCTCTGTGGCGGATACGGGCAGGTTGATGAAGGGGGTCGGAAGCAGGACCACGGGCAGGCTCTCACCGCGGGCGGCGCGCTCCCGGCATTCCGTGCACCAGGTGGTGGGCTGATCGGGATCGCAGCCGAAGCGGCAGTCCTTGACGACTCTTACGTGGGGCAGCAGTGCCGCCAGCGCACGGGCAGCGGTGGATTTAGCAGTCCCGCGCTCGCCGCGAATCAGCACCCCTCCAATGCGCGGCGAGACTGCGTTCAAGACCAGGGCGCGCTTCATGCGATCCTGGCCAACAATGGCTGTGAATGGATAGATGGGCGGCATAACTAAACCTTGTCAACCAAATTATAACCGAGTCCCAATCCGATCTCAAAGGTTGCCAAGTTATCTTTAAACCTTTATAATGTACATCTACAATCCAGAACCCGGAGTACTTTTATTTATGGACCAGAATCACGCCCCTCAGGGGCAGGAGGCTATCGGCGAGGCAGGCCAACCAGAGGAAAAACAAAATAACCGAGGGCAAATCTCCGACAATCGCACTTCGATGCACGACCTGTTGGCAGAAGAGGGTTTAAGCCTCGATTTCCCCCAGCAGGGTGAAATCCGCAAGGGAACCGTTGCCAGAAAGACCGAAACAGAAGTACTGGTGAGCATTGGGACAAAATCTGAGGGGGTCATACCTCTCCGAGAATTGGAGCAGCTCGACCCAAGATCTCGAGAAGCAGTATCGGTAGGGAACGAAATCCCCGTGTACGTCGTCAACCCAGAAGATCCGAACGGCAATGTTCTGCTTTCCTATGTCCGGGCCCTTGAAGAAGAAGACTGGCAATTGGCTGAGAAATTGCTCGCCTCTGGAGACCCATATGATGGGAAGATCATCGGCTTCAACAAGGGAGGCCTGATCGTTCCGGTGGGACAGCTGCGCGGTTTCGTCCCCGCCTCCCAGGTCAGCGCCCTCCGGCGCATGGACGCCAGCGGCGCCAATCCGGAGCAGCGGTGGGGCGCCATGGTTGGTGAGCAGATCCGGGTCTCTGTAATCGAAGTGGACCGCGAGCGGAGGCGCCTGATCCTCTCCGAGCGCGTCGCCTTGCAAGAGACGCGGGAGACGCTCAAAGAACGGTTGCTGAATGAGCTTTCGGAGGGCGACGTCCGCACCGGCCGGGTCACCAGCCTGGCAGAATTCGGCGCTTTTGTGAATATCGATGGGGCGGATGGCCTGGTGCACCTGTCCGAGATCTCGTGGGAGCGGATCAATCATCCGCGGGAAGTGCTGAAGGTCGGCCAGGAAGTAAAGGTCAAGGTGATCGGAATCGACCGGGAGCGCAAGCGGATCGGTCTTTCTATCCGCCAGCTGCAGGAAGACCCGTGGATCAGGAAGGTTGGACATCTCAAAGAAGGTCAGCTGATCGTAGGCACGATCACCCACCTGACCAAGTTTGGGGCTTTCGCCCGCGTGGGCGAGGACCTGGAGGGGCTGATCCACATCTCCGAGCTCAGCGAGCAGCGGGTCGCTCACCCAAAGGAAGTTGTCCACGAGGGTGATGTCCTGACGCTGCGGGTGATCAAGATTGAACCGGAGCGCCATCGGATTGGCTTAAGCCTGCGGAAAGTTGACTCCCCGGCTTACACAGATTTCGATTGGAAGACGACCCTCGCCGAGGTCGTCGAGGGGACCCAGGAGGAAACGATGGCCTCCCCCGCGGCCGCTGCAACCCAGGAGGGTGAATCTTCATCTGGGGATGAATCCGAAGCCCGCGCGGAAGCCCCTGACCGGGAAGCCGAATCCACTGAATCGGAAGAGCCGGGTGAGGAGATCACAGAGAGCGCCGACGAACCAGACTCCCCCCTGGAGATGGCAGCGCCAGCGGAGCAAGCTGAAAGCGAGGCAGATACGCCCTCAACCCCGGATGAAGAGGAGTGAGTCCTGCAATTATCCGGGCGCGCCTGATTCAGGCGCGCTTTTTCTTTAACAAGAACATTCTAAGAGTTCTATTAACTTACTCATTTTTAAGGGGCGAATGATCTGCGACTAAAATAAACTCTGGTAGAATCCAAGTGGATAAGAAATCTCGTAATCGTTGCCAGAGTCCGTTTGACCTTCTTGAAGGTACGGAGGTACGCGTTGTCTAGCATGGAACGCTTCACGCAAAGGGCGCGGCGGGTACTCAGCCTCGCACACCAGGAGGCTGAGCGGATGCGCCAGAGTTATATAGGGACCGAACATCTCCTTCTTGGCTTGATCAGAGAAGAGGGGGGTGTGGCCGGCCGTGTGTTGCGCGAGTTGGGTCTGGAGGGCGACCGGGTGCAGGAGATCGTCGAAAGACTGACCGGTGCCGGCTCTTACCGCGGGGGGAAGCTGGACCTTTCTCCAGGCACACAGCAGGTACTCGAATTCGCCGTCGATGAAGCCCGGCGGCTGAACCACCACTACATCGGTACGGAACACCTCTTGCTGGGTTTGGTGCGGTACGGCGAAGGCGTCGCCATGGACGTGCTGCGCAAGCTGGGCGTGACGCCCGAACAGATCCGCCGACAGACGCGGCGCATCCTGCAGGAAAGCAGCTCCGTCCGGCGCAGCAGTGAACGACAATATTCCCAGCCGGATAAACAGAAACCCAAGACTCCCCTGGTGGACCAGCTGGCGGTTGACCTGACTGCGCTCGCCGAAGAAGGCAAACTTGACCCGGTGATCGGCCGCCAGATGGAAATCGAGCGCGTGATCCAGATCCTGGCGCGGCGCACCAAGAACAACCCGGCCCTGATCGGGGAACCAGGCGTCGGCAAGACAGCCATCGTCGAAGGCCTGGCGCAGCGCATTGTGGAGGGCGACGTCCCGGCTCCGCTGTTGGATAAGCGCGTCTTGCAGCTCGATGTCGGCTCCCTGGTCGCGGGGACGATGTATCGCGGCCAATTCGAAGAGCGGCTGAAGCGGGTGATCGACGAGTTGAAATCCGCGGGGGCAATTTTGTTTATCGACGAGGTCCATATGCTGGTCGGTGCCGGGGCGGCCGGCTCGTCGGTGGATGCGGCCAACATCCTCAAGCCGGCTTTATCTCGCGGCGAGCTGCAGGTGATCGGTGCCACGACCCTGGATGAATACCGCAAACACATCGAGAGCGATGCCGCGCTGGAGCGCCGCTTCCAGCCAGTCATGGTCGAAGAACCGAACATCGATGAGACGATCGAGATCTTGCGCGGCATTCGCGGCGCTTACGAAGAGCACCACCGGCTGACCATCTCGGATGACGCCCTGGACGCGGCCGCCCGGCTCTCGGCACGCTACGTCACTGAGCGCTTCCTGCCCGACAAGGCGATTGATCTGATCGATGAGTCTTCATCCCGGGTGCGCATGTACAAGAGCCCGGCCGCCAAGACCGCCAAAGAGCTGATGGACCAGCTGCGCGAGATCCGCCACAACCACTCGCTGGCCCTGGAGGATGGTCGCTACGAAGACGCCCAGGAGATCCTCGAAAGACAGGAGAGCCTGGAGCGCCAGCTCGAACGGCTGCGCTCCGGGTGGGACCGCAGCAACAGCCCCGTCGTCACGTCCGAAGACATTGCCGAAGTGGTCTCCATGTGGACCGGCGTGCCGGTGATGCAGATCGCTCAGGAAGAATCTATCCGCCTGCTCAAAATGGAAGAGGAGCTCAAGGCGCACATCATCGGCCAGGACGAGGCCATCGAGGCTATCTCCAAGGCGGTGCGCCGGGCGCGGGCCGGGCTGAAAGACCCGCGCCGCCCGATCGGCTCGTTCATCTTTCTCGGCCCAACCGGGGTCGGCAAGACCGAGCTCACCAAGGCTCTGGCGCGGTTCTTGTTCGGCAGCGAAGATGCGCTCATCCAGCTGGATATGTCCGAGTTCATGGAGCGCCACACGGTCAGCCGGCTGGTCGGCGCGCCGCCGGGCTACGTCGGGTACGAGGACGCCGGGCAGCTGACCGAAGCCCTGCGCCGCCGGCCTTATTCGATCGTCGTCTTCGACGAGATCGAAAAAGCCCACCCCGAAGCCCACAATATGCTTCTCCAGATCATGGAGGAAGGGCACTTGAGCGATGCGCGCGGCCGCATGGTCGATTTCCGCAACGCCCTGATTGTGATGACCTCGAACGTCGGCGCCGAGATGATCAAGCGGCAGACCTCCCTCGGTTTCGAACTCAAGCGCGACGAGGACCTCGAAGAGCGCATCCAGTACCAGGAAATGCGCAAAAAGCTGATGGATTCACTCAAGCGCGTCTTCCGTCCCGAGTTCATCAACCGCGTCGACGCGGTGATCGTCTTCCGCGCTTTGAATAAGGAAGATATCAAGCAAATCGTCCAGCTGGAGCTGAACAAGGTCGGACAAAGGCTGGAAGAGCACGACATCATCATCAACCCCACGCCGGCGGCGTTGGAACTGCTCGCCGAGCTCGGCTACGACGCGGAGATGGGGGCGCGCCCGCTCAAGCGGGTGATCCAGCAGAAAGTCGAGGACGCCCTCTCCGACGCGCTGCTCGCCGGCGAGTTCGAGGATGGCGACACGATTATCGTGGACGTCGTTGAGCAGGATATCAAGCTCTTGCGCAGTATTGAGAAATCGAGTCGGGAAAAAACCATCGAGCAGGAATCGATAGCAACGGGATAACCCCCACTAGAAGTGAACGGGGCGGCTTGGCCGCCCCGTCGTCATTTACAATAGCAGGGATTCCGCAGATCGGGAGAAATTGGGGGTTGTTTGGGGGGGCTGCACCCGCCCAAACAACCCCCAACCTCCTACCAACCAGGTAAGTCCTAAATATTATAATACTCTCATGGCTAAGGCTCGTACCCAGTACGTCTGCCAGCAATGCGGGCGCCGCGCTGTGCGCGATATGGGGCGCTGTCCCCAATGCGGCGCCTGGAACAGCATGGTGGAAGAAATGATCGCGCCGCCTCCCGGAAAGGGCAAAAGCGCGTTGCGCGGCCTGGCAGGGCACTCGTCGCCTGTGCGCCTTTCGGAGATTGGCGAGGGGGTCGAAGAACGCCTGCCGCTGCCCATCGCCGAGTTCGCCCGGGTCCTCGGGGGTGGTGTGGTGCCGGGTTCCGTGGTGCTGATCGGCGGCGACCCCGGCATCGGCAAGAGCACGCTGCTCCTCCAGACCGCGCTGGAAATGGCGCGGGGCGACCGGGTGCTGTACGTCTCCGGAGAGGAATCCGAGCGCCAGATTAAGATGCGCGCCCTGCGTCTCCAGCGCGGCGACAGCAAGACGCCTCCCCTGCCGGAGGACCTCTTTCTGGTCACAGAAACGAACCTGGATGCCATTCTGGAGCACGTCTCTTCTGTGCAGCCGCGCCTGCTGATCGTGGACTCCATTCAGACCATCACCCTCCCAGAGCTGGAATCGACCGCCGGGTCGGTCTCCCAGGTACGGGAGAGCGCGGCGCGCCTGCGCGAGCTGGCGAAATCTTCGGGGATATCGGTCTTCCTGATCGGGCACGTGACCAAGGAAGGCGCCATCGCCGGTCCGCGCGTCCTGGAGCACATCGTCGATACCGTCTTGTACCTGGAAGGCGATCGCTTCCAGTCCTACCGCCTGCTGCGCTCTGTCAAGAACCGCTTCGGCGCAACTGCCGAAGTGGGTGTCTTCGAGATGCGGGAGCGGGGCATGATCGAGGTACCCAACCCCTCGGAGGCCTTCCTGGCGGAGCGCATGGTCAACGCTCCCGGTTCGGCGATCGCGGTGACGATGGAAGGCACACGCCCACTCCTGGTCGAGATCCAGGGACTGACCAGCCCAACCGCTTTCGGCATCGCCCGTCGGACTCCCAACGGGGTGGATCTCAACCGGCTGCTCCTGATCGTCGCCGTGCTCACCCGCCGGGTGGGGCTGCGCCTGTCCGAACAAGATGTGTTCGTCAACGTGGTCGGCGGGCTACGGGTCAGCGAGCCTGCCGCCGACCTTGGGATCGCCGCCGCGATCGCTTCTTCGACCAAAGACATGCCGATCAAAGCGGATACAGTCCTGATTGGCGAGGTGGGACTCTCCGGCGAGCTGCGCCTGGTTGGACAGATGCCGGCCCGCCTGCGCGAAGCCGCCAAGCTGGGATTTAAGACCGCGATCATCCCGCGCCGCCTGAGACGGGGCGAGCCCTGGCCGGAGGATCTGCAACTGCTCGAAGCGCGTTCGTTATCCCAGGCGCTGGAACAGGCTCTGGTGAAGTAAGCTATTGAACTACTACCCAATTATTAATAATAAATCTACGTAAACCTACATTGACGGGGGTTAAAATCCTGATAAATTTGCCTGCAATTACCGATTATGAACCGCAAACAGATCCAGCTGGGCCTGATTCACGTCGCCGTGGCGATGACGCTGGTGCCGATCAACAGCACCCTCAACCGGGTGATGATCAAGGAGCTGGCCATCTCGGCGACCCTGGTGGCGGTGCTGGCCTCCCTCCCCTATTTCTTTTCGCCGATCCAGGTATTGATCGGCTCTTTCGCCGACCGCCATCCTGTGCTGGGCTTCCGACGCACACCGTACATCCTCCTGGGCCTGGCGCTGTGCGTGGTGGGTGTGGTGCTCTCTCCGCTGGCGGCTTTCTGGCTGGCCGAAAATTTCTGGAGCGGCCTGTGGTTCGGCCTGCTGGCTTTCAGCGCCTGGGGATTTGGCTTTAACTTCGCCACCGTGTCTTATCTTTCGCTGGCCTCCGAGCTCTCCTCCGAGCGGGAGCGCGGCAGGACCATCGCCATCATGTGGTTCATGATGGTCGTCAGCATCATCCTCACCTCGGTCGGCCTCAGCCGCCTGGTCGATCCTTTCAGCGGCCAGGCGCTGACTCGCTCCTTCTGGATCGTCGGCCTGACAGCCCTGCTGCTCGGGGTGGCGGGTCTGGTCAGGCTCGAGGGGCGCTCCTCCGACCCGGGAGCTGCTGTAAGCGAGCGGTATTCCTGGAAAGCCATGGTGAGCGCCATCCTGGACAACAGGCAGGCGACTTTGTTTTTTGTCTACCTGGCAGTCCTGTTGACCGCCCTCCTTGGTCAGGACATCCTGCTGGAGCCGTTCGGGGGCGAGGCGTTCGGGATGTCGGTGCGCGAGACCACGCGCATCACCTCCATCTGGGGGACCTGCACACTGGTCGCTCTCCTCCTTGCCGGATCGCTGGAGCGGAGGGTGAGCAAACGTATGGTAGCGAACTGGGGAGGCTTGGGAGCGATGGCCGGTTTTATCCTGATCGCCCTGAGCGGTCTGGTAGCGAACCGCAGCGTTTTTTACACGGGCGTCGTCCTGCTCGGATTCGGAACAGGCCTTTCCACGGTCTCGAACCTGTCCCTGATGCTGGATATGACCCAGATCGGGAAGGTCGGCCTGTTCATCGGTGCCTGGGGCATGTCGAATGCGGTCTCCCGCCTGACCGGGTCGGTCTTGAGCGGGGCTATCCGTGATACCCTGACGCGGGTTCTGGTGAATCCGGTCCTGGCCTACGTGGCAGTCTTCGGGATTCTGGCGGCTTTGTTAATCCTATCCTTGCTGATCCTGCGCCGGATCGACGTGACTGCGTTCCGCCAGGCCAGTGCCGGCTTATCTTTGGCAGAGCGTGGCGCGCTGGCAAACGAAGCCTGACCTGCCCGGCTATCCTGTGAAAAGGGAGGCGAGGCGATAGATTTGGCGAACGAATGGATGAACCTGAGCGAAGTAGCAGATTTGCTGGGTGTGCATCCCAGCACCATTCGCAACTGGTCGGACCAGGGCCATCTCCCGGCGCACCGCACCCAGGGTGGGCATCGGAGGTTTCAGCGCAGCGAAGTCGAGGCCTGGCTCCGCCTGCACCGGGCCGACGGCGTCGACGAGGGGCACATGGTCATCCAGGCGGCTTTGAAGAGCACCCGCCTGCAGATCAGCGAGGGGCGGCTGGAATCGGAAGGCTGGTTTCAGAAATTGGACGATGAAGCCAGGTCGCAGTACCGGCGCAGCGGCCGGGCATTGCTGCAAGGTCTGATGGATTTCCTGAGCGCTGACGAAGGCACTGCTGAGGCGGAGGCGCGCTCCCTGGGATTCGAATACGCCTCGCGCGGCTGGCGGTATGGGCTGACCGTCGCAGAAGCCACCCGCGCTTTTCTCTTCTTTCGGAACGCCTTGCTCGAAGCCATGCTGTCTGTCCACGCCGAGACGCAGTTCCCTCCCCCTCGAGCCTGGAACGCTATTTTTCATAAAATCTTCATGTTTACTGACCAGCTCCAGCTCGCCCTGCTGGAGACTTACGAGGCTTACCAGAAAGGCAACCGTTGAAGCGGCCGAGCAAGCGCTTCACACCTTCTAAGTGGTCGCAGATGCTCATCCCGGCGTTCATCATCCTGATCGCGTTGGGGCTGCTGGTCACCCTGGTGTTGATCGGGCTTTCGATCCTGGGGGTGACCCCCGAGGCGCCGTTCGGATAAGCTGGGCCACGAAGAATCATTGGCCTGATCATTTTGGAGGTTTTTATGCACTATATTTCAATCCTGTCTACGATCGTTGCATTTATATTCACCGTCGCTGTGTTCGAGCGTTACCGCCGCCGGGGCGGGATGCACCTGCTTCTGTGGGGTTTCGGTCTCCTTTATTACGGCCTGGGCACTCTGAGCGAAGTCATCCTGATCTTCACTTACAGCACGCTGGTCTTGAAAGTCTGGTACCTGAGCGGAGCCATGCTCACGGCCGCCTGGCTCGGGCAGGGTACCATCCACCTCCTGGTTAGGAAACCAGGGGTGGCGAAGACCCTGACCGGGCTGATCGTTCTGCTCTCGATCCTTGCGGCGGTGCTGATCTTCCGGGCTCCTGTCGACCTGGCAGCTGCGGCGGATTATGATCTCGCCCAGCCGGTCTCGGCGCAGTACAAGGATATCCTCGAACGGAACGGCGCGATGGTCGCCCTGACCATCTTCCTCAACACCTACGGCGCAGTTGCGCTGATTGGCGGAGCGCTCTATTCAGCCTTCATATTCTGGCGCAAGCGCGTGCTTGCCGATCGCATGGTGGGCAACGTCTTGATCGCGGCCGGAGCTTTGATGCCCACCCTGGGTGGCACATTCATCCGCGCCGGCCTGGCGGACTGGCTCTACCTCAGCGAGTTCCTCGGGATCATCCTGATGTATGCCGGTTTCGTCAAGGCCACGGCCCATCGGTCCCTCGAGGAGCCGCAGGGCGCCGCGACTGCTTCCGCGAACTGAAAACTCTGGAGCCAGCCCGCAAGTCTCGATTTGGCGTTTATAATTGCGGCACACACTGCCAGAGGAGTCCTGTATGGTCAACGAGACTTACGGGTTGAACCGGATAACCCCGGCAACCTCGTTTTTTTCCCGTATTCGGCGCAACCATGGACTGGAACACGCCACCCTGCATGTCCTCTCCCAAAGATACCCGAAAAAAAACCTGGCGGGCCACTCTGATGCCGGGGGTTTCTGGATCATCGGGGACGTGCCGATAGGGGACGTTTACGAATCTGTGGAGCAGGCCATGGCCCGGCTGCGCGCCGGAGAGGAGAACCTGGCGCTCCACCGGAATTGCGGCACCAATTTCGTGACTGCTGGCGTGCTGACCGGGCTGGCAGCCGGACTGGCCATGCTCGGCTCGGGAGGGCGGGTCAGAGATAAACTGGAACGCCTGCCCCTGGCGATGCTCCTGGCGACAGCGGCATTGATCCTGGCGCAGCCGCTCGGTTTTGTTCTTCAGGAGCGCGTGACCACATCCGGGCAGCCGGAGGGCCTCCGGGTGGTCGAGATCGTGGCAACACGGCGGGGGAGGATCCGGGCTTTCCGCATCGCCACCCGGGGGTAGATGCAATGGCTCAGGAACCGCCCGCAGTCTATATTTTCCACGGGGACGACGAGTTTTCCATCTCGCGCCAGCTGGCGACTCTCAAATCGAAGCTGGGGGATCCATCCCTTGCAGACCTGAACACGACCGTCCTGGACGGGAGATCGGCTGACCTGAGCACCCTTGAAAGCGCTGTCATGGCGATGCCATTCCTTGCCGACCGCCGGCTCGTCGCAGTGAAACACGCGGCGGCCTTGGGGGAGAAGCCTGCTCTCAGGAGGAGGTTCCTGGATCTCCTCACGGAATGCCCCAGGACAACTGCGCTCGTCTTGATCGAAAACGAAGCCCTGAAGAATATCCATGGGAAGAAAGGTGGGCTGCACTGGCTGGAGGCCTGGGGGCGGGAGGCGGGAGACAAAGCGCTGGTCAGGTTGTTCGCGGTCCCAAAAGGCGGGCGGCTCGTGGATTGGATCGTCGAAAGGGCGCGGGAACTTGGGGGCGAGATCTCGCCGCGGGCAGCAGCGAAGCTGGCCGGGCAGGTGGGGGCTGATTTGTGGACCCTCGATCGGGAATTGGACAAACTGCTAACGTATGTGAATTTCGAACGCGCAATTGATATGGAGGACGTACAGCTCCTGGCAATTGAGGAATATCAGGAGCCGGTTTTCGCGCTGGTGGACGCTGTTGGAAACCGCGACCGGAAAGCAGCGGTCTTCCACTTCCATAAACTGCTCGCGGACCAGGATGTCCTGGGAGTGCTAGGGATGATAGTTCGCCAGTTTCGGATCCTGCTCCTGGCTAAAGAGGGATTGGAGAAATTGGGAAATATCGGGGCGGTCGTTGAGAAGTTCAATCTGTATTGGAAATCCGCGGAGATTACCCGGCAGGCGAAAGGGTTTTCACTGCCGGAACTTGTGCAGATTTATCACCGGCTGCTGGAAGTCGAAGAAGCCTTCAAAACGGGGGAGATGGAGGCTGACCTTGGAATCGACCTGCTGCTAAACTCGGTCACGACGAGTGCGAGTTCCCGTTGAGGCTGTTGACGCCGATCCAGAGATGGTTGGGGAGGACAGACCTGGTCATACGGATCTCAATGTCGCCAGCGCGCAGAGTGCTTTCTTCATCGTTCTCTGCGCGGTTCTTACCCACCATGCTCGGGTGGACGTAGCAAAGGTTCGGGTTTCGCCCATATTTATCCCGATAGTACCGGGCTGCCCGGAACACTTTGGTGTTGAAGTCGATCTCTGCATCGTTATCGAACCATAACATGCCTACATTCATGGGATCCATCCTGTTCAAAAGAAATCAAATCGACAAAGAGTAAAAAGTCAGGTTCTTTGAACCAATTCTTGCAATTAACGTTTTTCGATTTCGAACGTCTGTATAACGATCAGAGTTTGTGTTGGAAATCGGTGCGATCAAGCTTGTAGAGGAGATCCGGAAGGGGAAAAGGGAAAACAGGGAGTGGTTGAATTTAGATATGTTGGAATCCCTGACGGCGATCAAGGGCCAGACCATTGATCTTGGACCATAATTCACCAGCCACTTGAGATTCACAAAGACTCCGTAATCCGTGTTGTAAGACAGGAACGAATACAGATCGTCGATGACAAGTAAGAATGCCTGCCCTCTTTCCCTGCCGTACCTGCGTTGTTCGGCGACTGCCGAGAGCTCCAGGACCAGGTTTCCCGCGGATTTTTCATAGGGTGCCAGCATCGCCTGCGTGTGGGGATAGCCGATCAAATCGAGATATGCATCCGGATCTTCAGCAATCACGCACACGGCAATATCGTCCGGGGGATTAATCCGAACTGCAGAGAGGCAGATGGAATTCAAAATCTCCGTCGTTTCTTTATCAGAATTTCGGTACACTAGGATCGACCCTGGTCGTGGTGAAGATAAATCTAATACGAGCGGGAGGCCGTCTTCACAAACGCCAATCACTATCGAATATGCAGGAAATGAGCCAAATTGATGGATGATGGTATTTAGGGAGGTTGTCGATTTAGCCGGATACTCCTGCGAAACAGGGATCGCATTGAGTCCCTGTTTATTGCTAACTGTTATGTCTGAGTGCTCTCGAATCCCGAGATCTGTCTGAGAGGGAGAATCATATGTGTCCATGGGTTATCCTTTAACTGAACGGATGTTCTGTATTATTTATAACAGAACATCCGTTCTATGTCAAGCTATTTCCACTACATTCAGTCGAATTTATGTCGATTGGCCGGCGAGCCATCAACTGACTGAATGGACCGACAGGCGGATTAGAAGGTTTATCCCAGCTGCATCTGTAATCGTGAGAATGTTGGCGAGCCAGATTGCTAAATATTAATAACCTGGATACGCCTCGAGGAAAGAAAGCAATGACTCGATGTCAGCCATCCGGGTTTCCCCCATATGAGCGATGCGGAACGTCTTCCCCTTCAGCGGCCCGTACCCGTTTGCAATTCGCATGCCATGCTTCAGCAAGTAAGCGTTGAGGTCCGGCACTTCCACCCCGTGTGTGTTGACGATCGTGGTCACCGTTTGCGAACGGTACCCTTCCACTGCGAACAACTCGAAGCCGCGGTCGAGCGCCCATGACTGCACCCGGGCTGCCATCGCGCTGTGCCGGGCGAAGCGATTTTCTAAACCCTCCGCCAGGATTCGATCGATCTGATAATCCAACGCATAAATCAATGACAGGGCCGGCGTGGCTGGCGTCGAGTCTTTGAGGCGGTGCTTCTCCAGGCGGACCAGGTCGAAATACCAGCCGCGGTCGGTCACGCGCTCCGCGTACGCCAGCGCCCGGTCAGACACGGCCGCCAGGCTCAGGCCGGGCGGCAGGGCGAGGCATTTCTGCGACGAGGTCAGCACCATGTCCAGCCCCCAGGCGTCCATCTCGATCCGCGCCCCGCCCAGGGAGGAGACCGCGTCCACGCAGACCAGCGTCTCCGGGCTGACCGCGTGAACTGCCGCGGCGATCTCCCGGACGGGGTTCACCCCTCCGGTGGAAGTCTCATTGTGTACGATCGTAATCAACTCATACGGCTTCCGCCGCAGGGCGGCCTCGACGGCCTCGGGGGAGACCGGCTGCCCCCAGGGCGCTTCGAGCAGGTCTGCCTCCTTGCCGTTCGAACGGGCGACGTCGTGCCAGCGCTGGCTGAAAGCTCCGTTAACGCAGCTCAAAACATTCTTCTTCGCCAAGTTGCGCACTGCAGCTTCCTGCAAACCCGTTCCGGAGGCGGTGACCAGGAAGACGCGCGCCTGCGTGAAGAACAGGTCTCTGGCCTTCTCCGAGGCGCGCTGGAAGATCGCCTCAAATTCACGGCTCCGGTGGGGCAGCATGGGCTGCGTTTGGGCGGCGAGCACATCCGGGGGAACGTCCACCGGCCCTGGGACAAACATGGGTGCCATCCGATCCTCTCCTGGGGGCAGTTTTTGCCTAATTTTACCAGCGAGCAAGATCGGAGGGCAAAACTGGAGGTTCCTTCTCCCTGCTATAATTGCTGGTATGCGACGTTTCCTGGCGCTGATAGCGTTCTTGCTCCTGGCCTGCCAGGCGACTTCACAGGCCTTCCTCCCCGACAATGGGCGTGATGCACGTATCGATCAGGCTTTAACAGCTGCGCCAGCTCCTTCCTTGACAGTTCAACCAACCGCCACGCCGGCACCTACTTCCACGCCTGCCCTCGCGCTAACGGCTATCCCGACTCATTTCCCGACATTGCCGGCTTCTCAGGGATTCATCACTCGCTACCATCCAGATGGGCTGCTCTACGTCGGCGACCGCGTGAGTATTGAGGTGATCTCCCCGGAGGGGTTCGACACAGAGGAAAAAAAGGTCCAGATTTTCCTGGGCGATGATCCGCAGGGAGCGATCGGCACTTCGGAATTCAGCGCGTATGGGATCGGTGGGCGACCGCAGGCCACTATCCCCTGGGCCTGGGACACGGCCGGCCTCACCCCTGGAGACTACACCCTCAATTTCGCAGTCCTGCCCGATGGGCCAGCCTGGTCAGAGGTGATTCACCTCCATCCGACAGCGGACTTGCCACTCCCGGAACCGTTCGCCCGCTGGGAGACGGTGGAGACCGCATGCTGTCGCCTGCATTTCATCACCGGCACTGAGGCGGAGCGAGACCTGGACGAGATCGTCATGGCGGCCAACGCGGCAGCTCGGAAAGCATCCCAACAAGTGGGTATCTGGTTTGAAAGGTCGGTCTCGATCACCCTGGTTCCCCGCGTCGTGGGACATGGGGGTTTCGCCAGCGACGAGATCTACATCTCCTACCTGGACCGCAACTACGCCGGCAACGACCTCCCACAGGTGCTGCTCCACGAGATGATTCACGTGCTGGATGGGCAGCTCGGCGGCGAGCTGCGCCCTTCGATCCTGGTCGAAGGGCTCGCGGTTTACCTGTCCGGGGGCCACTTCAAGAGGGAACCCATTTTCCCACGGGCGGCAGCGCTCCTCGCTGCGGGATGGTATCTGCCGCTGGACCTGCTGGCGGATACTTTTTACACTTCTCAGCACGAGATTGGGTACCTGGAAGGGGCTGCCCTGGTGGCGTATCTGGTGGAGACCCATCGCCGGGAAGGGTTCGAAGCTTTTTACCGCGACATCCATCCCCAGCCTGGAGGCGAGCAGTCCAGGGCGATCGACGCCACCATGCAGGCGCATTTCCACCTGACGCTGGCACAGGTGGAGCAGGAATTCAAAGGGGCTCTACGGCGGCAGCCGGTCGACCCCGTCCAATCGGAGGACCTGCAGCTCTCGATCGCGTTTTACGATACTGTGCGTCGTTACCAGCGGGCGCTGGATCCTTCCGCTTACTTCCTGACCGCGTGGCTGCCTGATGGTGGAGAGATGCGCGAGCGGGGGATCGTGGCCGATTACCTGCGCCGACCGCGCTCGGCGGGCAGTCTGGTCATCGAAAGCCTGCTGGTGGAAGCGGATAAGGCGCTGCGCGCCGGGGATTATATAGAGGCAAGAAGCGCTCTGGAGCGGGCCAACCGGCAGCTCGACTGGCTCGAATATCCCGCGCCCGCGCCCGTGCAGGGGTCGCTCATCCTGCTCCTGGTGCTCCGCCGCGGATATTTCAGGCTTACAGTTCACAGGGCTTCCTTTCCAGTTGGCTGCGATAATGAAGATGCGATCCGCGCCTCGGCCAGCTGCACGTACTCGGGGTCGACCTCGTACCCGACATACTTCCGTCCTGATTTCAAGGCCGCGATGGCGGTCGATCCGCTCCCCATGAAGGGGTCCAATACGATGTCCCCCTGGTAGGTGTAGAGCTGGATCAACCGGTAAGGCAGCTCAACGGGGAACGGCGCCGGGTGACCGACTTTACGGGC
Source organism: uncultured Anaerolineaceae bacterium (assembly GCA_964416175.1). Taxonomy (GTDB): domain Bacteria; phylum Chloroflexota; class Anaerolineae; order Anaerolineales; family UBA4823; genus CAYQDF01. Next base: position 15,394 of record CAYQDF010000019.1, read on the forward strand.
GGACTCCGGGTTGATGGTCCAGACGGACTTCGTCCATTCCATGAACTGCTCGCGGGTGATGGTGTCTTCCTTGCCGTTGGGCTTTTTCCGGGAGTATGTGCCCTTCGAGAAGACGAGGATGTACTCGTGGGTGTCCCGCAGCACGGGGTTTGCGGCGGACTGCCAGCTCCCCCAGGCCATCGATACGCCCGCGCCGGCGCCCTTGTACCAGACGATCTCCCCACGCATGAAATACCCGATCTCGATCATCATCCGGGAGATGTGGTCGGAAAGCGGGATGTAAGGCTTCCGGCCCAGGTTTGCCACGTTGATGCATGCCCTTCCGCCATGGACCAGCGCCCGGTGTGTTTCGGCGAACACCCTTTTGAGCATCTCCAGATACTCCTCGAGGGAAAGGTCCCGGTCATAATCTTTGGTTGTGTTGTAGGGGGGCGAGGTCACCATCAGGTGCAGGGATCTGTCGGGGATCGCCTGCATGGCTTCTGCGCTGCCGAGGAGGATCGTGTTCTCGAGTTCCGGTGGGAAAGGGTTGTCGGGGAGAGGGGGTGCGCTGTCACCCCCGGGCAGCTCCGAATAGAGCCTGGAACTGTAGTACCGGGACGAGTCGTGGTTGATCCGGGGAGTCGTGCCGAAGCTGCTGGTCCTGGTACCCTTTTTCATCGTTTGAGCCAACTTCCTTCGCCGCTTTTTAATTGTACGGTAAACCAGGATTATTTGCAAATTCTGGCCCAATCCGATGGTGTCCCCTCACTTGGGAAGTGAGCATCCTTTGCTCTGGCAGTTGCGCGCTCAGCCATTCGCTGGTATCCTTAACCGGCATGTACATCGCGATCGAAGGCGTGATCGGCGTCGGAAAGACCACCCTGGCCCGGCTGCTCCAGCCAGCCTTCGCGGCCGCCCTGCTGCTGGAGGTCTTCGAGGAGAACCCCTTCCTCTCGGACTTCTACGCCGACCGGGAGCGGTACGCCTTCCAAACGCAGATCTTCTTCCTGCTCAGCCGCTACCACCAGCAGCGCAACGCCGTCGGCGAGCTGCTGGCGCAGCACGGGACACTGATCTCGGACTACACTTTCGAGAAGGACTCCCTGTTTGCCCGCATCAACCTGCACGGCGACGAGCTGGAGATGTACTACCGGGTTCACGCTGCCCTGGCGGAGAAGATCATCCCGCCGGACCTGGTCCTCTACCTGCGCGCCAGCCCGGACGTGCTGATGCAGCGCATCGCCTCCCGCGACCGGCCCTATGAGCGCAACATGGAGCGCGCCTACATCGAGCAGCTGCACTCCGTTTATGAGTCGGTGTACGGAGACCGTCGCGTCGGCGTGCCGGTGCTGGTGATCGACACCGATCGCCTGGACTACGTCCGGAACCCGGAAGACTTGAAGGCCATCGAGAACCGCGTGCGCCAGGCGCTGCGCCTGGTGCCATTCCAGCCGGAGTTGCCCCTGGGATCCCGGGCAGGAACGCGGGGAGGTCCGTGAACCGCCCCGCCCGGGCTGCCTGGAACTGATCGGAGAGGAACCTTCGTGCGCATCACCCCGGCCATGCTCCACAAGATCGCCCGCGACGCCGCCACCGATTGGGCGCGCCGTGACCGGAGCCTGCTGGCGGTCTACCTGCACGGATCGCTGCTCTCCCCCGAACCGCTCCTGGGGGGCACGGCGGACATCGACCTGTTCCTGGTCCACGACGACCAGGTGCGCCCGGCGCGGGAGATCCGGCGCCTGACAGACGAGGTGCACCTGGACATCGCCCACCACGCTCGGGAGGAGTACCGCCAGCCGCGCGCCCTCCGGTTGCATCCGTGGATGGGTTATACCATAATTAATTGCAAAATTTTATATGATCCACAACATTTTATGGATTTCACCCGGGCCAGCGTGCGCGGCCAGTTCGACCAGCCCGAGAACACCCTCGCCCGCGCCCGCGGCCAGGCGGACCACGCCCGCCAGATCTGGCTGGAGCTCCACGAGCAGGGCGGCGATCCCGGCGTGGAAGCGATCGACCGCTATCTGCGGGCGGTCGTCCACGCGGCCAACACCATCGCCCTGCTGACCGGCCCACCTCTCACCGACCGGCGCCTCCTGCTGGAGTTCCCGCAGCGAGCGGAGGCCGTCCGGCGGCCCGGCCTGTATCCCGGCCTCCAGGGGCTGCTCGGCGGGCCGAACGCCGATCGCGACGAGCTGCTTTCCTGGCTGCCCGCCTGGGAGCAGGCGTACCAGTCCCTGCCACCCGAACTGGCTCCCGCCAGCCTGCATCCTGACCGCTGTCCTTATTACCAGCGCGCGTTCCACCAGATCATCTCAGGCAAACAACCGCAGGATGTCTTGTGGCCGCTGCTGCGCACCTGGACAAGCGTCATCCAGACCCTCCCGAATGACGCACCCCAACGAGCGGCCTGGGGGGAAGCCCTGGAGCGCCTGGGGCTGTGGGGGGGCAGGTTCCAGGAGCGTCTGACCGCCCTGGACGCCTACCTGGACGCCGTTGAAGAGCGATTGGATGAGTGGGGGCAAGCCCGGGGGATCGAGTGATGCCGCCGCCCAGGGCCGCCAGCCGGTTTGGGCCGTTCTAAACCTGGAAAGAATTGTCCGGCGACGGGCGGGTGTTGTTCGGCACCCGCCTCGCCCGTTTATTTGCCTACGAGTCCCCTCTGTGGTCCTGGCGCTCTACCAGGGGTTTAAAGGATTGAAGCCGCCGGAGGAGCTCAGGCGTGAACTTGATTGAACCGTTGGAAATGCGTAATGAAATGGGCCACCCGCTCCCACGTCCACGTCGATCGGGTCACCTGCCCGTGGCTGATCCGGCGCTTCGTGGACAGCGAGGCAGTGTTTTTGTTTGTCCCCAGGAGTCAGGTTGATCAGGTGGCAGAAGAGAGCGTCGCCATCCCCTTCGATGCACCGGGCGGGGAGCTCGGACACCCCGCGGGGCAGTGCTCTTTCGAAGCCATCCTGAGGAAATACACCCTCACCGACCCGGCCCTGAAGCGGCTCGCGTGGATCGTCCACGCTGCCGATATCGCCGCGGACATCGATACAGATCCCCTGGCGCGTGGCCTGGAGGCGATCGCCAGGGGGTTCGGCCGGCGGTTCCCGGACGACGAGGAAAACCTCATCCGTCAGTTCGGCGTTTACGACGCCCGGTACGCCTGGTGCCGGCTGGAGGCGGCGAAGGGGGGTTGAGTCGGGTGTTTCACGTGAAACGTGCCGTTTCGAGAGCCGGATCGCGCCTGTTCTCAGCGCTTCCCACCCCCGGGTGAGGGCGATCCAGAGGATTTCCAGGCTTCAAGCCGGTCGTGCAGGACCTCCCCGATCTCGTCCGGGGAAAATCCAAGCTGCGCAGCCTCCGCCAGATAGCGGCGGGTGAGCTCGCCGAGCGCCTGGAGGCGGAGCTGCGCCGAATTTTCCGGAGAACTCTTCCCCAGGATGAAGGTGCCGCGCCCGTGCTGGGTGGAAATGATCCCCGCCTCGTCCAAGAGGCGGTAGGCTCGGGCGACGGTGTTGAAGTTCACCCTCAGGTCCGCGGCCATCTGGCGCACGGTGGGCAGCTGGTCGCCCGGTTTGAGCTTCCCGCTGGCGATGTGCTGCCTGATCTGTTCCGTGATCTGCACGTAGATGGGCAGCCCGATCCGGAAGTCGATCTTGATCTCCAAGGGTGAGTGTATCATTGTAGTATTGTACGATTGTATCTTTGTATAATTGTATACAGAATGGCGGTTTTGTCAAGGCATTTCCCCCGTGGGCATCGCCTCGGATTGCTTCAACGCCAAGATAAACACCAGCTATGTCTCGCAGGCCGATATCGAGTCCGACTTCGGTCGCAGCGAAGACGTGTTATTCCAGATCAAAGTTTAAGATAGTGCAGCTGTCTCGTCTGTGGAAGCCGGGATCTGTGATTCGATACGATCTTACCTCCAATTCAAACTGGTCTCAGGCGCCGGGCTTCGGGCCCCATCCCTCTTGACAAGATCAACCCATAGCTTATAATTAGTATAAATATTGTCATAAATATTCACAATATTCGTTTGGAGTCTTTATGTTCATTTGCATCTGTATGGGGCGGGGTTCATAACCACCGCCTCGTTGTTCTGACGGCCAACAGACAGAGAAGGGTGGTTGTGACCCCGCATGCGCACGATATTCCCATAGCGTGCAGGCGAGCATCACCCTTTTTTGGCACCTGTTGGCCGTTTTGACTTAACCAACCTTTCCTGAGAGTGAGTAGAAATTCTTGCGAACTAGGATTCCTGGTCTCGATGAAGTTGAAACCTTACCGGAGGGTGCAGAATGACTGCCCTGATCACTGCGCGCAGATCGGAACGGGCTGATTCCCCGGAGTCCGCGCTGGAGGGAGGCGCGTTTTCCGGGCAGACCCTTGCCGGAAAGGTCGGAAACACGCCGCTGCTCGCCCTGCGGCGTCTGGCGGAGCTTCCTCCCGGAGTACACCTCTACGCCAAAGCGGAGTGGTTCAACCCGGGCGGCTCGGTCAAAGACCGCCCGGCGCTCAACATCCTGCGCACAGCGCTGGAAGACGGGCGCCTTGGACCGGGGAAGCGCCTGCTGGATTCCACCTCCGGCAACATGGGCATTGCCTACGCCACTTTCGGAGCGCTCCTGGGCGTCCCGGTCACGATCGCCATCCCCGGCAATGCCAGCCCGGAACGCCTCACCATCCTGCGGGCGCTGGGAGCGGAGCTGGTGCTCACCGACCCGCTGGAAGGCTCCGATGGGGCCATCCGGGTCGCCCGGCGGATGGCTTCCGAGGAGCCGGATCGGTACTTCTACGCCGACCAGTACGACAACCCGGCGAACTGGCAGGCGCATTACAGCACTACAGGTCCGGAGATCGTCGAACAGATTGCCCGGGCGTTGGCTGGTGAGAGAATTACCCACTTTGTCGCCGGCCTCGGCACCTCGGGGACGCTGGTTGGGGTAGGTCGCTACCTGCGCCAGGTCGATTCGGAGGTAAAGCTGATCGCCGTTCAGCCGGACGGGCCGTTCCACGGCCTGGAGGGGCTCAAACACATGCCGAGCGCCATCCAGCCGGGGATCTTCGACCCGGAGCTGCCGGACCAGACCCTGGAGGTCTCGACGGAGACCGCTTACGAGACGACCCTGCTCCTGGCCCGCCGCGAGGGGCTGTTCGTCGGCGTATCCTCTGGAGCGGCAGCCGCGGCTGCCCTTCAGGTCGCCCGGCAGCTGGAGCGTGGCGTCGTGGTGGCGATCTTCCCGGACTCGGGGTACAAGTACCTTAGCGACAAGTTTTGGGAGGCGGCGAAGTGACACTGGAAATATCGGAGGTGGTTCTCCGCCAGATCCATGCTCACGGCGAGAAAGCCTATCCCGAAGAAGGGGTTGGCCTGCTGCTTGGCGAAATAAACGGTGACCGACGGAAAGTGGAGGCGATTTTGATCATGCCGAACGCCCGCGAGGATGGCTCCCGGCACAACCGCTATCTCCTGACCGCCGAGGAATACATGCGGGGGGAAGATGAAGCTGACCGCCGGGGTCTGGAGGTAGTCGGCGTCTTTCATTCGCACCCAGACCATCCGAACCGACCCTCGGAATTCGACCGGCAATGGGCCTGGCCCGCTTTTACCTACCTCATCACCAGCGTCTCTCGGGGGAGGGCGGTCGAAAGCCGCGCCTGGCGCCTGAGAGATGACCGGGCTGAGTTTGAAGAAGAGCTGATTGAAACGATAAATTTCGCGAGGTATGATCAATGACGACCCTGAAGATCCCTTCTCCGTTGCGGGTCTACGCCGAAGGGGAGGCCGAGATCCGCGTGGAAGGCCAGAACGTGGCGCAGGCGATGGAAAGCCTGGTCCAGCAGTACCCTGCCCTGCGGCAGCACCTGTTCAATGGAGATGGCGAACTGCGCCCGTTCGTTAATCTGTTTATCAACAATGAGGACATTCGCCACCTGAGCGGTCTCGAAACGCCAGTGAAGCCGGAGGACCGCCTGATGATCGTGCCGAGCATCGCCGGCGGGCTCTCGATGGAAGGGGTTGCGCTGCGCCGTGTGGATCATGCTGCGCTGCGCACCAACCAGGCCGTGATCATCCTGCTAAACCTCCTGGCGTTCATCCTGAATCTGCCCTGGCTGGCGGGCCTGGTGGCACTGGCAATGGCCGCCGGGACGGCTCTCAAGACCCCCGCTTTTGGGTTCATCTACCAGCGGGGATTGAAGCCTTCCGGCCTTGTCAAACCCGATGTGCTGGCTGACAACCCCGAGCCGCACCGTTTCGCCCAGGGATTTGGGGCGGTTGTGCTGGCAGCTGGCGTGATCGGGCTGTATGCCGGGGCGCTGATCCCGGGTTGGGCGCTCGTCTGGCTGGTGATCGCCCTGGCGGGGCTGAACCTCTTTGTCGGTTTCTGCGCCGGGTGCGCGGTCTACTACTGGCTCAATCGGCTGGACGTACCGGGTTTCTCGCAGCCACCGCCGGAGGACACCTTCCCGGGGATGCGCCCGAAGGCCAAAGCCTGAGATGACTGCGGATATCCTCCTCAGATCTCTCTGGGCAGCCGGCATCGCTGCTGCCCTGTTCGGAGTATACTGGCTTGGCAACCGCGTCATCCTCGCCAGGGTGCGCGCCCGGCGCCTCGGGCTGGAGACGTTGAAGCCGGGAGTCCCCGCTGTCCTCTACTTCACCACGCCGACCTGTGTCCCCTGCAAGACGGTGCAGTGCCCAGCGCTGATCCGGCTGCGGGAGCGCCTGGGAGCCGGCGTGCAGGTGATCGAGATCGACGCCTCCGCCCGGAACGACCTGGCGGACTACTGGGGCGTGCTCACGGTGCCGACGACTTTCATTATCGATTCGAAGGGCCGGCCGCGATGCGTCAACCACGGTGTTGCCAGCGCAGAGAAACTGCAGAAGCAGATCGAGGCAGTCGAGGAGAAGAAAGGGAAGCTGCCCACTTTTCGGGTGCGCGCGTTATCGGACCGCGAAGGACGCGAAGCCATGGATAAATGAGCCACAGATTATCCCTGGCTTTTGCGGCGTTTAATCTCGAAGGAAGCGATTATGACCAGTAATAATGGAAATGTCTCCCTGGATCACGAAGAAATCCTGCGCTACAGCCGCCACCTGCTCATCCCGGAGGTGGGGTTGGAGGGGCAGAAGAAGCTGAAGGCGTCCAGCGTGCTGGTGATCGGCACCGGCGGTCTGGGCTCTCCGGTCGCACTCTACCTGGCGGCAGCCGGCGTGGGCCGCATCGGCCTGGTCGATTACGACGTGGTCGATTTCTCCAACCTGCAGCGGCAGGTGATCCACGGCACCTCCGGGATCGGTGTGCTCAAAGTGGAGTCTGCCCGGCAGCGCATGTTGGACCTCAACCCGGACATCCAGGTAGAAGTCTATAACGAACCGTTCACGTCGGAGAACGCCATGCGCATCGCCCGGGACTACGATGTGCTGATCGACGGCACGGACAATTTCCCCACGCGCTACCTGACGAACGACCTCTGCGTGCTGCTCGGGAAGCCGAATGTGTATGGCTCAATCTTCCGTTTTGATGGACAGGTCAGCGTGTTCGATGCCCGGCGCGGCCCATGCTACCGTTGCCTGTTCCCGGAGCCCCCGCCTCCGGGCCTGGTGCCGTCCTGCGCCGAGGGGGGCGTGCTGGGCGTCCTTCCGGGTACGATCGGCACCCTGCAGGCGACAGAGGCGTTGAAGCTGCTCCTGGGCATTGGGGAACCGCTGATCGGGCGCCTGCTGTTGTACAACGCCCTGGACATGTCCTTTGAATTCGTTAATCTGCGAAAGAACCCGGATTGCAAGGTGTGCGGCGCGAACCCGGAAGTCACGGCGTTGATCGATTACGAGGCATTCTGCGGCGTCCCCGGCCACGACCACGAGGAAGGCAGCGTGGGGGGCGGGTGGGACATTGGCGTCCAGGAGCTGGCGGCGCGGCTGGCCCGCGGTGAGCGGATCCACCTGCTGGACGTGCGCGAGCCGCACGAGCTGGAGATCTCGCGGCTGGAAGGCGCCCACCTGATCCCGCTCGGGCAGTTGGCGGCGCGCCTCCCCGAGCTGGATAGCGCCGATGAGATGGTCGTGTTCTGCAAGAGCGGCTCTCGCTCGGCGCGGGCGCTCGAATTATTGGTGAGCGCCGGCTTCCGCAAGGTTAAGAACCTGAAAGGCGGGATCAACGCCTGGGCGCGGGAAATCGACCCGGCGCTGCCGGTCTATTAAGCGCAGCCGTAACAAATTTAATCCTGATTGAATAACTGACAAGTTCATTTTTCCGAGATTTCCGGTGAAATTCGTGGAATTTGCGGATAAAATTGAGCCCTGCGCGGGAGGCCCGCGGCAGGGATCCGGGCGGCTTCTGCCCGGCTATGTGGTAGGATCAGAATCTATTCAATCGAGGGGATCGACGGGTATGGACGATACACAAAAAAAACTGCTGGCAGTCCTGGCGCACCCGGACGACGAGACGTTCGGCATGGGCGGCACCCTAGCCCTGTACGCCAGACGTGGCGCGGCCGTCCATCTGGTCTGTGCTACCCGGGGGGAAGTGGGCGACGTGGACCCACGCTTACTCGATGGTTTCCAGTCCGTCGGAGACCGGCGGGAGCACGAGCTGCGCTGCGCGGCTGAGCACCTCAGGCTTGCCGGAGTGCACTTCCTCGGCTACCGCGATTCAGGCATGCCTGGTTCTCCCGATAACACACACCCGGAAGCGCTGGCTGCCGCTCCCCTGGATGAGGTCGCAGCAAAGGTCGTCCACTATATCCGCATGCTGCGCCCGCAAGTGGTGCTGACCTTTGACCCGATCGGCGGCTACCGCCACCCCGATCACATCGCTGTGCACCGGGCCACTGTGAGAGCCTTCCACGCGGCCGGGGACCCGCAGGCGTTCCTGGGGGAATTCCCGCCCTACCAGCCTCATAAATTGTACTTCCACACCTTTTCCCGGCGCTTTATGGCCCTGGCTGTCCGGTTGATGCCCCTCTTCGGGCAGGACCCGCGCCATTTTGGGCGGAATAAAGACATCGACCTGGTCTCCCTGGCTGGGGAGAATTTCCCGGTCCACGCCCGCATCGATTACCGTGAAGTGGAGGCGGCCAAGGAAGCTGCCACCGCCTGCCACGCCAGCCAGCTTACCATGGGATCTCCCCGGGGTCTGCTGGCCTGGGCGTTCCGCCGCGGTTCCGGGATTGAGACGTTTATGCGTGCTTTCCCAGAACCCCACCCAGGCCTGCGCGAAACCGATCTGTTTTCTGGAATCAATGGCGGAGCATAAACCAGGAGATGTCCTGATGGCAGAGTCTTTCGAGGTCTCGACGTTTCTTCCGGGGGTTTCTGCACAGCGGGTTTACCGCGCCTGGCTGGACAGCAGGGAGCACGGGGATTTCACGGGGGGAGAGGCTGAGATCGACCCCACTGTTGGCGGGCGTTTCACCGCCTGGGATGGTTATATCCAGGGAGTGACGCTCTCCCTGGACCCTGGGCGGCGCATCGTCCAGGCGTGGCGGACGAGCGAGTTCCCTCCTGGCAGCCCTGATTCTCGTCTGGAAGTCGTGCTCGAGGATGCAGGAGACGGCACCAGGCTGACTCTTCTGCACACCGAAATCCCGGACGGACAGGGGGAAAATTACAGGAGGGGTTGGGATGAGCACTATTTCCAGCCGATGCAGGCCTACTTTGCTGAAATTAAGTCTTGAGATTCCTTATTAATGTACCCGCGCCACATTCGGGAGTGAATTGTAAAAACGCGCGCTTAACAGGTGTTGAAGGTCTGAGGATCTGATTCTTGGTCTCCTGTCCAATTTGCAGCACGGGAAACCCTGACGGCGCCAGGTTTTGTTTGCAGTGCGGATCTCGCCTCGAGTTGAGCTGCCCGCAGTGCGGGACGGAACTGCCGCCAACCGCCAGGTTTTGCTTCAATTGCGGTCACAAGCTGGGCGAGGAAAGACCGCCTGCACGGGGTGAGCCAATCGAACCTGGGCAGGGGGGAGATCGGATACAGGACTCGATTCAGCGTCTGATCCCTCGCGAGTTCGCCAGAAAGCTGGAGGCTGCCCGCCTCGACCGGGCCATGGAGGGCGAGCGGCGCGTGGTCACCATCCTGTTTTGCGATATCCAGGGCTCCACCGCCGCGGCGGAGCGCCTTGACCCGGAAGAATGGACAGAGATCGTCAACGGCGCCTTCGAACATATGATCGCGCCCGTCTATAAATACGAGGGCACTGTGGCGCGGCTCATGGGAGACGCGATCCTGGCCTTCTTCGGAGCTCCGATCGCCCACGAAGACGATCCGCAGCGCGCTGTCCTGGCCGGCCTGGAGATCCTTGACGGCATTCGATCCTACCGGGAGCAGGTCGAACGCTCACACCGACTCGACATCAACGTGCGCGCCGGGATCAACACCGGCCTGGTGGTCGTGGGAGCGGTGGGTTCGGACCTGCGCATGGAGTACACTGCGATGGGAGACGCCATCAACGTGGCCGCGCGCATGGAGCAGACTTCAGTCCCAGGCAGTGTACAGATCGCTGAGGAGACCTGCCGGCTGGTCGCGCCGCTGTTCGAACTGGAAGAATTGGGTCCGATCCAAGTAAAGGGGAAGAACGATCCGGTGCGCGCCTACCGCGTGTTGGGCCCGAAGCAGGAGCCCGGGCGGGTACGCGGCATTGCCGGCCTGGATGCGCCGTTGATCGGGCGGGAGAGGGAGCGGGGGCAGATTGCAAATCGCCTCGCCGATCTGACGAAAGGTGTGGGAGGGATCGTCTTGCTGGTCGGTGAGGCTGGCCTGGGGAAGAGCAGGCTGATCGGCGAATTGAAAACGGAAGCGGTGCGCACCGGTCTGCCGGTGAACTGGTACGAGACGGGCGGTGTTGCCTACGAATCTGAGCAGCCTTATAGGATATTCCAGCGGCTGCTGCGCAGCGGACTGGGGGTGGGGCCGAACGAGCCTCAGGAGGTCCTGGCGGCGAAGGTCGACGCACTGGCCGATTCGGCTCCTCCGGAGGAGCAAGACCTGTGGCGCCAGGTGCTGGCGCCTTTCTTCGGCTTGCCACTTCAGAGGATGGAACAGCCGCTGAGAGGCGAGGTATATAAGGGCCGGTTGTTTTCAGTGATGGCCTCGATCTGGAGTCGATGGGCAGCCGCCAGGCCGCTCGTCGTGGTGTGCGATGACCTGCATTGGGCAGACCCGGCTTCGGTTGAGCTGCTTGTGCACCTTTTGCCTCTGGTGGAGCGGGTTCCGCTGCTGCTGATCTGCGCCATGCGCGCCGACCGGGAATCCCCGGGATGGCGGTTGAACCGAGTCGCCGAGGACGAGTATCCTCACCGCATTACGCAGATCGGTTTGCGCCCTCTGACCGATGAGGAAAGCGCGGACCTGGTCGATCGCCTGATCGACTCTCCACGGCTGCCGACCCCTCTCCGGTCCGCGGTTTTGGAGAAAGCTGAAGGGAATCCGTTTTTCATCGAAGAGGTGGTGCGTGCACTGATCGATGACGCCAGGACCGGACTGGCCGAGTCGGAACCCCGCGTCGGGACCGACATGGAGATCCCGGGCAGTCTGCAGGCGCTCATCCTGGCGCGCATCGATCGGCTGGAGGAGGACGCCCGGCGCACCTTGCAGCTGGCGGCTGTGATTGGGCGCTCTTTCTACTACCGGGTGCTCGAGTGTGTGGCGGATTTCATCCAGGAAGTCGACAGCCAGGTTCTCACCCTGCAGCGCGCCGACCTGATCCGTGAATCGGCCCGCATTCCCGAGCTGGAATACCTCTTCAAACATACCCTCACCCAGGAAGTAGCCTACAGCACCATCCTGTTGAAGCAGCGCCAGGACTATCACCGCCGGGTCGGGGAGGCGATCGAGGGGCTCTTTTCGGATCAACGGGAAACCCTGTATCCTGTCCTCGCCTACCATTTTTCGAGAGCCCGGGACCGGCGGGCGGCTGATTACGCCTACCTCGCCGGCGAGAACGCGTTTCGTCTGTTCGCCATCCCGGAAGCCCTCGCCAGCTTCTCCCGATCCCTGGACATGATGAAAGCAGAGCCAGATCCATCGAACGCGGGCTGGATCGAGCGTTGCACGCAGCTCTACCTGCGGCGCGGCCGGTGCCTGGAACTCCAATCCGATTATCACGCGGCTCAAGAGAACTACCGGGAAATGGAGGCTCATGCCCTCAGCCTCGGTGTGGAGCGGATGGTGCTGGCTGCCCTGGTCGCCAGGGCAACGGCTTACGCGATCCCCAGCCCCGCCCAGGACGCCAGGAAGGGGGAAGATCTTGCGCAAAAGGCCTTGGCCCTGGCCCGTTCGCTGGATGACCAGGCTGCAGAGGCGAAGATCACCTGGGTCCAATTGCTGATCTATATGTACTCGGGACGCATGCCCGAAAGCATCCCCTACGGTGAGCGCGCGGTTGAGATGGCCCGCCGGCTGGGGCATCCAGAACAGCTGGCGCTCTCTCTACAAGACCTGGCGCGACCTTACCTCGGGGTTGGCCGGCTGAAAGAAGCCCGAACGCTCCTGGAGGAATCCGGAGGACTTTGGAGGGAACTGGGGAACCTGCCCCTGCTGGTCGAGGTGTTCAGCAGCATGGTCCTTGTAAGTGTTATGGAGGGTAAATTCGACGAGGGGATGGACTATCACCGGCAGGCCTCGAAGATCAGCCAGGAGATCAACAACGAATGGGGACAGGTCAGCTGCCGGAGTTTCATCGGCCTCGGGTTGTCAGCAATGGGAGAGGTCGATAGTTGCCTGCAGCTCATATCAGAGACCATGTTGACAGGAGAGAAAGTTGGTCACCCGGGCAGGTTCGGGGCGTGGTATCTGAAAGGCCGGCTGTACTTGAACCTGGGCGCCAGGCGGGAAGCTTTCGAGATGGCAGAGCAAGGCGTGCACAAGTCGATGGTGTTCCCACCTTTCCATCCGTTATCTCTGGCATTTCTCGCTGAACTCATGCTCGAATCTGGCGAGCTGGAAGTTGCGGGGGATTTGCTGGCACAGGCTGAGGCGCTCGGCACGCGGCAGACTCTCCCCCTCATCGATTTCACGCTCGACCTGACAGAGGCTGAGCTCGCCCTGGCGCGTGGGCTGGCCGGGGAAGCCTTATCAAAAGCAGATTCGCTCCTGGCGAAAGCCGAAGTCTGCGGCGTGCGGGCCTTCCTGCCGGATATCTGGCGCCTCAGATGGCGCGTCCTGGGAGCTCTCGGCGAGGCAGATGAAGCTCTTGAGTCGTTGCAGGCGGCTTGTACTTCTGCGGAGGCGATAGGCCACAGGCTCCGCTTGTGGGAGTTACGGGCGGAGCTCGCTGCTGAATTCGAAAAACGCGGCGACCGGCGTGCGGCGCGGGAAGCGCGCCGCTCAGCAGGAATAACCGCCGCGGCGATCGCCGGGAAAATCTCCGATGCCAGCCTGCGCCGGACCTTCCTGGCTCACGCGGCTTCCAAAGGTGTGCCAGTCGTGGAGCCTGCGGAGAACTGATACCCGCTTTGATCGTTTGTTCGTTAGCTGAGCACTTCTTATCGATAAGAGGAGGACAGAGATGAACGCAATCCAGGGTTTTCAAGTTGGGCTGCGCTGGGCGTGTGAACCCCGACCGGGGTCGCCAATCCCATCAGCGCCACCTACGCGCATGCCATCGGCGAGCTAGACGCCCTTATCCACTTCATGTTCAAAGGGAGACCGCCGCTATTCGCCTCCAGCTGGGTAGGGAAGACCGGCATCAATGGATAATTGCGACCCATTTTATTGACATCTGGTATTTCTTATGCTATAAATCAATTCGGTGGAAACATCGAGCCATGCATTTCTGTTCAATACTGGCGTCGAGGGGGCAATCATCGCGAAATCGTCACTGAGAAACCGGCAATAAGGCCGGTTTCTTCCATCTGCAGCCCAAATTCCTTTATTCCGGTTGCGAAGCTTGCTGCCGGACGCTGGGTGAGGACAGCGCTGTATAGAGAATTTGGCGGGTTATTTTCGACAGACAAGCAGCAGCGAAACATAAAAAGAGATCAAGACTCCGCTTCGATTTCTGGGAGACATCCTTGGATTTGGAAGAATAAAACAGGTACTCCGTCACTGTCTTTAAAGAGATAAGGAGGTGATGTAAAAAACGTTCTGGTCCCACGGGGCATTCCCCCAGATCGAATCCCAAGATTCATGACCTCGACAGCCGGGTGTTGATGCTGGCATAACCCGTATGAGGCCATGAGGCCAACAAACTATGGAGGAACCATGAGCAAGACACTGCGTTCAATCTTCATCATCGTCCTGGCGTTAACCTTCGCGCTCCCGGCGAGCGCCCAGGATGCGCCGCCAGTGGATGTTTCAGAGCTATTGATCCCAGATGGACCGGTCTCGGTGGAGGTCAGCCCGATCCTCGCCCGTGCCTCCGGCGAAGTCGAAGTCTGGGTGCAGCTGGTGGACGAACCACTGGCAGTTGCCCACGGTCGTGACGCCAGGCAGCGCGGCGGCAACCTCACCCGGGAGCAGCAGAGCGAATACCTCAGGGGTTTGAACCAGAAGCAGGACGCTCTGATGGGTCAGATCCGCTCGCTGGGCGGAACCGAGCTGGCCCGAGTCAGCAAGGCCCATAACGCGGTCGCGGTGAGGGTCGACGCCAGGCAGATCAGCGCCATTGCCGCCCTGCCGAACGTGCGCGCCGTCCGACCTGTGATCAATTACGAGCTTGACCTGGGCGAAGTCGTGCCGTATATCGGGGCCGCAGACGCCCAGGCCGATGGTTTCGATGGCACGGGCGTGGTGGTGGCCGTCCTCGACAGCGGGATTGATTACACCCACTTTAACCTGGGCGGTTCTGGCAGCGTGGCAGACTACCTTGCCGCGTATGGCACCACCACTGCCGATCCCGCCAACAAAAGCCGGGATGGTCTCTTCCCGACGGCGAAGGTGATCGCCGGGTATGATTTTGTCGGTGAATCCTGGCCGCAAACTGGCGTCCCCGGCGGCGGCCCGCTCAGCCCAGACGACGATCCGATCGACTGCGGTCCCGGGACCATTCCCGCGCCTTGCGCGGGCGGCCATGGGACCCATGTGTCTGATATCATCGCCGGGCAGAGCACTGACGGCACGCACAAAGGCGTGGCGCCCGGCGCGAAGATCGTCGGCGTGAAGGTTTGCAGCTCGATCTCGACTTCGTGCAGCGGCATTGCATTGCTCCAGGGGATGGACTTCGCACTCGACCCGAACGGCGATGGCGACATCTCCGACGCGGTCGACGTTATCAACATGTCGCTGGGCTCGTCGTACGGTCAGGTGGAAGACGACCTGAGCTTCGCCAGCCAGAATGCGGTGAACCTGGGGGTGGTTGTCGTGACCTCCGCGGGCAATGCTGCTGACCGACCGTATATCGTCAGCTCGCCATCGACTGCGCCAGGGGTCCTGAGCGTGGCGGCCACTTTCCATCCGAGCTCCAAGCTGTACCTGATTTCGAGCAATTCGACCGTGGGAGGGATCTGGCAGTCCTGGTCGGCAGCGCCTGTGCTCACTGCCGGCACGCTGTTTTATGACACGACGAATGCCAGCACCCGCATTGGATGCACGAATGCCGCAGGCGGCAACCCATTCGCGCCGGGTTCACATGCCGGCAGGATACTGCTGATGGACCGCGGCACCTGCGCAGTGAGCATGAAAGTCTCGAACGCAGCGGCAGCAGGCGCCATCGCGGCGGTCATCGCCAATAATGTGTCGCAGCCCACCTGCGACCTGCCGCCGACGTTCTCGTTCGGCGGCGGGACTCCTTCGATCCCCGGCTATACGATCACGCTTGCCGATGGGAACCTTCTCAAATCGACATCACTCAGCGCAGCAGCCAGCATCGATCCGGGTTCCGCCGCGCCGCTGGTCGGCAACATGGCGGCCTTCTCATCACGCGGCCCGAGTTATAGTTTCAATGCGATCAAGCCGGACATCGGCGGCATCGGGACGGACATTCAATCCGCCCAGGTGGGGACCGGCACGGGCGAGACGCCTTTTGCCGGGACCTCGGCTTCAGCGCCGGTGCTGGCGGGTTCCGCTGTATTGATGGTTGGCAAGTATCCCACCCGCACGCCCGCGGAGATCAAGTCTTTGCTGGTGAACACGGCCGAGGCGAACATCGGGCTTAACACCTTCGTGTGTCCCGGCGTCGGCGCGCCGATCACGCGCATCGGCGGCGGCGAGGTCCGGGTGAATCGGGCGCTGGACAGCGCCACCGCAGCCTGGGATGCCGCCGATAAGACCCCCAGCCTCTCCTTTGGCTACCACGCGCTGACCGGTTCGCAATCCTTCAACCGGTCCGTGACGGTGCGCAACTACAGCAATACGGCGCGCACCTATACCATTACCCCGTCCTTCCGCTACCCTGATGATCAGGCGAGTGGCGCAGTGAGCTTGAGCGCCCCTCGGACCATCAGGGTGCCCGCCAACGGCAGCAAGAACTTCAAGGTGCAGGTCAAGGTCGACGTGACGAAATTGCCGATCTGGGACCTCAACGGCGGCAGCCGGGGCGGAGATGGCTTCCGGCTCCAGGGGGTCGAGTTCGACGGCTACATCACGATCGCCGATGCGACCGATGACGTGCACGTTGCCTGGCATATCCTGCCGCACCGTTCGGCGGAGGTCACCCCGGCTGCGGAGAATGTCATCCTGAGCAATGGGACTGCGGACCTGGCGTTGAGCAACGCTGGCGGCGCCGTGGATGGGCGCGTGGACCTCTTCTCCCTTCTGGGCACCAGTGGACGCATCCCGCCGCCGGCCCTGCCCGGCCCCGGCGACAACTTTGCGGTCATCGACCTGAAGTCGGTTGGTGCGCGATTGGTGGGCAGCAATCTCCAGTTTGCCATCAACACTTTTGGCGTGCGCGCCCACCCGAACTATCCAGCCGAGTTCGATATCTTCATCGATACCAATCGCGATGGCACCGACGACTTCGTGGTATTCAATACAGAGCTGGGCGGTTTTGCCGCCACAGGGCAGAACGTCGTCGCTGCAGGTCCGCTGCCTTCCGGCCCGTTTTTAGCTTTCTTCTTCACCGACGCAGATCTGAACTCTGGGAATGTGATCCTGACCGTTCCCCTGGTTGCGGTGGGCCTGACCGCGAGCACGCAGTTCGATTTCTCTGTCTTCGGGTGTGATAACTACTTCACCGGCTTATGCACCGACGCCGTCGCGGGTATGACGTACACTGCAAGCATGCCGCGCTACGTCGGTTCGGGCATTCCAGGCACCGGCGTGCCAGCCGGCGGAAGCAGCACCCTGACCATCACGGCTGTCCCCGGCGGCGATGTCGCCTCGCCGTCCCAGAGTGGCTTGCTGCTTATGTACCGGGACGCGAAGATCCAGCGCCAGGCCGATGCGATTAAAGTGCATCCGTGATCTCGGTGATGGCGTCCAGATCCATTGCGTGGAGTGGAGCCTCTCCGGACATGACCAACGACGGACTGTAAGACATGCATGTTGATAGCTGGGGACAGAGGAAGCCTCTCCTTTGTCCCCAGTGATTTTTACGGCCCCGGAGGGGCGTCCTGGTATATGCGCCAGTTTGAATGTAGCCGTGCCCTCAGGTGTCGCGCTGGAATCGGTACTCTGAGGCTATGGCGCGTTCGAATATTCTCGGATATAAATTGTATTCCCTTTGGGCTTTGTCCTGGCGGAGCAACCGGTCCGATAATGCGCCGTGCAGTTCCCCTCGTTTCCAGAGGGTTCTTCCTCGTCCTTAGAATATTCGGATGCAGTCATGGGGGGAATCGACCTCGGATCTTCCAATTTCGATCCCGCCCTATCTCAGGAGGTGTTGAGAGACGAAAGAGAACAAATATCAGACCCAATCAATATTTAATCTACCCATCGATATCTGACGGATAATGAACATGCGAAAAGGAGATCTTCCCATGGTAAAGCGAAACTTATGGAAAGCGGCGATGATATTAATGGTGCTGGCTGTCCTGATTTCTGTGTTCCCGACAGCAGCGGTGGCCAGGCAGCCCAAGGTTAACTTCTGGTTGACCGTCCTGCACAACAACGATGGCGAATCCAGCCTGATAAACCTCGGCACCGGAGTCCTGGCAGACTTTGGTGGAGTTGCGCGCTTCAAGACCGTGGTCGATAACCTGAAGCGGGAGGCGGTCACGGGGGTGCCCAGCCAGCCGGGAGCCAAGCGGGGTGTGATCATGGTCTCCTCAGGGGACAATTTCCTGGCTGGTCCGGTGTTCAGCGCCAGCCTGGATAAAGGTGTACCTTTCTATGACACCATCGCCATGGACAAGATTGGTTATACCGCTGTGGCGATCGGCAACCACGACTTCGACTTTGGACCGGATGTGCTGGCGGATTTCATCTCTGGCTATTCGGAGACCCTGCCGCCCTATCTCAGTGCTAACCTCGATTATTCAGGTGAACCCAGGCTGCAAGACCTCTTTGACCGGCGCCGGATTGCACGCAGCGTGATCGTCAAGGAGCGCGGGGAGCTCATTGGCATCATCGGCGCCACCACCCCGGCATTGAGGTTCATCTCCAGCCCGCGCAACGTAATCGTCAGCGAAGACGTCGCCGGGGCGGTGAATGCAGAGGTCGCTAAGCTCGAAGCCAGAAAAGTCAACAAGATCATCCTGATCAGCCACCTGCAAAGCATCCAGGAAGACCTGGCACTGGCGCCGATGCTTAACGGCGTGGACGTGATGGTAGCCGGCGGGGGGGATGAGGTGCTGGCAAACCCGGGCGATCTGCTCGTCCCGGGTGATGAGACTCAAGTTTTTGGCCCATACCCGCTTTTCGCAACGGACATGGATGGCACCCAGGTGCCTGTCGTCACCACGGCTGGCAATTACGGGTATGTCGGCCGGCTGGTCGTGGGCTTCGATAAATCTGGCAACGTGTCTATGATCGATGATTCTAGCAGCGGCCCGGTCCGTGTGGCGGGTGGGACGCACCCGGACGCTGTGCCACCGGATCCGGTAGTCCAGGCTCAGGTTGTGGATCCCATCGTCGAAGCCCTGGCAGCCCTCGCTGCCAATGTGATCGGGATTTCGGAAGTTGACCTGGACGGCATCCGGGCGAATGTCCGCACCATCGAGACCAACGAAGGCAACCTGGTGGCGGACTCCCTGCTCTGGCAGGCGACCCAGCTCGCTGGAGCCTTCGGCGTGCCTGCCCCGGATGTCGCCCTGCAGAACGGCGGCGGCATCCGCAACGATTCGATCATCCCCGCAGGGAACATCACCGAACTGGATACTTTCAGCATTGTGCCTTTCCCCAACTTTGTCTCTGTTGTTGAAAATATATCCAGAGGCCAGTTTAAGGAGATCCTGGAGAATGCGGTCTCGCGGGTGGAGTTCGTGGATGGCCGCTTCGCCCAGGTCGCCGGATTCAGTTTCGTTTGGGATCCCGCTGGGACTCCCCAACTCCTGGATGCTCTCGGGAATGTAACGCAGGCTGGCACCCGAATCCGGGAGGTTGTGCTGGATGATGGCACGGTCATCGTCAGCAGTGGAGCTGTGGTCGCCGGCCCAGACCTGACCATTGCGACCATCGACTTCCTGGCACGCGGCGGCGACCAGTACCCCTTCCGAGGCGCGCCGTTCACCACCCTGGGCGTCACCTACCAGCTGGCGCTGAGAAACTACATAGAAGTCGGGCTGAACAGCTTAATCACCGCTGCGGACTATCCGAAAGGCGGTGAAGGGCGCATCACCCGGCTGCCTTAAGACCGTTTTAGATGGGCTTGCAAGTTCTTTGCAAGCCCATCATTTTGCGCCATAATATTGAGCAAAGAGGAAAGGAGTTGTCATGATTGAGAGACAAAGGATTCAGCCAGGGCTGGCCGCCTTGCTTGTTCTGGCGCTGGTGATGGCCAGCTTCCCAATCGGCGCATTCTCATTCAAAGTCGCTCGCGCCCAACCGGCGGTCTTCATCAACGAGATCCATTACGATAATACCGGCACGGATGCCGGCGAGGCGATAGAGATCGCCGGGCCGGCGGGGACGGACCTGACCGGCTGGAGCCTGGTCCTGTACAACGGAAGCGGCGGCGCCGTGTATAACACAACGACCCTATCCGGCGTGATCCCGGATCAGAGCAACAGCTTTGGCACCCTGTCTTTCAGCTACCCGGTCAACGGCATTCAAAATGGTTCGCCGGATGGGGTCGCTTTGGTGGATGCCAGCAGCACAGTCGTGCAGTTCCTCAGCTACGAGGGCACCTTCGTCGCAGTCGGCGGTCCAGCGAATGGAATGACCAGCACCGACATCGGCGTATCCGAGACTGGCAGCGAGCCGCTCGGGCAATCCCTGCAGCTGACCGGCACCGGCACCACCTATGCCGACTTCAGCTGGAGCAGCCCTGCTCCAAACACCTTCGGCGCGATCAACACCGGGCAGACCTTCCAGGAGGTCGTCAACGCGCCGGTGGTCGCCAGCTGCGGCGCGCCGCTCTCGACCCTTGAGGGCCAGGCTGCCTCCCGGCAGGTCAGCGCCAACGATGCAGATGGAACGGTGATCAGCATCCTGATCGACAACATCACCCCAACCGATCCGGGCACCATCTCCCTGAGCGGTTTTGTTCCTTCCCCTGGAATTGGCGGGGCGGCCACGGCGAATGTGGACGTGGGCGCCGCCACGCCTCCGGGGAACTACACGGTTGAGATCGTCGCCACGAACAACGACTCAACTCCCCAGACGGGGACCTGCACGCTGAGCGTGACAGTCGAGGAGATCCTGCCGATTGGCGCCGTCCAGGGGGTCGTCGGCGACACCGACAATGGGCTGCTCTCACGGTCGCCGTTTGCGCCTCCCTCCGGAAATTCCGCCGGCACGCAGTTCGTCGTGATCCAGGGAGTGATCTACCAAAGGACGCTTGCCCGCACCAGCAGTGGCGGGAGTCAAAATGGCTTCTTTATCCAGAACACCGCCGCCACTGCGGATGGGGACCCGAACACCTCCGACGGCGTCTTCGTCTTCATGGGGGGCTTCAACGACCTGATCGGTGGGTACGTCCCGCAGGTGGGAGACGAAGTCATCCTCCGGGCAAGGGTCACCGAGTTCTTCTTCCTCACCGAGCTGACCAGCGCCACGGCGTTGCAGGTCGTGCGCAGCGGGGTGGACCTGGATACTGAAATCCCCGCTTTCGAGGCCGGCCCACCGAACAACCTGGCGGACGCTAACCGCTACTGGGAGCGGCATGAAGGCATGCGCGCCCAGGTCCCATCCGGGAGCGTCGTCATCGACAGCCGGGACGTTTTCGCCTCGACAGCCGATGGCGAGGTATGGGTGATGCGCGGCGACCATCCCGTCGCCCAACGAGCCGACCCTTACGCCCGGCGCGCTTTCCGCGATCCGCACCCGCTTGACAACATCGACACAGGCCAGCTCTTCGACGACGGAAATGGCTACCGCATCATCATGGGCAGCCTGGGGATCAAGTTCGCCGCCGGCGACAACACAGCCTTGATCGCTCCTGCCCGGACATTTGACGCCCTGAACAATGCTCCGGTGGGCGGCGTTTACTTCTCCTTCAGCAAATACCAGATCATGGTCGAGCAGCAGCTCGACCTTACCCCAGGAGTGGACCCTGCCCTCAACAACCCGCCGCAGACCTTCGACCTCGGCGAGGAGTTCAGCCTGGCGACCTTCAACGTGGAGAACCTGTACGACTTCCGGGATGACCCGTTCGACGGCTGCGACTTCGCCGGAAATCCCGGCTGCCCGGGGGTGAACCCGCCGTTCGACTACGTCCCCGCCAGTGATGCCGCTTACCAGGCGCGCCTGACCGAGATCGCCGAGCAGATCGTCACAGACCTGCACAGCCCGGATATCATCCTGGCGCAGGAGGCTGAAGATCAGGACATCTGCACCGTGACCGGGGGCGCGCTGACCTGCGGTGTGGCGGACAACGCCGACGGCAAGCCGGACACACTCCAGGAGCTGGCCACGCGCATCGCCAGCCTGGGCGGGCCTGCTTATGATGCAGCATACGACCGTGACGGCGCGGATGACCGGGGCATCGTCTCGGCCTACCTGTACCGGACCGACCGAGTCGAGCTGCTCCCGGCTTTGGCGAGCGATCCCGTGCTGGGGAGCGCCCCGACCGTGGATTACCGCGGGACCCCGCTGCCCTACAACACCGACGTGCAGAACCCCAAAGCCCTCAACGCTGACCTGCCCGACGATGTCGATCTAAGCACCGGTGTGGATGGCTCGAACGTCTTCACCCGCCCCCCACAGGTCGGACTGTTCCGCCTGTGGCGGGATGGGATTGAGAACAGCGTCTTCACCGACCTGTACGTCTCCAACAACCACTTCAGCAGCACCCCGAACGCCCGCGTCGGGCAGCGCATGGAACAAGCGCTTTACAACGCCGAGATCGTGGCTGCCTTGCAGGCGGATGAAGCGGATGTGCGCGTCGTGGTCGGCGGGGACCTGAACGTATACCCGCGGCCGGACGATCCCTTCGTGCCGGGCGATGCGCTCTTCCCGAGCGACCAGCTGGGTCCCATCTATGATCAGGGGCTGATCAACCTGTTCGATGTCCTGGTCAGCGAGATCCCGGTCACTGCGTACGGTTACATTTTCCAGGGCCAGACGCAGACCCTTGACCAGATCTTCGTGACCCAATCCATGCTGGATGATCTCGTGCAGGTGGGGGTGGCGCACATCAACAGCGACTTCCCGGCGGATTACGACGGCGACGGACCGCGCGGCACGAGCGATCACGACCCGAACGTCGCCAGGTACGACGCGCTGCCCACAGTGGAAAAGCTCATGAGCCTGGTGCTCTACTATCAAGAGAGCGGCGACATTACTGGTAGGAATACTGCGCGCGCCCTTATCAATCGGCTGATCCGGGCAGGTCGCTATCGCGACCAGGGCAAGATCGCCGCGTATGAAGCGCAGCTGCAGGCTTTCATCAACCAGGTGGAGGGTTTTACGCCGCAGTTCGTTACGCCAGCTGCATCAAACGCGCTCGTTCAAGAGACGATGCTCTTGCTAACGCTGCAGTAGCGTTTTTCCGAAAGCTTATAAAGAATGGAGTTCGGTAGAAAGCGGCCGGACTCCATTCTTTTTCTGGACGGGCACGCGGCCAATCGGTCACGCGGTCCGAATCTAGGCTTGATCGGCGGTGCCCTCTGCTTCTTCGATCACTTCTTTTGCCAGGCGCGTCAACTCCTCCTGGTCCGCCGGGGTGGAGTGGCTGGCGCGCCAGTACAGCTCGAGCAGCTCCAGCGGCGAGAGGCTGCCCACCGACTGGTCTTCCGGCAGACGGATGCGCGCTTCGACCTCGGGCCGCTTCACCAGGTGGAACTCGAAAGCATCGCGGGCCTGTTCGCGCAGGAACCCGTCATCGATCAGCGGTTCCATATCGCGGGGATATTCAATCGTCAGGCGGACGATGGCGTCCGCCAGTTCTTCCGCGGGGGGCAACGCCTTTTTGAGTTGGGCAGCGAGGTCCGCTTTCGACTTCAGCCGCAGGCGGCGGTCGATGAAGGGCCGGATGCCCTCGAGCTTCCGCCACTCGACGCGCGTCTTTCCCCTCTTGACGTGGGCGATCACGAAAAACTTGTCGTCCCCCGCTTCGCCGAAGTCGACCCGCTCGATGGAACCGGGGTAGATCACTGGCGGGTGACCGCCCTCGTTGAGGTCCTGGGGCTTGTGGATATGTCCCAGAGCGACATAATCCAGCCGTGGGTCGCGCACCAGAGATCCGGGCAGGATTAGGTCGTTCCCCAGCATGACTGTGCGCTCGGCCCCATACCTGGCTCCCTGCACGGAGGCGTGGGCGGTCAGCACGACCGGGAGATCCTTGTCAGCCTGCTCCAGCCAGGAATTCACCAGCGCAGTCAGGCGGGCTTCGATCGCCTCGAACACGCGCGCGCCGTCGCCGTCGAGCTGCCCCAGATGCGCCAGCATGCCGGAGCGCGAGATCCAGGGCAGGCCCAGCACCTGGAGCGGGAGCCCTTCAAGGTCTTCTGGGCCCAGAAAGACTGGACTGTCGATAACCCGCACGTGGGGGACTTCCAAAGTGTTAAATTCTTCGATGGCGTTTGCCCGCCCCAAGGACGGCGAGAGATCGTGGTTGCCGACCAGCAATAGGGTTGGAATCCCTGCCCGGGAGAGGCGGATGATGCGCCTTCCCCATTCGCGCTGAAAGGTGGGGGCAGGGTTGCGGTCCTTGTAGGCATCCCCCGCGAAGAGCACCAGGTCGACTCTCTCTTCTATCGCTGTATCCACGATGGTGTCCAGCGATTTGAGGAAGTCCATTACGCGAAGGGGAAGCCCGCTCTGGGGGTCGTGGCGCCCGTAATTCGCCATGTCGATGTGAGCGTCTGCGAAGTGGAGGATTTTCATTTCAACCGCCGCCTCCCTCGAGCCGGGCGAGCTGGTCCCAGCCAGGGGAGAAGTTGGGATTCAAGCGCACGGACTGGCGCAGGTCATCGATCGCTCCCTGGAGATCACCCAGGGCTTCGCGCGCCAGGGCGCGCCAGTAGAAGCTCTCCTCAAGCACCGGTTCGCTGATCGTCTCGTAGAGGGTGGTGTCGGCCAGGTTGATCACGTCCTGGTAGCGGCCGCTGTAGTAATATGCCCAGTAGGGCCAGGTCTGGTACCACAGGATCCGGTAAGGACGGGAATAATCGTCAGGCAGATTGGGGTAGAGGGCGAAGGCGCGGTCGAAGGCAGCGGCTGCGTCAGGATACTGCTGCAGGTTTGTAAGGCTGGTGCCTTCATTGAAGATAGCAAAGAACTGGTCAATGCCGGATAGTGTATTCACTTCGGTTTGGGCGACCGCGAGGGCGTGTTGCGTCGCCCAGGCAGGGTCAGCATAGTTGCCGAGCAGGGCATTGACTTCCGTGGAGCGCTCCTGCGGGTAAACGACCAGGAACAAGTAGTTGAATGAACGCCAGCCCTCCAGGAATTCCGCGTAGCTGACATGGTGGTCCTTGCCATCCTTGACATAAGTGTCCTGGACGATTAACAATTCCTGCGTCTCGTCGTAGCCGGTGATGAACTGGTAATGGCCCAGCCAGCCCAGTTTACCGGTGTAGTCGTATTCATAGTAACCTTTTTCTGCGACGACCGGGAAACCGCCGGCGATCAGGCGCGTGATCACCTCGATATCCCCGCCAAAGCGTACCACCGCGCTGAACCCTCCTGCCTGGGTCTCGGCAAAGTCCTGCATCTCGTAAGGCATGACGTTCTTGTCTTTGTCCTCGGGCTTCACGTAGGCGCCGACCACGTCCCGGTCCCCCTCC
>CAYQDF010000020.1:0-37692 GCA_964416175.1 uncultured Anaerolineaceae bacterium
GGAGAGCGGATCACCCGCTCGCAGCAGATCGGGGTGGGATTCACGCTCGCTGGCGTGGCCCTCGCCAGCCTGTGAGGGTTTACCCGCCAACTCGGTATTGACAGAGGCTTTCCTGCTACGCTATAATGCGGAAAACGTTTTCCGGAAAAGGTTTTCCATACCTTTCTGCCTGGCTTTCTCTCTACCGGTGGCCAAACTCGTCTCCCTCCAGAACGTCGCCCGTGAAGCCGGTGTGTCTCTCACCACCGCCTCGCGCGTGCTCAACAACAGCTCCCATCCAGTCAACCAATCCACAGCCCGGCGGGTGTTAAATGCCGCCGAGCGCCTGGGTTACTCGCCCAACGCCCTCGCCCGGGCGCTGGTCACCCAGCGCAGCGGTATCATCGGCGTGCTGGTGGGCGATAACGCGGACCCCTACTTCGCCATGATCGTGCACGGCATCCACGCCGTCGTGCAGAGCCGGGGGTCGATGGTCATCGTCTGCAACACGCAGCGCAATCCGCAGACTGTGTGGGACTATATCTCCCTGCTGGACAGCTACGACGCCGATGGGATCCTGTTCGTCGGCGGCGCGCTCACCGAACCCGAGTACTCCGAGCAGATTCGCCTGGCCTGTGAGCGCTACTGCCGGAACGGCGGGCACATCGTCACGCTTAGTGAATACCCCCTGCCGGTGCCGAGAGTCAGCATCGATAACGTCAAAGCCAGCTATGACATGACCCGCTACCTGATCGACCTTGGTCACGCGAAGATCGCCTATGTGCGCGGGCCGGAGAATTTGCACACCACCGACCTGCGGGAGCAGGGCTTCCGCCAGGCGATGGCGGAAGCCGGCCTCTCGGTCCGGGCGGAGTTCGTGGTTGGCGGGAGCTTCACCTTTGAGAGCGGCCAGGAGGCCATGAATGCCCTCCTGGACCTCCCGGAGAGGCCGACGGCGGTCTTCGCTGCCAACGACTTGATGGCGATCGGCTGCGTGTTCACCGCGCTGCGCCGGGGCCTGCGCATCCCCCAGGATCTCAGCGTGGTTGGAATGGACAACATCGAATCGACCCAGTATCTCACCCCGCAGCTCACCACGGTGGAAGTGCCCATGGTGGAGATGGGCAAACAGGCGGCCAGCTGCCTGTTTTCTATGATCGAAGAGGAACAGTTTCCCGAGGTCACGGTCTTACCGCACAGCCTTGTGATCCGCGGTACGGCTGCGCCGCCCAACCAACCGATCAAACCTTAGCCTGGCGTTTTTCGCAGGGGACAAGGAAGGAACATGCCCGCACTCAAATTTGGCTTTATCACCACCGAAGGCGGAGGATATTACCAGGAGGCGCTGAGCGAGGCAGTGCGCGGCGAAGAGCTGGGCTTCGATTCCGTCTGGCTGGAGGAGCATCACGGCGTCAAGAACCACTACTGGCCGTCTCCCCTCGTCGCTCTGGCCGGCTACGCCACGCGGACCAGCCGGGTCCGCCTGGGCACCGACATCCTGGTGTTGCCTTTTTATCATCCGGTGCGGGTGGCTGAAGACGTGGCCCTGCTGGACGTCATGAGCCAGGGACGCTTCATTTTCGGCGCGGCCATCGGTTACCGTCCGCAGGAATTCGAGCTGTACGAAGTCTCGATGGACAACCGGGGCGCCCGCTACGTCGAACAGCTCAAGATCATCCGCGCCCTGTGGACCCAGGACCGGGTCGATTTCGAAGGCAAATTTTACCGGCTGTCCGGTGCGTGCATAGAGCCAAAGCCGCTTTCCCGGCCCCATCCACCGATCTGGTTAGGCGGCTGGGGAGATTTATCGATCAAGCGCGCCGCAGAGTTGGGCGACGTGTGGATCCCCGGACCGACCGCCAATCTCGAGAAGCTGCTGGCCGCACAGCGGCGATATCACGACTGCCTGGCTGCGGCCGGAAAGGAGATACCAGGTGAACGCCCCGTCACCCGCGAGGTAATCATCGCTGACACGGACGAACAGGCGTTTGGACTGGCTGAGAAATACCTGCTGATCAATTACCGCGACGAGTATGGCGGCGGCTGGCAGCATCCTCTCATTGGCCAACAGGACGCTGCTCCCGTCAACCAGCTCGAAGCGCTCGCCCTTGACCGCTTTATCATCGGGAATCCCGAGCGGTGCATCCGGGCTATCCAGCGCTTCGTCGAGATCTTTGGCATGAACCACCTGATCTGCCGCCTGTATTTCCCGGGTATGCCTCACGTGCATATCTTGCACGAACTGGAGCTGCTCAGCCGGGAAGTGATGCCGGCGTTTCGAGCGTAGAAATGTCTCAAGTTTCTCTCAGATTCGGCAAACTTTCGACCGGCTTTCGGGTGCTGTTCCAATCCCAATGGTGGGGCTTCTCCCGCATCTATCTGGTGGTGCTTGGAACGGTCCTGCTGGCGGGGATCATCTCCCCGGATTTTCTGACCGTGAACAACATCTCCAATGTGCTGCGCCAGAGCGCGGCCCTGGGAATCGTCACTATCGGCCAGACCCTGGTGATGATTGGCGGCGGCTTTGATCTGTCGGTGACTGCGATCATGCAGCTGGCCACCGTGATGATCGCGGAGCTTACCCGTGGGCGAGACGAGCTGATCCTCCCCGCGTTCGCCGCCTGCCTGTTGATGGGCCTGGCGATTGGCACGTTCAACGGCGTGGCGACCGCCCGGCGCCGGTCCGCCTCTTTTATGGTGACTCTGGCAACCTCGCTTGCGGTTACAGGGGCGCGCCTGTGGTACACAGGCGCCATGCCCAGCGGTATTCTCCCGGACGGCCTGCGCCCGCTGAGCCAGGGGCAGGTCCTGGGACTTCCTTTTTCTCTGGTGCTGCTCCTCTGTATGGCGGTCATTGTTTCGATCGTCCTGCGGCGCACCCTGTACGGCAGGTGGTTGTACGCCTCCGGCGCAAACAAGGAAGCTGCGCGCCTGTCTGGTGTAAAAGTTGATCGGATCTGGATCCTCACCTATACGATCTCGGGCGGCCTGGCCGCGCTGGCCGGGCTGGTGCTGGCCGCCTATATCGGCTACATCGACCAGTGGTTGGGCGGCGGGTATGACCTGGACTCAATCGCTGCGGCCGCGATCGGCGGCGTGAGCCTGGCAGGCGGGGTGGGCGGCGTCTGGGGCGCCCTGGCGGGCGTCCTGCTGATCCGGATGCTGATGAGCTTCGTGCTGGTGCTGCAGCTCCCCGTGGAGTATCAGCTGGTCGTCCGCGGGGCCGTCGTGATCCTGGTGGTAGCCTTGTATTCCCTTGGAAAAAGGCGTGAGGCTTAATCGATGGTTTGTCCCAATCCCCTAAAGAAGGAGGTAAGCGCGGATCTTCTATCAAAGAGCTCGTTCGTAATATGACCGAAGTCTATGCCGATTCAAACTTGTTTCAGGAAGGATGAGGAAACCATGAACAACTCTAATCGGACCATCGTAAGGGACCAGCTGAACCGGCGCGAGTTCCTGCGCCTGGTCGGCCTCGCCTCTGCTTCGGCAGGAGTATCGCTCCTCTTGAATTCTTGTGCGCCTGCCTCTCCCACCGCGACCGGCGGCGGAGCGCCGTCCCTGGGCATGGTGGATACCTCTGCGTACAAGAAAGATCCGCCCTGGGTGATTGCCAGGTCGGGCATGGGGGAAGTCAACTCCTGGCAGGTCATCGCCACCCTGCACTTCGATTACTACGTGCGGGAAAAATACAAGGACCTGTTCAGCGAGGTGCACACCGCCGCAGCCACCTTCGATCCGGCCAAGCAGGTCTCGGATATGGAGGATCTGCTGACCAAGAACCCGGACATCATGATCGTGCAGCCGGTCACGGGCGGCAACATCGTCGCTCAGATCGAGCAGGCCATGGACCGGGGCATCCCCGTCATCCTCGTGGGAGCGCGCGCCTACACCGATAAGTATGTCAGCTACCACGACCGGGATAACCCGGCGGTGGGCCGCATTTACGCCGATTACATCTGCCAGAAGATCGGCGGCAAAGGCAGCGTGGCGATCATGATGGGCCTGGCCGGCAATACGTACGCCGAGGATGTCCTGCGCGGGGTGCGCGAAGGCCTGGCGAGGTATCCGGATGTCAAGGAGGCGGGCCTGGGCTATGGGGTCTGGTCGCCGGTGGAAGGCAAGACCGCCATGGAGGGCCTGCTGGCTTCCGCGGACCAGATCGACGGGATCATCAACGACGGCGGCAACATGGGCATCGGGATCATCGACGCCTATAAAGACGCCGGAAAACCGATCCCGCCCATGTGCGGCGATGACGGCAACGGCTGGCTGCGCAAGGCCAAAGAAAATAACGTCACTTTCCTGGCTGTCCAGGGCGGCGCCGAGCAGTACGCCGACGCCGTGGAATTCGCAGTCAAGGTCATGCGCGGCGAGCCTGTCGCCCGCGATGTCCTGGCGCCGATCCAGACCTTTGATGAAACCCAGCTCGACGATTACTATCGTCCGGACCTGAATGACCAGTATTGGGCGATCAACAAGCTGCCCGAAGAGGTCATCGTCGAGCACTACAAATCCTAATTCCTGTTCCCACCAGCCCCCTCCCTGGCCACGGGGCGTCAGATCCCGCGACCAGGGAGGGGGTGAAGGGATGTACTTGGGTGTAAAGCGAGTGGAATTGGATCAAATCTTAGCCGCCAGGGGCATCACCAAAAGTTTCCCGGGTGTGCTGGCCCTGGATGGCGTTGATTTCGACTGCAACCAGGGGGAGGTGCACGCGCTGATCGGCGAGAACGGCGCCGGCAAATCGACCCTGATGAAAATCCTGTCCGGTATTTATCACCCCGAAGCCGGCGAGTTGCTCTTCAAGGGTCACCGCCTGGAAAATCTCAACCCGCAGCAGGCACAGAACCTGGGCATCAGCCTGGTTCACCAAGAGCTGAGCCTGCTGCCTTACATGAGCGTGGCGGAGAACATCTTTCTGGGGCGGGAGCCGCGCCTTAAGACTGGCCTGGTGGACTTTGAGTCGATGGAGCGGCGTGCGGCGGAGATTCTGGGCCGGTTCGACGGAGACATCCGGCCGCGCGCTCCCCTGCACCGCCTGTCGCCGGCCCAGCGCCAGCTGGTCGAGATCGCCAAGGCCTTATCGCATGACCCCGATCTCCTCATCATGGATGAGCCTTCCTCTTCCCTGGCTGAACACGAGCTGCAGCGCCTGTTCGAAATCATTCAGGCATTAAAGAAGAAAGGGGTCACCGTCGTATACATCTCGCACCGCCTGGAGGAGATCCTGGAGATCGCCGACCGCGTGACAGTCTTGCGAGACGGCCGGACCATCGGGACCCTGCCAATCCAGGATGTTGACCGCCAGGTGCTGATCCAGATGATGGTTGGCCGGGAGATCGAAGTTGCGGCCGGCCCGCGTTCGAAGCGGGGGGATGGCGTCGTGATGGAGGTCAGGGGTCTGACCCGGGCCGGGGTGTTTAGGGATATCAACCTCGAACTCCGCCGGAACGAGATCCTGGGGATCGCGGGTCTGATCGGGTCAGGGCGTACGGAGCTGGTGCGGGCCTTATTCGGCGCCGACCCGGTCGACGCAGGGACGATCACCTTGAACGGCGAGCCGCTGCGCGCCGGCGGTCCGAGCGAGACCATCCGGAAAGGCCTGGCTCTGGTGCCGGAGGACCGAAAATCTCACGGCCTGATCCTGGCGCACACCGTGCGCGAGAACATTTCGCTCCCCAGCCTGCGTTGGATTCAAAAGCTCGGCTTCGTCCGCCGGGCGGCCGAGCGCGAGATGGTTGCCAGGTCGGTGCAGCAGCTCGACATCCAGGCCGCGAACGGTGAGCAACTGGTCACCTATTTGAGCGGCGGCAACCAGCAGAAGGTCGTCCTGGCTAAATGGCTGAACGTCGGGCCGGACGTCATCCTCTTCGATGAACCGACGCGCGGCATCGACGTGGGCGCAAAAGCGGAGATCCACAACTTGATCCGCGCCATGGCAGATTCGGGGAAGAGCGTCGTGATGATCTCCTCCGAACTGCCAGAGATCCTCAACCTCAGCGACCGGATCGCCGTGATGTCTGGTGGCCGGATCACCGGCGAGCTCTCGGCTCGGGAAGCCACGGAAGAGGCAGTGCTGGCCCTGGCTTACCAAAACGTCGATACGCAACGGGAGCGCGCCGGCCGAGAGGTCCGCCAGGAGAGGGCTGAGGCGCGCCCGAAGGCCCGGGGGATCTTCTCCGGAATTTCAGCTCGCCTCGCCTCCCTGCGCCTTTCCGAAAACATCGTTTTTATCGTCCTGGTCGGGCTGGCCCTGCTCGGGATGTTTGGTTCGGAGCAATTCTTCAGCCTCCCGAACCTGGCAAACCTGCTGCGGCAGATGGTCATCCCGATGATGCTGGCCATCGGCCAGACGCTGGTCATCCTGTCGGGCGGGATAGATCTTTCCGTGTCCTCCGTCGTCACCCTGGCGAACGTTTACGCGGCCGGCATGATGCTGGGCATGAATGAGAGGCTGCTGCCGATTGCGCTGCTGTGCCTGGGTGTCGGGCTGCTGTTTGGGATCGTCAATGCCTTCGTGATCATCAAGCTGCGCGTTGTGCCGATCATCGCCACACTGGGGATCATGGTGATCGGTCAGGGGATGGCCCTGATCTACACCCGCGAACC
Source organism: uncultured Anaerolineaceae bacterium (assembly GCA_964416175.1). Classification (GTDB taxonomy): domain Bacteria; phylum Chloroflexota; class Anaerolineae; order Anaerolineales; family UBA4823; genus CAYQDF01. The sequence goes on from CAYQDF010000020.1 coordinate 6,589, forward strand.
GATTGGAATCATCCCGCGGAATCTGTATGCCCTGTCCACGGGCCAGGTCGGTCCGATCCCGACCTCCACCTTTTGGCTGGCGGCTCTCGTAGGGCTGGCGCTGGTCCTTCTGTACCGCACTTCCTTTGGGAGACATCTCTTCGCCGTGGGCGGCGACAGCGAGATCGCCCGCCTCTCCGGCATTGCTGTGAACCGCGTGCGGGCGCTCAGCTATATGATCTCCGGCTTGCTGGCCGCCGCTACCGGCCTGTTCCTGACCAGCCGCATGGGCAGCGGCGATCCGACCGTCGGCCCCGGCCTGGAGCTGGACTCCATCGCCGCAGTACTGCTGGGCGGGACGGTGCTGGGCGGTGGACGCGGCGGCCTGTACGGAACGATTGCAGGCGTGTTGGTGTTGGTCTTGCTTGGCAACGTTTTCAACCAGCTTGGCCTGCGCTTCTGGCACCAGGAAGTTGCCAAGGGGCTGATCATCGTCCTGGCAGTGGTGGTCTATAAGCTACGTAACAGTTCATAACCTGCCGGGCTCAAGATCGTGAGAACTTCGTTCCTCATCTGTGCCCGTGTGTCGAGTCATGAAAGAAGACCAGGAGGTTCACCAATGACAAAGCAAATTTGGGGAACAGGCAAATCTCCAGCCAGCCACACTGGCTTCCATGCAAGGCATTTTATCGCCATCGATCTGGAAAGCTGCACGGGCTGCCGGGCCTGCGTGCTGGCATGTTCCTGGCATCTAACTCGGTCATTCGCCCCAGAAGTTTCCAACATCGACGTCATCCGCGATGATAGCCGGGGCGAAATTAAAGTCATCCTGCATTCCTCTTGCGACCATTGTGCTAACGAGGATTTCCCATGGTGCGTTAAATTCTGTGCGCCCAGGGCATTAAAACAAACCATCTCTGCGGAGGATACGCGCTACTTCGTCGCTCCGCGCGACCTTTCACCTGAATAAAGAAGCTCAAGGATGTTTTCCAGCAAGGAGGATGATCCATGATAAGTCAATGGTATAGTTGGACAGGGAAGATGCTGCGTGTTGATCTTACCAACCGTCATATTACCGTTGAACCGCTGGATCGGTACATTGACCTGTTCTTGGGGGGGAAATCCATCAGCCAGGCTATTCTCTTCGATGAAGTCCCGGAGGGGACGAACGCTTTCGATCCCGAAAACCGCCTGATTTTCGGGGCTGGCACACTTTGTGGGACGCTGGCACCCAGTTCGGGAAGGTTAACCGTCGCCTGTATGAATGCCTTGACGGGCGGGGTGTGTTCTTCGAACTCTGGGGGCCATTTCGCGCCGGAGCTCAAATACGCCGGCTACGATCAGATCCTTTTCCAGGGCGCTTCGGATGCCCCTGTATATCTTTGGATTACCAGTGAGGGTGTGGAGCTCCGTGATGCGGAGCTGATTTGGGGAAAGAATGTTTGGGAAACGCATGACTGGTTGGTGAACGAGCTGCGCGATGAACACCTACACAGTGCACTGATCGGGCCTGCCGGCGAAAACCTCGTGCGGGGGGCGTGCATCGTTGTAGACCGCAACCGGACTGCTTCCCGAGGAGGTCTGGGTGCGGTAATGGGATCGAAGAAACTGAAAGGGATTGCCGTGCGAGGCACAGGTGCGATCAAAGTGGCGAACCCAGAATCCTTCATGCGCGCGGTAGAGCAATCCTGGTGGGTGCTGGCCAACTCAGGCCCGCAGGGGTTGGAGCACAGAGGTGGAACTCACCTGGTGGGCAGCAAGCCATGCAACCAGGCTTCGCTATTTTCGGTAAGAAATGCCCAGGATGGGTATTGGGCAGACGAGAAGATTTCGAAGGTCGATTACCCAGTATTCGAATCGAAATACGAAAAACGCAGAGTGGCCAACTTCGCTTGCCCAACGTACTGCAGTCATGTCAATGATCTGAAGACCGGCCCGTACGCGCCGCTGATCGATGAGGGGATGGAAGCCAATGCGGTTTGGGGCGCCGCCCGTCTGGATATCGATTTCGCTCCCTGGCTCCAGAAATTCCACGCCTTGCTAAGCCAGTATGGCGTCGACAACGATTTCGCGACGAACGTGATCGGCTGGGCAATGGAACTCTACGAGAAAGGGCTGATCACAAAGCAGGACACGGATGGGCTGGAGTTGACATGGGGCAACCACGAGGCTGCCCTCTCGATGCTGGAGGCCATCACTTACCGCCGCGGCTTTGGAGATCTATTGGCGGAGGGAGTCGCACGCGCCTCGCAACAATTCGGACGGGGTTCGGAGCAATTTGCCATCCATATCAAGGGCGCCGACTTCATCGAAGAGTTTCGCGCAACGATCGGTTGGGGTTTGGGAGTGGCTACTGCATTGCGCGGTGGAGGCCACCTGGATGGAGCCATCCTTCCGGAAACGGATGGTACCCCCGACTATTTGGCAATGAAATTATTCGGCGCTCCAACGTTCGACCCGCTTAGCTACGAGGGGAAAGCGAAAATTGTCAAATGGTATGAGTGCTATAAACATGTCATCGATTCCGTGGGGCTGTGTTACTTTGCCTCCAGTTGGATCGCGGTAGGACAGCGCATCGGCCTGGAAGAGGTTGCTTGCCTTGTATCTACTGCCACCGGCCGAGAGTACACTGCAGATGAACTGCTTGAAATTGGCCGGCGATCCCATAATATCCAGAAGGCTTTTAACACCCTGCATGCTGGATTCACCCGCGCCGACGATCTTCCTCCGAAGCGTTTTCTGGAAGAACCGATCAAGTCTGGCCCGTTTGCTGGCGCCAGGCTCGATCTTGAAAAGTGGAATAGTTTGCTAGACGATTATTACCAGTTGCACGGATGGGATCCAGCGACTGGGTGGCAGACCCGCGCCTGCCTGGAATCACTTGGCCTGCATACGGCCGCCGAAAGATTAGAGGATGCAGGTCGATTGCCGGCCTGACAATAAAAGCAACCAAGCTATCAGAAAGGAGAATCCCCATGCTTACCCACGAGGAACTTGTCGCCCGCAAGATGGCGCGCATCGACGAGGTGCACCGCTACGACTTGAAACGCACGGCGCTGATGGTGATCGATATGCAGACCAGCTTCATGGACCCGGAGGCCTCGCTGTGCGTCCCCACTTCCTGGGATATCCTGCCGCCCATCAAGAAGATGGTGGATTTCTGCCGGGACCACCACATCCTGGTGGTGTTCACCGAGTTTGTCGCCGCCCCGGAGATCCCCTGCCTGCGCGCCGACCCGTTTGGCCCGGAGCACCTGGTCGCCGAACCCGGGCAGCCGACCGGCTGGGGGCTTCCCTCGAGCAACAGCGTCATCGGCGCAACCGGACCGGAGAACCCGGCGACCATCGATGAGTTAAAGCCGCTGCCGGGCGAACCGGTTATCCAGGGCTACACCCTGGACAAATTCTACGGGACTCCCCTCGACCTGTGCTTGCGGGCGCACGACATCCGCTACTTGATGTTCACCGGGATGATGGCGGACCTGTGCCTGGGAGCCACGCTGTTCAGCGCAGCCATGCGGGATTACCGGGTGACTGCCCTCACCGACTGCATCACAACCATCTGGCCGAACATCCTGCAGGCCATGTACGACATCTTCGGGCGCAAGCTGGCTCGCCTGCAGACCTCCGACCAGGCCATCCAGGAGCTGACAGCCCAGCTTGAATCCGTTCCCGCGTGACCGGGAGGATGTCATGCAGATCATCGATTGCCACACCCACATCCTGTCCGCCGGCAGCGCAGTTGACGGCCGGCGATTCTACGAGGACCTGTGCCGCGGCAACTTCCGCGCCCGCGGCCTGCTGCCATCCGACCGCATCCCTACCAAGGCGGACTGGGACGACTGCTGCACCTGGTTGTTTGACCCGATCCGCCCGGAGGCTTCCATCGCCGATCACGAGAAGGCCGGCATTGGGAAGGTTCAGCTGATGACGGTCGCTCCGTCCGATTACACGCCCTATGGGGAGCGCGGCACGCTCGACCTGGCTGGCATCACTGACGTTCCTGGCGAACCCAGCATCGACAAGGCTAACGATTACACCGCCAGCCTGGTGCGCAGGTGGCCGGACAAGTTCATCGGGTTCGGCGCAGTGAACCCCCGCTACCGCGGCGTGGAAGCCGCCGTTGCCGAGCTGGAGCGCATGATCGTCGACCTCAAACTGACCGGGCTGAAGCTTTACCCGATGTACGACCTTTACGCAGTCGATGACGAAGCGCTCACCTTTCCCATCTTCGAGAAAGCCCTGGAGCTGGGCATCCCCGTGATGGTCCACCAGTCGTCAACGCCGGCCCGCTACGCCCCGCTGGAATTGGGCCGGCCATACATGCTGGATAAAGTCGGCCGGGCCTTTCCGGACCTCAAGCTGCTGGTCACCCATGCCGGCGCGCCATGGCTGGACGAATGCATCGTCCTGGTCGAGCGGCACCCCAACTTTTACATGGATATCTCCTTCACCAACAGCCTGCTGACGCGCGAAGAGATGTACCGCTTCCTGGAACGCTGCCGGCGCTGGGGCGTTCCGCTGACCAAGGTCTGCTGGGGCACGGACTATCCCTGCTTTGAGACGCTGGAAGTGCTGGTCGAGAACTTCCTGACCATGAACGAAGATGCCAAACGCCTGGGCCTGCCGCTTATCTCAAATGAAGAGCTGGAATTGATGCTGGCGGGCAATTTCCTGCGCTTCTGCGGCCTGGATTAACCGGGGCACAGCGGAAGGACGTTTGTGTGTCGATCGGGTAGGCTGCTGTGCCCCGGCGTTGGGATTGATTTCGATAAAGGAGGTGTCTATGACCGTTGATCGATGGGAGAAACCGGCCCTGGTCATCGTCGATATGCAGAACGATTTCGTGCGGGAGGGCGCGCCGATGGAGGTGCCCGACGCCCGGGAGACCATTCCGCAGCACCAGCGCCTGATCTCCTTCTTCCGCGCAGCGGGGTTTCCGATCATCTATACCCGGTTCCTGGCCGGACCTGGGCGCACCCTGGTCTATGAGTGGTCGCCGGAGCTGGAGCCGCCGACTCTCGCCTGCCAGCGGGGGCATTTGCGCTACTACGCCGACGTCGGCAAGACTCTCGACTGCGCGGACGTGATCGAGGAGATCTATCCTGAGCCGGGAGATTACATCGTGGACAAATACGGCTATGGGGCCTTTTACAACACCAACCTGGATGATATCCTTCATTCGCTTGGCGTCGAGTCGATCGTCGTGACCGGCACGGTGACCCAGATCTGCGTCGAGGAGACCGCGCGCGGAGCTTTCCACCACGGATACAAGACGACCGTGGTTTCCGACGCGGTCTCTTCCTACCTCCCCGACCTGCACGCGGCGACGCTGAAGAACCTGGCGCGCAAGTTCGGTTGGGTATCCACCACGGACGAAGTGCTCCAGGCCTTGTCCGAGCGGTTTCAGGTACCCGCTCCCAAATGAGGCTGGCTGCCAGGCTTCGACCCGGCAGGCACAGGCAGTGACAGGAGGCGTTTCTTTGGCAGAAAAGAAACCACCCATTCAAACCACCGTCGTCGGCAGCTACCCGGTGCCGGAGTGGCTGCGCGCCCATCCCACCAAATCTGGCCTGCGCGACGCCACGCTACTCGTGGTGCGCACGCAGGAACTGGCCGGAATCGATGTAGTGGCGGACGGCGAGCTGTACCGCTATGACCTGAATCACCCGGAGACCAACGGCATGATCGACTACTTTGTCGGTCAGATGAGTGGCATCCAGGCGCAGCTCTCCCGGGCCGACGAGGAGGCGTTCCACTCGGTTCAGGGAATGGCCTACCGCGCCGAGCCGGCTGGCGTCGTCCTCGGCCCCATTGGCCCGGGGACCTTGAACCTGCCGAAGGCCTCCCAGACTCTGCTGGAAGTCGCCCGCTCCCGCACCAAGTTCACGGTAACCAGCCCGTACATGCTGTCCAAAGTGCTGCTGGACCGGCATTACGGCGACCACCGGGAGCTTGCCATGGCCATCGCCCGGGTGCTGGCCGAGCAGGTCGCTGAACTGGAGACGGATGTCGTCCAGATCGACGAAGCCAACCTGACCGGGCATCCAGAGGACGCCGAGTGGGCTGCCGCGGCGATCAACCTGGTGCTGGATCGCGTCGGGGGTCTGCCGGCCGTGCATCTTTGCTTCGGCAATTACGGCGGGCAGACCATCCAGCGCGGGCATTACGAACGCCTGATATCGTTTATCAACCTGCTGCACGCAGACCACGTCGTCCTGGAGGCGGCGCGCCGGGATCCGGCAGAACTGGAATACCTGCGCGGGGTCGACGCCCGCCTCGGGATCGGCGTGGGCGTGATCGACATCAAGGATAACCAGGTCGAGACTCCCGACCAGGTGGCGCGGCGCATCGAGCGCGCCGCTCAGGTGCTTGGTCCTGAGCGCATCCGCTACGTGCACCCGGATTGCGGTTTATGGATGCTGCCGCGGAGCGTGGCCGATGCCAAGCTGCGGGCATTGGTCGCCGGACGGGATCGCTGGCTGGGCCAGACGAAAGAATTGAACCTGGAGCAATGAGAAGCCAAATCTGTCTGTGAACACTCAAGAGGAAACGCATCGGACCATGGGTCTGAAGAGCACCCTGCTTCGCGCCAGGCTGGAATCCGCGTTCGATTTTGCCCAGGACCAGGTGCGCCGGTTGCTGAAGGCGCATCCTGATTATTTCCCGGTGTACACGGTGGGAGGCCGCTGGGAGCACGGCGGTGAAGCCTGGACCAACTGGTGCGAGGGCTTCCTGGGCGGCATGCTGTGGATCTTTCACCGGCGCACCGGCGATCCGTGGTGGCGCGCCCAGGCCGAGCATTACTCCCGCCTGATCGAGGCGCGCCAGTACGACCGCCAGGTCCACGACCTCGGGTTTCTGTTCTGGCCGACCTGGAAGCGCTGGTATGATCTGACAGGCGATGAATCTATCCGGCAGGTGGTGATCACCGCCGGGAAGACGTTGGGGCTGCGTTTTCAGGAGAAAGGCGGCTATCTGCACTCCTTTCTGGCTGAGGAATCGCTATTTATCGACATCATGATGAACGTCGGCATCCTCTTCTACGCGGCCCGGCAGACCGGGGATCAGGGCTTGCTGGATAAAGCTCACCGGCATTGCCGGACAACGCGCCGCTGCCTGGTGCGCGGCGACGGGAGCACCGCCCACGAGGGCATCTTCGACGCTGCGACCGGCGAATTCCTCCGCCAATCCACCCAGCAGGGCTGGCGGGCCGATTCGACCTGGGCGCGCGGGCTGACCTGGGCGCTGTACGGCTTCGGCGCGGCATACCGGTTGTCCGGAGAGATCTGCTATCTGGATACGGCGCGCCTGTGCGCCGACTTCTACCTGCGGAACACGCCGTTCGATGAAGGCGCGCCGGGCGGGCCGGGCGTGCCGCCGAATGATTACGACGATCCTTCCCAGTCAAATCTGTACGACAGTTCCGCGGCAGCCATCGCCGCGGGCGGCCTGCTCAACCTGGCGGAACTGGTGCAGGACCCGCTCCACGCTGATTATTACCTCGCGAAAGCCCTGACCATCCTGCACACGCTGACCGGTCCGGCCTACCTGGCGATCGACGAAAGCGGCCCCGAATCCGTGCAGGAAGGGAGAAAGCGCCGGGACTCTGGCTGGGAAGGCATTCTGAAGCACTGCGTCTACCATTATCCGAAGAACCTGGGAGTGGATGAGAGCGTGATGTGGGGCGAGTACTTTTTCGTCGAGGCGCTCGACCGCGTTCTGGATCTCCTCGGGCGAGAGCCCGCGCCCTCGGCAGGGAGTCCCAGCCTGTCCGCGGCTGCGCCTCCCGCCGCGGCTCAGGAGGCGTGATGGCGGGTGGGGGAGCGGCCTTGGTGACAGGCGGAGGCCGGGGCATTGGGCGCGGCATCGCCATTGCCCTGGGGACGTACGCCTGGCAGGTGGTCATCAACTACCGGGCTGACCAGGCCGCGGCGGAGGAGACCCGGGCCGCCGTGGAGGCCGCCGGCGGCGTGGGCTACCCCGTCCAGGCCGATATCGGGCAGGTCGAAGAGCACGAAAGGCTCGTGCAGGCGGCGCTCGACCGTTTCGGTCGGCTGGATCTGCTCGTGAACAATGCCGGTGTGGCTCCCCGCGAGCGCGCCGATATTCTCCACACCAGCCCGGAGAGCTACGACGAGGTCATGGACACCAACCTGAGAGGGCCATTCTTCCTGACGCAGCGCGTCGCCAACGCGATGATCGCCCTGCTGGAGCGCGGCGTCATTCGGGAACCAAAGATCGTCAATATCAGCTCCATCAGCGCTTCGGCCAGCAACGTCGACCGGGCCGAGTACTGTCTGAGCAAGGCGGGCGTCAGCATGATGACGGCTCTGTGGGCGGCGCGGCTGGCAGAATTCGGCATCAACGTTTATGAGATCCGCCCGGGTATCATTGCCACCGATATGACCGCCGGCGTCAAGGCCAAGTACGATCGCCTGATATTCGAGGAAGGGATAACCCTGTTGCGCCGGTGGGGTACGCCGGAGGATGTAGGCAAGGCAGTAGCGGCCATCGCCCTGGGGTTGCTGCCCTATTCGACCGGCGAAGTGATCCATGTCGACGGCGGTTTTCACGTCCCGCGCTTCTAAGGCCTTACCCATTTTTGAGATAGCTGCTAGTGTAAATTCATTCGACCCCGCGTATTCGTGGATGGATCTTGAGAGGACATCATGCCAAGAGTCGTCACATTCGGAGAAATCATGCTGCGGCTCTCGCCGCCCGGCCAGCTGCGCTTTACCCAGGCCAGGGCCTTCGACGTGGTCTACGGCGGGGGCGAGTCGAACGTCGCTGTCTCGCTGGCCGGTTTTGGCGTCGCGGCCGATTTCGTCACCCGCCTGCCCGACAACCCGCTCGGCGAGGCCTGCTTACAGTTCCTCCGCCAGTACGGCGTGGGCACGCGCCACATCCTGCGCGGCGGCGAGCGCCTGGGGATCTATTTCCTGGAACACGGCGCCGTCCAGCGCGGCAGCAACGTGGTCTACGATCGCGCTGGCTCTGCCTTCGCGACCATCCAGCCAGGCGGCTTCGATTGGCAAGCGGTTTTCACTGGCGCGGATTGGTTTCACTGGACGGGCATCACGCCGGCCATCTCGCAGGGCGCCGCAGAGGCCTGCCGGGAGGCGGTCCAATGCGCCAGGAAAATGGGCCTGACCATCTCCTGCGATCTGAACTATCGCGCCAAGCTGTGGAAATGGGGGCGGACGGCTGGGGAGGTGATGGCTGAGCTGGTCGATCTGTGCGATGTGGCGGTTGGCAACGAAGAGGACGCGGAGAAAGTCTTCGGCATCCGCGCCCCCGGTGTCAACGTCACTGCCGGGGAGGTCCAGGCTGAACGCTATGCGGATGTCTGCCAGGCCCTGGCTGAGCGGTTCCCGGCTTTGAAAACCATCGCCATCACCCTGCGCGGCTCCCGGAGCGCCAGTCACAACACCTGGAGCGGCGTGTTGTGGCGCGCCGGTCAGCTTTTCCGGGGTCCCGTCTACGATATCACGCCGATCGTCGATCGGGTAGGCGGCGGGGACAGCTTCGTGGCCGGCCTGATCTACGGTCTGCTGAATTCCCCCGCAGATCTCCAGCGCGCCCTCGATTTTGCCATTGCCGCTTCAGCCCTCAAACACACGATCTTCGGCGATTTCAACCTGGTCTCGGCCGCCGAGGTGGAGAAATTGATGGGCGGCGACCGCTCAGGGCGGGTGAGCCGCTGATCCCCTCTCAAGGAGTGCGAATGCCAAAACACAGCCGGATGAACGTCTTGAACACAATGATCCAGAGCGGGCTGGTCCCGCTGTTCTTCCACAAGGACCTGGAAGTGGCCGTCCAGATCGTCCAGGCCTGCCTGGATGGCGGGGCGCGCTGCGTCGAGTTCACCAACCGCGGCGACCGCGCTCATCTGGTCTTCGAGGGGCTGGCGCGCCGTTTTGAAAGCGAACCGCGCCTGGCGTTGGGCGCCGGGTCGATCGTCGATCCGGCCACCGCCGCGCTTTACATCCAGCTGGGCGCGGACTTCATCGTTGGGCCGCTGCTGAACCCCGAGATCGCCAGGCTGTGCAACCGGCGCAAGGTCGCTTACATCCCCGGCTGCGCCACCGCCAGTGAGATCTCCCAGGCTGAAGAGCTGGGGGTCGAACTGTGCAAGCTGTTCCCCGGCGGCCAGGTGGGTGGCCCGGAGTACGTAAAGGCGGTGCGCGCCCCCATGCCCTGGACGCGCCTGGTTCCCACCGGCGGCGTCGACCCCACCGAAGAGAGCATCCGGAAGTGGTTCGAGGCGGGCGTCTCCGCCGTGGGCATCGGCAGCAAGCTGATCCGCTCCGATTGGGTGAAAGCCGGCGATTATGCTTCGATCCGGGAGCTGGTGAGAAGTACGCTCGGCTGGATAGAGGCCGTCCGGGGGGAGAAGTCCCCTCTGGACTGAGGGCATGCCCCGTGATCCCTGGTGGACCTCGCCGGACCCCAGGCGGGGCGACGCGAAAGGAATAGAATCCTCGCCATGAAGATCAGTTTGGTCACCGACGAAATCAGCGCCGATCCGGAAACCGCCATCGAACTGGGGGTGGCGTGGGGGATCCGTGATTTCGAACTGCGCGGATTTGGCGCGAACCGCGTGCCGAACTTCTCGGCGTTTGAAAAGCAGCGCCTTCGCGAACTGCTGGAAGAATATGAGGCGAGGATCGTGGCCATTTCCCCTGGCCTGTTTAAGATTCCCTGTCCCGGTGAAAAACGCAAGCGTTTTCCGCTGCGGGTCATCGACGCTGCGCTGTACGCGGGCTGGCGAGCGGCGCGGGACCTGCTCAAGTATCACCTCGAAGAACTCCTGCCAGCTTCGGTTGCTTACGCCCAGGAGGTCGGCGCCCGGCGCATCATCATCTTCAGTTTCGAGCGCGGGGGTTTCCCGGCTGGACCTGTTCCTGATGAAGTCCTGGAGGCGCTGCACCGGGCTGCTCAATCGGCAGCTTCAGCCGGAATGCAGCTGGCCATCGAAGTCGAAGAGGGATTTTGGGCTGACACCGGGGAGCACACCGCCGACCTGATCCGCAGGGTGGATCACCCGGCGCTCAAGGTGAACTGGGATCCGGGCAACGCCCTCTCCGCCGGAGATGACCCTTACCCCACTGGCTACGCAGCCGTCCGTCCGTTCGTTGCGCACGTGCACTTCAAAGATCTGCTCCGGCGCCCGGATGGAGGCAGCCAGTACGCTATCGAAGGAGACATCGACTGGGCCGGGCAGATCGCCGCACTGATTCGAGATGGATTTGATGGGTATATTTCGATTGAATCCCACATGCAGCCAAAGGTGAGCAGTGCGCGGGCGCTCCTGGATCGGCTCCGCCGGTTAATCGAGGCAGCCACATAACTTTAGCGATGAAGGAGTGAAAAAAAATGCAAGCGATAAACACAAAAGGCGTGTTCCCTGCCGCGGTCCTGCCGCTGGCGGCCGATTACGAACCGGACTACGCGGCCTATTCCCGCTACCTGGACTGGCTGATCGCGGAGGGCGCCGCTGGCCTGGCGATCAACATGGACACCGGCGAGGGCCCGCAGCTCACCCCGGCCGAGCGCCGCCGGGCAGCTGAGACCGCGGTCGAGGCCGCGCACGGGCGCGTCGCGGTGGTGGCGGGCGTGATGGGAGCGACGACCCGCGACGCCGTCGCAACGGCGGGGATGTACCAGGAGACCGGAGTCGATGGCCTGGTAGTCTTTCCCAACGCCGCTTTCCGCAACGACCCCCTGGACCCGCGCATCCCGTATGATTACCACCGGGCGATTGCCGAGGAGACGGGCCTGCCGATCATCCTGTTCCAGCTTGCCCCGGTGTTCGGCGGCGTGAATTACACCCGTGAGACCCTGCTGCGCCTTTTGGAGATCCCGCAGGTGGTCGCGATCAAGGAAGCGTCCTTCGACGCGCAGTATTTTGCCTACACGATGGATACGGTAAGAATGTCCGGCCGGCCGATCACCGTGCTGTGCGGCAACGATCGGTTCATCACAGAGTGCTTCCTGTTGGGAGCCGAGGGCGCCTTGCTCGGTTTCTGCGCCATCGGCTGCGGAATGGTGGCCGAGATGCTGGACAGGTTCCTGGCGGGCGCGTACCCAGAGGCGGTCGCCATGCGCCCGCGCGTCCAGGGGTTCGCCAATTTCATCTACAAGGACCCGGTCCTGGATTACCGGGCGCGCTGCAAGGTCGGCCTGGCGCACCTCGGCGTGCTCAGCCGCGATCGGACCTTTGTGCGCCCGCCGCTGCTCCAGATCAGCGAGGCTGAATCGCGGGAGATCGCCCAGGCCCTGTCCGCGTTTGGGATGCTGCAAGAGGTGGGCGGGTAGCCCGGAACGCCGGCCTCACAATTCGTCTTCACCCGTCTCGGGCCCCCGCACTCGCCGGTCAATGCCAATTCCATAGCGCTCGAGCATGGCGATGAGCCTGGACCGGCCGGGGATCTGGCGGGCGGCTCGGGTGGCGGGCCCGCGTTCCGCGGCCTCCCAGGCGAGTCTGGCGACCTCGTAGGCTGCGCGCGGTCGGCCCAGCCGGCGGGCGTTTGCGGCGCGCTGGGCCAGCAGAGCCCCTCCCCCCAGGAGCCAGTGGCACAGGATCTCCAGCGCCTCGACGCTGTTTTGGGCCAGTTCCCCGGCGCCGCCCGCGATCACGAAAGCCGCGTTCCCGACTTCCTGGCCGGGGAGGACGTCCACCAGCAGCAGCGGCCGGCCGCCAGCCAGGGATTCGGTGACGATCAGCCCGCCGGCCTTGCAAATGATGCAGTCCGCCGCGCATATCATCTGGGGGAGGTTCTCAACGAAGTTGTACACGTAAGCCGGAACGTGCCACTCGGTGCTCAGGAAATGGCGATAAAGCTCGTCGTCCCCGCCCGCGACCAGCGCCAGCTGCACGGGCAGGCCCGAGTGGTTGATCACGTGCAGGGCTCCGCTCATGTGTTTCACGCGCTTGCTGCCAACCGCCAGCACGGTGGTCAGGTCCGGTTGCCAGCCCAGCTCGGCCCGGACGGCCTCCGCCGCGCAGCCTTCCCGGGCGAACACCGGGTGGACCGGTATCCCGGTGATCTGGACCTTATCGGGGCGCAGGCCAGCCTCGATCGCCATCTTCAGGACCGTTTCAGTCGGCACCAGGGTGAGGTCAGAGGCCTTGTGGAACCAGATGGGGTGGACCGTCGCCAGGTCAGTGACCACGGTGAGCAAGGGGATGTAACGCCGGCTGATGATAAAAAATGCGTTGAGCGGGGCCTGATAGCCAGGATAGGTGCTGACGATCGCATCCGGCTGGGTGCGCTGCAACAGGTCGCGCAGGGTTTCGTAGAGCGCGATCGTGAAGGCGCTTTCGATCACTGTGGTTGGCAGGGCAGCTCCAGTGGCCTGGTAGCCGAGCTGGTACAGCCCGGGCAGTTCGGTCACGATCTTGTCGTAGGCCTCGCTCGAACGCAAGAGCGATGGAACGCGATCACTCTCCAAAGGGTTGACGATTTCTACTTCGCAGGCACCGGCACACACCTCTCCCAATGCCGCGGCGATGGCATTCGCCGCGCTGCGATGCCCGTAGCCTGCGTGAGAGGTGAGGATCAGGATGCGTTTCTCCGGCATAAAGACCTGCTCTGTCTTGGGCGTGATTTCCTCAGAGTTGCGCCAGGAACTCCGGCACACGCAGAAAGGGGATCGCCTCGAATGCTCTCCTCTCCAGGAGATCGGCGTCCCCGGACACGATCACATCGGCGTGACCCGCTGCGGCTGCTTCCAGGAAGCGATTATCCTGCGGGTTTCTACAGGCGTCGATATGCCGGTCAGGAGATACCAGTTCCCCTCTCAGGCGGACCAGGTTGATCCAGGCAGCAATGTCGTCGGATAAGACGTGGTACTTTTGTTGGATCTGCGGCCTGCTGAGTACTTCCACCAGTTCCATCACCAGAGGCACGGAATACACGATCGTAAAGCGCTCATCGCGCAGATGTTGGAGCGCCTGCCCTGGTGCTCCTTTGTGTGGATGCTCTACGACGGGCCCTTGCTCTTCGCCAGCCAGGCCGCCTCGCGGCGGCTGTTCACCTGCAGTTTGGCCAGGATGTTCCGCAGGTGGCTCTTCACCGTGTGCAGGCTGATGGAAAGCTGGGCGGCGATCTCTTTGTCCGTCCGGCCCTGCGCCACCAGGCCCAGGACCTCCTGCTCGCGGAAGGTCAGCGCGGCCAGTTCTTCTCGCACGGCTGTGGGCGGCGCCGGCTGGCTCAGGCGGCGGAACTCTTCCAGCATTCGCCCGGCGAGGGTCATGGAGATCGCTGCCTCCCCGCGCATGGCCCCGCGCAGCATCTCCAGCAGCACGCGCGAGCGGATGCTCTTGAGCAGGTAGCCCTGGGCCCCGCTCTTGATGGCCTCGAACAGTTTCTCGTCCTCGTCCCGGACGGTGAGCATCACGATGACCGTCTTGGGCAGTTCCTTTTTGATCTTCTGCGTCGCTTCCAGTCCGTCGCAGCCCGGCATCTGGATGTCCATCAGGATCAGGTCCGGCTTCAGCTCGCCGGCTTTGACGATCGCCTCCAGGCCATCAGCCGCTTCGCCGACCACTTCCATGTCCGGCTGGGCAGAAATGATCCCGGCCAGGCCCTCGCGGAACAGGCTGTGGTCGTCGGCCAGCAGGACGCGGATCCGGCTCACAGCGCTTCTTCCCTGGCGGGCCACGTGAGGAGAAGGCGCGTCCCGGCCCCCGGGGCCGTCTGGATCTCCACCCGCCCGGCGATCCGCGCCGCCCGCGCCTGGATGATGCTCAATCCAAAGTGATGCCGGTCACCGTCTTTCGGCGGCGCTCCCGGATCGAACCCCTGGCCGTCGTCTTCGACCGCCAGAACGTATTCTGCGTCCGCCTGGCTGAGGCGGAGATCGATCTGGTTCGCCCGGCTGTGGTTCTGGGCGTTCAGCAGGGCCTCCCGGGCGACCCGCAGAACCTGCTCGCATTCCTGGCGCGGGAGGATCACCGGGGACGGAACGGCGCTGGACCAATACACCGGGATCCCGTGCGCGGAGATTTCTTTGGCCAGCCTGGCGAGCTGCTCCTGGAGCGGGGCGTTCGGCAGGCCTTGCTCTTGCAGGCTGGCGATCGCCCGGCGGGTATCGGCGACCGCCCGGTCCAGGCTGAGGTGGATGCGTTCCAGGGTGTCCACGGCCTCGAACCGCTGGCCTGCTTCCACCTGCAAGGCGGCCTGATCAACCGCCAGCTTGGCCGAGCTGAGGGTCTGCGCCAGGCCGTCGTGCATCTCGGCGGCGAGGCGCTGGCGTTCTTCGGCGGCGGCCAGGCGCTCCACCTGGTCGTACAGGCGGGCGTTCTGCAGCGCCACCGCGGCGACGTTGGCGAGCTTGGTCAGCACCGCGGCGGATTCGTCGCTGAACCTGCCGGGCTGCGCGCTCCCCACGCACAGCGCGCCGATGATCTGTTTTTCGATTTTAAGCGGGGCGGCCAGGTGGCTGGCCCGGTAGGCCGAGGCCACGATCTCGCAGTATCCCCGGCAGGCTCCATCGTCGCAGCGCAGCGCCCGATCGCCCTCTAGCACCCGGGCGACCACGCTGCTGTAGACTGGCGAAGTGAATTTTTCGATCGCCTGCTCCGGACCGCTGGTCGCCTGCAGGACCATCGTCCCGCCTCCCTCCTCCAGGGTGCACAGGAAGACCACGTCGCAGTCCAGCAGTTCCCGGGTCTTCTGGGTGACGGAGCGCAGGACGTCTTCGATCCCCAGGCGGGAGGAGATCTCGCGGGACACGGAGTAGAGCGCCTCCAGCTCCCGGGTGCGCCGGGCGACGCGCTGCTCGAGCTGGTCGGCCCAGGCCAGGGCTTCTTCGTGGGAGGCGAGCAGGCGGGCGCGCATCCGGTCGAAATTCTCTTCCAGGGCCCGGATCTCGTCCAGCCCGCCCGCCTCGACGCGCGTGGAGAGATCGCCGCCGCCGATGCGCCTGGCGGCCAGGCCCAGGCGGTGCAGGGGCAGCAGGACCTGCCCGCGCACGAACCAGGCCCCGGCTGCCAGCAGGAGCAGGGCGCAGGCCAGGAAGGCGGCCTGGACCCAGCGCAGGCGGGCTACTTTTTGCGTGGAAGCCGATTCGAACAGCCGGACGGCGGCGTCCGATTTCTGCACCAGGTCTGGTGAGGCGCTTTCGAGCTCCAGCAGGGCGGCCTGGAAAGCGGAGGAGGTGGGGGGTTCGGTTAAGATGGTCTGCAGGTTGGCGTGGAAGCCCTGCCAGGCGGCAGCCACTTCGGAAAGCTGGTTGAGCAGAGCGGGGCTGCGGGCGGCGGGGAGGGCGGCGTCCTGGCCGGGGAGGTAGGGTGCCGGGCCGCCGTTGCGCATAGCCATTAACGTCTGGTCGAACACCCAACCCGCCTCCTCCAAACTCGCCCCATGCAACCCGGTCTCCCCCATGCCGATCTCCAGGGCTTCGCGCGTCATCTGCTGGACCAGCATCCTCTGCCGTCCAGCCAGGTTGATGATCAGGGCATCCTGCCGCTGGGTCTCAAGGCTCCAGAAGGTGAGGCCGGCGGAGACCGTCACCAGCAGGAAGAAGGCAGAGAAGAGCAGGACAAACCTGCCCTGCACGCTGGAGAGCTTAACCATCAATCCAGCACCTCAAAACCCTGCTCTTTAAAGTGTCTGTCAAAGGCAAAAGCCTGGCGCAGGCCCGCCTGGCGCATGCTCTCAAAACTGGCGCAGTCCACCAGGCTCAAACGCTGTTGCCGGGCGGCCAGCAAAGCGCTCACGGCGCGCCTGTGCTGCTCGTCATTGACCCACAGGATGGTCAGGATTGGCTCGACGTCGTTTTGAAAAGCGATCACGGCCTCCATCCCCAGGCAGTTCTGCAACACCGCAATCGTCTCGACCAGCACATAGTTATTGCAGATCAGGGAGAGGCCCGCCTCAATCAATCGCTGCCATCTGCGCCGAGCACGAGCGTGAAAGCGGTCATCGGCGTTGAGGACGGCGAGAAACGCCGAAGTGTCGACGTATACACTCACGACTCAAAGGCCTCGGCCGCATAACGGTCGTGTTCGGCAGATAGTGTCTCCTCTCCGGAATGGAACCTGCCCGCCACGGCGAGCGCCCGGCGACGCCGCTCGCCTGGATCCATAGCGTTTCGGGAGCGAATTAACTGATCGACCCCCAGGCGGATCAGCTCAGCAACCGTCTTTCCCTCACGGGCAGCCAGCTGCTTGATGGCCTCCGATTGTTCTGCGGTCAATTGAATTTGCGTCCGGATCATCTTGCACCTTGAAGATTGATATCATGATTACAGAATCAATGTAATGATAACACGATACGCTGGATCGCGAGAAGTGTCTCGCGCTCGCCGGAAGCAGTCAGCGCAGGAAGCCGGTGCTGCCAGATTATCGCTACAGCTGGGTGGAAAGCCCGTTCACTCTCCGGGGGCCAGGCCCGTCAGGGCCGGCGATTCTATTGGAGAGACGGCCCGGCCTGCCGGGGCAGTCTCTCCACGGCTGCCTGCCAGCAGCCAGACTGCAACCAGTCCCAGGAAGGCGTGGACGTTGAGCTGCGGGGCGTAGCCGCCCGCGGCCAGGAGCAGGAGCGCCCACGCGGCCGGCGGGTCCCGGCGTGCGGCGTTGAGGCCCCCCGCCGCTCCGGCCCAGATCCCCGCGGTATAAAACGGCCAGGGCAGGTACAGGGTCAGGCCGGTGGACCAGATCGCCAGGATGCCCGCCATCGCCGGGGCGAGCAGGCGCGGCAGGGTGAAGAGCAGCGCCGGCAGTCCGGCAGCCAGCCAGACCCACCAGGGAGATCCGCGGCCAAAATATCCCCCCAGGGCGAAGGCGCTCAGCAGCACCAGCAGCTCTCCGAGGGTGAAGAGCTCCCCGCCGAGGGGCGACGTCCCGGAGAGCCCCAGCACCGTGTAAACCCCTGGAATGGCCTGGGAGAACGCGCCGGCCAGGAGGGCCAGGCAGGAAAGCGTGACCGCCGGCCTCAGGCCGGCTGGGGCCGGGCGCTTCCAGGCCCCCCGGGCTACCAGCAGCAGGGCCGCGCCGTACAGAGCGTGAAAGGCCAGCCCGGGCACGCCGGCCGACGGGATAACCAGGGTCGCCAGGCTGACCAGCAGAAGCCCAAGCAGGGTCGTTCCCAGGGCCAGATCCTGCCGGCCGCGGAGCTGGCGCCAGGCGATCCAGCCCAGCGCAAGGAAGGCCAGCAGTCCGGCCAGGTTGCTGGCGACCTGCGCGGCCGGCCCGATGACCTGGTAGGCCTGGATCGCCAGCGGCGACTTGGGCATGAAGATGGCGGCGCGCGTCAGGGTGCGCGTGATCAGCCAGTCGGCCAGGGCCGCCAGCGTCAGCCACGAAAAGAATGCTGGGAAGCGCTTCATTTTCATTCGGGCAGCCTGGCGTAAATGACAGCCCCGATGAGGAACAGGACGGCGATGACGCCGATCAGGAGGATGGCGATGTTCCTGGGCGTCGCCCAGCCCGCGGGGGCAGCCGCCTCGGCCGCCGGGGCCTCCGGCGCCCGGCGCAGGTGCAGGTTCACCCACTGCGAGGTGGATTTCATCCCGTTGCGCTCCTGGTTCGCGCCGTCCCAGACGGCAAAAGCGATCGAATAGGTCTTCCCGGAGGTGAACGAGATGTCATCCGCTTCGGGCGAGGCCAGGCTGCGGCTGAAAATCACGCGCCACCTGCCGTCCTGCCACTTCCCAAACCCCTGGACGTTCTGCTCCTCGCCCGGCTGGGAGGTGAGCGTCCCGAACCCGCCGGCGTTGAGGTCCTCTACGGGCGTGTGGAGCGTGGGGGCGGCGAACGGGTTGCCGGCTTTCAGCGCAGGCAGGTAGTTCTGGTCCTGGTAATCGGCGACCCGCGCCAGGGAGCCGGCGACGGGCTGCGTGAAGGGATAATCGTCCACGTACATGTCCGGGTATCGGTCTTCCATCTCGCGGCGGGCGAGGAGATCCGCCTGCCAGTCCGCCTTCCAATGCCAGATGTTGACGTTCCCGCCCGCCTGCCCCATGCAGAAGTACGGCTGGGCCTCCACCTGGGGGAACTGGAGGGCAACCGCATCCCGGAAGTCCTGCACGGCCACGCTGCTGGCATCCTCGGTGGGGTCTTCCCATTCGACGAGGACGGCAACCTGGTCCTGGTTGTGCAGGGAGCGGGCGGTGACGGACCTGACCTTCGATTCCAGCAGGAAGGGCTTGGCGATGTTCTGCGCGCTGAGCGGCACCTCGATCGCGGGCGCCTGCCTCCAGAGCGGGGAGGCGGGGTCCTGGTCGGGCAGGTCGCCATCCACCCAGCTGCTGACCAGCTGGAGCCCCTGCGAGCTGGCGAGGGGGATCTTGGAAACCGTCAACGCCAGGGCGAGCAGCAAAAGCGCAGCAAACAAGAGGCGGGTGTGCTTGTTCATGGCTACTCCCAGTTCGTCATGGAAGAGGTTCAGCGGCGGCGCAGCCGGCGCAGGTGAAATCCGGATCGAAAGGAGTCGGCTGGAGGCTGCCGGGCTGCTCGCGGACCACCGCCGCGCCCAGCCGATCGGCGTCTGCCAGCACGAAAGCTTCAGCCCGATGGGCCAGCCAGAGATAGGGCGAGTCCACGCCGGCATCTCCCAGCCGCGCGCGCACCAGCAGCTCGAGCGCCCGCCGGAAAGGTCCGATCCAGCGCCCCAGGTGATCTTCCAGGAACCTGCGCTGGGCCGTGAGGCAGATCTCCACCTGCTCGTGCGTGAGGTTCTCCGCCGCGTAAGCTTCTTTCAACGCCAGCAGGTACATGAACTCCAGCTCGGCGGCCAGGTGATCGGGACGCTCGCGCACCGCTGCGCCGACCTGAAAGCCAAACGCCCGGTAAAATCCGGCGATGTCGGCCAGCTCCTGGCTCTGGCGGAACTCATGCGGCAGCCCGAATTCCGTCTCGTAGCACAGCGAACCTGCCAGGCCAAATACGTCCCGGTGGTGCGCCTGGAGGCCGGCGAGATCGAGCTGGCGGGCCGGCTGCCCGGCTTCCTGAGCGAGGGGGACGTTCAAGGCCTCCAGGAGCTCTGCCAGCAGCGGCAGGTCCTCCAGCCAGTTCTCCTGGGGATAAAGGAAGGCGTGCGAGAGCGACAAATAGGCCTGAGCGCGCTGGACTGCCTGGGCGATCATATCGTGTTCATCCTTTCCGCCGGGCGTTCGTAAATCGGCTCGACCACGGTCAGGCGCACCGCCTCCTGTCCCTTTCCGTCGAAGCCGATGACGGTGTCGTTGTACATCTGCCAGGGCTTCCCGTTGACCTCGGTCTCGAGGACCAGCGGGCCTTCTTCGATCTCGTAGCGGAAGATCATCTTCTGCGTGGTGCGGAAGAGTTGCAGCACGGCCAGCAGCTCGCGGGAGGGGGCGGCGTAGCGCTCGAGGGCCTTGTCCACGCCGGGGCCAAACATCTGGTGCAGGTACGCCCGCGGCGCCCAGCGCGGCGGGATGTAGTAAATGTTCGGCTCGGTGCCGAACTGCGGGTAGAGCGGCAACGCCACCTGTTCGACCTGGATGAGATAGTAGAGCGGGTGCTGGGGCGCCTCTTTCCAGGAACCATCGGCGGCGATCTCGACCAGCCCGTTCAGGCGGATCTTTCCCGGACAGACGGCCATGCAGCGGGTCTCCATGGGGACGCCCTCCGTCAGGGGGTCGGAGCCTTCCACGCGCGGGTAGCAGGCGACGCACTTCTCGCTGGTGCGGGTCTCACCCCGGTACATGGACTTCTTGTACGGGCACTGCTCGACGCACTTGCGGTATCCCCGGCAGCGCGCCTGGTCGATCAGCACGATGCCGTCCTCCGGGCGTTTGTAGATAGCCTTGCGCGGGCAGGCCGCGGCGCAGGCCGGGTAGGTGCAGTGGTTGCAGAGGCGCTGCAGGTAAAAGAACCAGGTCTGGTGCTCGGGAAGCGCAGCGCCTTCCGTGCTGATGCCCAGCGGATCGCCCTTGTAAGCGGTGGCGGTGTCCTCGTAGAAATTCGGGGCGCGCCATTCTTTGTCCTCCGGCAGGTAGCCCAGCGCCTGGTCGTTCGTGCCGGCCGCGGCTTCAGTGATGGTCAGGCCGTCGTAAACCCCGTAGGGCGCCTGCTCCCCGCGCTGGCTGGTGTCCCAGCGTGCGCTTTTACCGGCTGCCCGGTGGGCTGCGTCCAGCTGCTCCAGGATCTTGATATCCCAGTGCTGCGGGTAGCCGCCGTAGGGCTTGGTCTCCACGTTGTTCCACCACATGTACTCCTGTCCCTTCGAGAAGGTCCAGGTGGCCTTGCACGCCCCGGTGCAGGTCTGGCAACCGATGCAGCGGTTGATGTTGAAAACGGCGACGAACTGCTTCTCTGGATGGGCCTCCTCGAAGACGTAGCTCATCTTGCGGCCGAGCTGCCAGTTGTAGACTTCAGGCATACGATGCTCCTTTTTTGATGGGACGCGGATTAAGATAAAAACAGTTCCTGTCCATGTTTATCCGTGTTCGTCTGCACCCAGGCGATCTTCCGGCAAGTGTCATGCGTTCGATCCTTCGGCAGGCCCAATTGACCGAGCAGGAATTTCTTGACCTGCTGGAATACGCCACATCGAATATATCTTTCGAACTAAACCACGCACGTAGCCTTCGCCCTTCTGCCGGTAAATTCGATACGTCGCCATGAACATCGGGTTGGTGAAAAGCGTCATCAGGCGCTGCTCGCTCCAGCCCAGGCGGACGTACTCCTCGACGATGGTCTCGGCCATCCGTTCGAGCTGCCCGATTTCTCCGGGGAACACCATGCCCACCAGCTCCATGGGGTCTTCTTCTACGAACTCGTCTTTTGGCATCGTCTCCTCGCCTGGCGGGCTACTTCACTTCCACGGTCCCGCCGTTCAGGTATTTCTGCATGAAATCGCTTTCGTGGCCGGGCGTGAACCCGGTCCCGGTCGGCTCCCACTTGCCCACGCCATTCAGACCGCCGTCCTCCGCCTTGGTGATCTTGACCAGGGTCTCCTTCGGCACGGTGTTCAGGGCGTGGTTGTCCGCCTCGCCGCCGAAGATGAACTGGATCCCGGTCTTCTGCTTGTGGAACAGGGTGTCCGTCTGGTGCATGGGCATGGACCAGTCGCGGGTGATCGACTGCTGCGAACCGTACCTTAAATTTGCCATGTACCCTGTGCCAGGGGACCTGGCCAGCCCGTCCGGGCGGGTCTCGTGCCCCAGGACCGATTTCTCGGTGGCCATGAACGGGCCATGCTTGAGCATCACGATGTGATACGGGTAGGCCGGGTTATATTTGACGCGCAGCATCAGGCGGGCGACCTTGTAGAAGGGGTCGTCCGGCTGCCAGCCGAGGTACGGACGATCGGCGGGGTTGGCGTCCACGTACACGTAGTCCCCGTCCTCGATCCCCAGGTCGCGGGCGGCCTGGGGGTGGATGTGGAGCTGGTGGTCCCCAGGGCCGGGCAGCCGCCTGTCCATGCGGTACGGATCGCCGAAATTCGAGTCCAGGAGGATCGTCCAATCCACGGTGCTCCAGGAGGAGTGCACCCGGTGGCGGGTCTTCGGGGTGAGGCAGTAGAACTGGTAGCCCGCTTCCCAGAGGGGGTTGCGGGTGTCCTTGACCTGCTCCCAGGCCATCGCCACGTTGCGGACGGTCCGCTCCTCCCACCCGGCGGCGTCCAGGGGAATGCCGTAGTCCTCCGGGCGGACAAAGCGGCTGGTGGAGACGATCACGTTGGGCAGGTAGGGCGTGGCTTCCGGGCCCTCCCGGTGGCTGATGATGTTCTCGCCGTACTCGATCGCCTCCGGGATGTCTGTGTAGGCGTTCATGCGGCCTGTATCCGTGTGGAACGGGAGCGAGTCGTTCACCATCTCCCAGAAGGGGATGCGCGGGTAGGTGCGGAAGAGCATCAGCGCCGCGCCCGGCTCGCCGTATTTCCCCGAGAGGATGTCGTCCACGGTGTACCCGGAGGTGGTCGCCGAGGAATCCAGCAGGCGCTGGATGTAGACCTCCGGCCGGCCTTCCAGGACGAACTGCCAGTACTCGGCAAAGCGCCGGTCGTTCAATTCTTCGCCGAGGGCGGCGGCCAGTTCGCCCAGGATGCGCGCGTCGTCGCGGGTGTCGTAAAGCGGCGGGATGCCGCCTTTCCAGATCTGCAAGAACGGGTTGGAGCAGGAGGCGGTGATCTCGTACGTCTGGAACTCCGCCCAGGAGTTGGCCGCCAGGGCAAAATCAGCGTATTCGACCGAGGCAGTCATTTCGATATCCACGGAGATAATCAGCTCGATGTTCGGGTTGACGTTCTTCACCATCTCGTAGTGGTGCTTGGCGTTGTTGAGCAGGTTGACGTTGGTGAAGAACTGCACCTTGGTGGGGGTGGGCATGTGCGTCTTGCCGGTGAAGACTTTGCGGCCGTACTTGGGCGTCTCGACGATCAGGGGGCGCTCGGAGTGGTTCCAGTAGGCCGGCTCCTCGTCTTTGGTGTAGGCGTGAGCGTGGATGTCCTTGCCGTGCGCCTGCGGATCGAGGTTGGGTTCGAAGGGGTCTTCCGCCACCCAGCCCTTGAAGCCGGGGCCGGTCAGCGGGGAAGCCTGGAACAGGGCCGCCTTATAATTGCCGGCCCAGGTGTAGCAGCCCGCCCCGGGGCGGCCGATGTTGCCCGTCAGCATCAGCGGCAGGAACTGAGCCCGGTTCGCCAGGGTGGCGTGGAACCAGTGGTTGATGCCCTCGCCAATGTGCAGCGCCACCGGGCTGAGTGTCGCGATGTCGTTCGCCAGCCGCTCGATCAGCGCTTTCGGCGCGTGGGTGATCTCGGCCACGGCCTCCAGGTCGTAGTCCTGCAGGTGCTCGCGGTACATGGCCCACAGGGTCATGACCTCGATCTCTTCGCCGCTGACCAGGCGGACCCGACCGGACCAGTCCAGCAGCGGGTCGATCCCCTTCGCGTCCAGGGTCGCGCCGACGTCGTCGCGGGTCACGGCGGCAAGGCGGCCCGTCGTCGCGTCCTGCACGACGAAGTCCCCCAGCCGGGCGTACTGCTCGGGGGTGAGCCCCTGCTGCTTGAAGCTCGGTCCGTCTTCGTTCAGGCCGGGCTGATAGTTCGGGAAGACCTCGGCGGCGCGCAGGCGTTTGAGGTTGTCCACGCGCACCAGCAGCGGCAGGTCGGTGAAACGCTTGACGAAACGCGCGTCGTATTTCTCGTTGTCCATCAGCCAGCGGGTGATGCCCAGGAACAGGGCGGTGTCGGTGGCTGGGCGGATGGGGATCCAGTAGTCGGACTTGGTGGCGGGCGGCGAGTATTCGGGGGTGATGGTGACGATCCTGGCGCCGCGCTCCATGGCTTCGATGAAGAAGTGGGACTCGGGCATCTTGTTCTCGACCAGGTTCTTGCCGCACTGGATGTGCAGGCGGGAGTTGCGCAGGTCGTTGAAGTCCTCGTCCGAGGCCTGCAGCCCCGTGACGAAGGGATGCCCGGGGGCCTGGTCGCCGTGCCAGGTGTAGTTCGACCAGGTGCGCCCGCCAAGCGCCTGGTCGGGTGCCACGCCGCGGACCTTCTCGTCCAGCAGGGCGAGCATGTTGGCGAACCGGTACATGCCGTACTTGCCGATCACGCCCAGCAGCCCCATCCCGCCGCGGCACTTGAAGGTGCGCGTGCCGGCCCCGCCGGTGGCTTCCACCATCTCGGGCGGGTAGCCCTGCTCGAGCAGCAGCGCCTGGCCGGCCTCGCCCGAGTAGCGCCTGGCGATGGCGATCATGCCTTTCGCGATGTAGCGGTACGCCTCTTCCCAGCTCACCGGCAGCAGCTCGTCGGTGCCGCGCGAATCAAATTTGTACTTGCTCTTGTTGGCCGCGTCCAGCGGGGGAAAGCCGTCGTCCGCCCAGGCCTTCCACCCCTTCCGGATCAAGGGGCCTTTCAGGCGGTGCGGTCCGTAGAGCCGGCGGTGGAAGGTCTGGCCCTTCTTGCAGCCGCGCGGATGCCAGTGCGGCGTGGCGGTGTTCCCGTACAGGTCGCCGTACCGGCTCACATCGTAGTTCGTCTCGGAGCGCAGGATGACGCCGTTGCGCACGAAGGCGCGCAGCCGGCAGGCGTGCGTGTCGTTGGGCGAACACACGTAGGTAAACGAGGAGTCGTAGCGGTACTGGTCGCGGTAGACCTGCTCCCAGTCCCGGTCCGGGTAGGCGGCCAGCGGGTTGTCGACGCTGATCGGGTCGAGCAGCATCAGGTCAAGATTTCTCAGCGCCAGGCTGAGGGCGGCACCCCCAGAGAGCTTGAGAAATTCACGGCGAGAGATTACGGGCATAGGCGTCTCCTGGTTCACGCGGGATGGGCGGTCACGTGCCCGCCAACGGGACACGGCGGATGGCTTCGACCAGATCGGCCATCCGGGCGGGGATGGTCTGCGAGGTGTAGAGGAGCAGGACATTGCGATCGAGCCTGACCCGGATGATGGGCAGGTTCGGGCAGGCGTCCATCAACCGGGCGGTCAGCCGGGCGGTTTCGCCGCTGGAGGGCTCGTCCTCGGTGACGATCACCAGGTCGGGGCGCTCGTCCGCGCACAGGTCCAGGACTCGCTCACCCGGGGGCTGCGAGCCGACGACCTGGACGTCCTCCAGCGCCACGAGACTGCGCTCCAGGATCTCTCCGAGCAGGTTGGGCATGCCGACCAGCAAGATGCGCCGTTTGTCCATGCGAGGTTCCCTGGCGATAAGTTACCAAATTTCACAGGGGATGGAAATCGCTCGAAAGCCGCGCGGGGGATGAAAAAAGAGCGATCCCGGCGGACGCTCTTCTCTGGAGGAATTAGTTCTTTGCCCACGGGATTATCCCGCGTTTATTACCCCCATGGGGGATTATGGTGGCTCCTGGGCGTTACCCCGTTTAGTTTCCTCTTCAACTATTTCCCGGGCGAGGAATTTCTCTGGCACGGCGTGCTCCTGCCCAAGATGAGAGGGGTTTTTGGAAAATATGATTGGGTGGCCAACGCGGTGCTCTTCGGTTTTTACCACTTGCATAAGCCCTGGCAGCTCCCCAGCGTGATCGTGAGCAACCTGACGTACGGCTGGCCGGCCAGGCGTTTCCGCAGCAACTGGATGGCGATCATCGTGCACGGCGCAGAAGGGCTCCCGACCCTGGCGCTCGTCCTGGTCATCATCCTGGGTTTGGCGACCGGTTAGTACAGGTGGGGTGGGTTCCGGGGCCGGCGGCTGACCAGCCTGGGTTCGATCCTTCGCTGCCTCTCCACCCACCCTACGTTCTTAAGTATTTTTCTGCGATTGTTTCCAGAGAGTACTCCATCGTTCTCCCCCTGATCGCCTGCTTTCGATCGCCGTCCAGCTGTCTCTCTGCTTCCAGGATCACCTGGCGGGAGAGTTCTTTCGTCTCATGGGTGCTGGCAGCCTGGTTCAAAACAAAGTCCGCGAGCTCGAAGGCTTTTTCCGCCTCGCCTTTGTACAGGTGCAGGCGGGCCAGTCCCACGAGGGCATCCATCGCCAACGGGACAGCCTTCGCTGCGCCGGCCGAGCGCAGAGCTGCCAGGTAATTTTTCTCCGCTGCCTGCATATCCCCGGCCATGAAGAGAGCATCCCCCAAATAAGTGAGAGAACGGGCAATGTCCCAGCCTGTGAAATATTCACCGAAGATCTCAAGGCTTTTTTCGAAATGGCCCCGCGCCTCGACACATCGACCGGCCGCCAGAGTCGCCAGACCGAGATAGCGATACGCCGTCCCCAACCCCCAGCGATTCTTCGTGCGTTCGCACAACGCAATGCTTTCTTGCATGGAGGCGATGGCCTCCTCGCAGCGCCCCAGTCTGATCAGGGTCTCGACGAGAAAATTCAACCCCAACGATATGGAATGCGGATCGCCCAGCGTCCGCCAAAGCGCCATACCCGCCTGCATCTGTTCGTATCCCTTTCGGTATTCGCCCATCAGGCTGTCGACGTGTCCCAGGTTGTAGATCCCATACGCGGCAAACCATGGATCGTTTGCCGCCTGCGCGTACAACAGACCTTCCGTGATCAGTTCCTTTGCCTCGAGATAATCGCCGTTCAAGTGCGCGAGGGTGCCGCTGAAAATAAGCGCATCGGCCAGCAGCGCCTGGTCACCGACCGATCGGAGGATGGCAATGGCGTCCCGGTATCGTTCCATCGCGCAGGCGAACTGGCCCGATCGAAAACACAAAAGTCCCTGCTGCACGAGGGTCGATCCCAGCGCCCTGTCCATCAGGCGGCTGCGCGGCTTATCGCTCAATGCCTGGACAAGCTGTTCCAGCTGGTCAATGCCGTCGTAGATCAGACCCGCGACCTCGAAATACCAGCCGAACGAGCGAACCGCCCTGCCGATGAGTTCAAATTTCCCGCGTCTGATCCCCCAATCCCAGGCTGCGCGCAGGTTGTCCAGTTCAAGGGTCAAGTCGCGCACTGCCGCCTGCTGGGACGCACTTTTCAATTTCTTTTCATACTCACACGCCAGGTGCAGGTAATATTCACTGTGGCGGTCGCAGGTTTCCAGACGCCGGGAGCTGTCTTCGTTGAGGTGGGTCAGGGCATATTGACGGATCACCTCATGCAGGTCGTAGCGCCCATCCTGCGTGCGCCGCACCAGCGATTTGGAGACCAGCGACGACAGCAGCGGCAGGGAAGCGCCGGCGATCCGCTCCGCCGCGAGGCGATCAAACCCTCCATGAAAGACGGACAGGCGGCTCAACGCGTCCCGTTCTGCGTCGGACAACAGCCGCCAGGAGTGATCGAAGGTCGCCCGGAGCGAACGATGACGCTCGGGAATATCGCGCATGGAGGTGGTCAGAAAATCTATGCTCGTCTCGATCTCCTGTGCAATCTCCCTGCATGAGAGCATTCCCACCCACGCCGCGGCGAGCTCGATCGCCAGAGGGATCCCTTCGAGCAGCTGGCAGATCCGGACCAGGGCTGGCTCGTCTGCCTCCGTCAATTCGAATCCGGCATCCATCCGCCGCGCGCACTGAATGAATAAGACAGCCGCGCTGTAGTCTTCCAGTTTGCCCACGTACCCAGACGAAGGGACAGACAGGCCGTGCAATTCATAGACCCATTCCCCGTGCAGATTCAGCCGTTCGCGGGAGGTGCAGAGGATTTTGAGGCTGGGAAACCGCTGGAGCATCTCTGCCACCAGATCCGCTGCCGTGGAAGATCCAGCCAGCAGGTGTTCGAGATTATCCAGGATCAGAAGCGCCGGCTGCTTGATCTCGCGCGCCAGGTGATAGAACAACTGTCCCTTCGGGTCGACGGGGCCGGAAAACGAAAACTCGAGGGCTTCCGCAATGGCGGGGACGATCAATTCCGCCGAGTCGATCGAGGCCAGCGGGACGTAATGGACGCCGGCGGGAAACACGCCGCGCTGCCGCGCAGCGAACTCGATCCCCAGCCGCGTCTTGCCGATCCCTCCCACGCCTGTCAGGGTCAGCAGGCGGCACTGCGATGCGTTGAATATCCTTTCCATCGCCGCGAGTTCGGACTCGCGCCCCAAAAGCGGAGTTGGAGACAGAGGCAGGTATTGAGCAGCAGGCCGGGGGGAAAGCGAGGCGAGTGCGGAGTCGAGCGCCGGGGGGCGGATGCGTCCCAGGCCCAACTCTCCGCGTGCGACGCGGATAAACGTCGGTCTGTCTCCTTCCGGAACTTCGAGCGCGGCGGCCAGCAGTCCCGCGAGCTGCTTGGAAGGCCTGCGTTCCCCCGATTCGATCTTCCGCAGGGCGAAGACGGTGCATCCGCTGCGCTGCGCCAGTTCTTCCTGGGTCAGGTCGAGCGCCTTGCGGCGGGACTTGAGCCACTCGCCAAAGGAAACCGGATTTTCCAGGTCGTCCCTCCCTCTCGGCTGCTCGACATCCGGGGAGACGGTTTGCTGCGTTCAACCACAGACCGAGGTATTCTTTCTATGTTTGTAAAAATTGTAGCATATTTTGGGTCAGTAAGAGGGTGACCGGGGTAACCCCAAAGCGCGCCGATCCTGTTGTTTAATGACCCGCAAGAACATCCGCAACAAATCCAAAGAGGAGGCCTGTCATGAACATCTACCTGCTGATACTGCTTCGCGTTATTCATATTCTTTCCGGAACGCTCTGGATCGGCGCGGCGATCTCCTACCTGTTCTTCTTCAAACCATCGGTGAAAGCCATTGGCCCGGCGGGGCCGCAGTTCATGGAGATCCTGGCCGAGCGGCGGAAATATCCGCTCTTCATGATGATCGTCAGTCTGCTGACTGTCCTGGCGGGGGCGGTCCTGTACCTGAACGCTTCGGGAGGATTCAACCTGGCCTGGATGAAGACCGGCCCCGGCCTGGGATTCACGATCGGCTCGCTGGCCGCGCTGGTCGCCTTCTTCGTCGGGGGTCTCGGGATCGGCCCGACCGCGGCGAAGATGGGCGCCCTGGGGCGGCAGATCGCCATGGCTGGCGGGAAGCCAGCTCCCGAGCAGGTCAGCACCCTGCAGGCCCTGGAAAAGAAGCTCTCCCGCGCCGAGCTGGTCGACTTCGTGGCGCTGACCGTTTCCATCCTGACGATGGCGACGGCGCGCTATTGGACGTTCTGATCCCTGCTAGTCAATCACAACTTATGGAGTTTGCCCATGAATGCACTGCGCGCCTCGTCCCTTCTTCTCGCCCTGTTAGCCCTGATCGCGGGAGGCTGCACGACGCAGCCTCCCGCCAAGGCGCAGGCGGATTTCGACGTCGAATTCACCCTCACGACCTCGATGGATACCGGAAAAATGGTTTTCCTGGGAGTCGGCGGCGAGATCGACGGCGTGATCAACCCGGATCTGGCCGCACGGCAAGGCGATAAGGTCCGGGTCATATTGGTCAACGGCGATGGCATGCCTCATGATTTCGCCATCCCCGATTTGAACGCACAGACGGCAATGGTCATCATAAAAGGCCAAACGACTGATGTGGTTTTCGAAACTGGCAATGCTGGCGAGTTTGCCTATTACTGCACCGTCTCAGGCCACCGTCAGGCGGGGATGGAGGGCAAGTTGATTGTCAGTAAATCGCAGGAGAAACCGTGAATCAAATTTGGGAATGGACAAAACGTTTCACGGTATGTCGCCGCGGATCTGGCTGCTGGCCTGTACGTGTGGAGGATCTCCAATGGCGAACTGGTCTGGAACGAGGTCAAAAACAGCATGGCGGTCAGCTTCTCGCCGGATGGGCGTTACCTGGCCTACGCTGATATCGATGACAACTCCAATGTGTTCCTCAACACGGAGGATGGTTCGGAAATCGTGCACGTCCTGGCAGGGCATCCGGGTCCGGTGTGGGGGATGATTTTCTCACCGGACAGCCAGCTCCTGGTCTCCACCGACGGGTTGGAAATCCGCATCTGGCGCATCGAGGACGGCTCGCTTCGGTATACAGGAAAAGCTGCCTGTCCTTAGGTCATAATGATGAAGATTTTGGAATACAACGAAGTTGACCCATTACAGGTATTTAACCTCACCCTGCTGGCGCTGGATTTCCAGCTCACCCCGGAACACGCCGCGCACATCCGCCGCACGGACCCCCGCCCTTTCCCCTGCCTGTCGGTATGCGCCGTGGAAGACGACATCGTCGTCGGGCATGTAGGCGTCTTCCGCCTGCCGATGATCACCGCCGGGGGGCGAGAAGATATGGGCGGCGTCTGGGCGGTTTCCACCCATCCCCAGTATGCCGGGCGCGGCGTTGCGTCCCTCCTGCTGGACGAAGCCCACGAGCGGATGCGCGCCGCCGGCCTGCGCTTCTCCACGCTCGGGACGGGCCGTTTCCGCAGGGCCTACCGGCTGTACCGCCAGCACGGCTACGAGGACATGAACGTGTGGGGGACGGCGCTGGCGACCTGGGAGACCGCCCACCAGCCCACCCGCCTGCGCGCCGCGCCGGCCGGCGCGGCGGGATATGATCTTGCAGAGGGGGTGTACGCGGCGCTCGCGCGCGGGTATCTCGGCTTTGCCTGGAGGCCTAGGCCGTTCGCCCGCCTCCGCGACCAGGTGAGCCTGGCCGACATCTGGGTCCTGTGGGGGAAAGAAGAGCCGCTCGGCTACGCCCTCGCTCACACGGAGAAGGCGGTCCTCCACGTCAGCGACCTGGCGCTGAAGGTCGGGGTCGACGCCGCGGAAGCCGTCGCCGCCGTCGCCGCCAGGCTGAAAACAGCGCACGTGCGGGTCAGGGTCAGCCGTCCGGTTGAGATCGCCAGCCT
>CAYQDF010000021.1:0-36609 GCA_964416175.1 uncultured Anaerolineaceae bacterium
CATCGGCGTAAGGATTGTGGGTATGTGAGATCGCTCTTTGCATGGTTATCGGGATGAACTGCCCTTTTTTGGCGCGGCTGATCTCCCTGGCTGCAAATGCAATCAATTCCTTCGTCCTGATCTTTTCAATTCGAATGCTATTGTGTGCCGTGTCTTGTTGCAGTGTCCGGATCAATCTGACTCCTCCTGGAACGGGAGAATACTTGAATTCTTTGAACAAGTCAATGAACTCGACCGATTTTATTATGAACCGACTTATTCGATATAATCACTTCGTATGGCTGCACCCCGCAAAATCATGCATATCGATCTGGATGCTTTTTTCTGCGCAGTCGAAGAAATCCGTGACCCATCCTTGAAAGGTAAACCGTTTGCCGTCGGAGGCCGCCCGGAAGAGCGGGGAGTGGTGGCTTCCTGCTCATACACAGCCCGTACTTTTGGGATTAGATCTGCAATGCCGATGGCAAGGGCGGTTAAATTATGTCCTGACCTTATCATCATCCACGGTCATTATGGAGATTATGCCAGCTACTCTCGCCGCGTGATGTTTCTCATCGACGAACTCACGCATTCGATCGAACAAATCTCAATTGACGAAGCTTTTGTGGATCTCACCGACATTCCTGGTCCTGGAGAGGTGATCGCACGCGCCCTTCAAGCGCGAATCAACCGCGAACTGCTGCTGCCCTGTTCAATCGGAGTGGCGACGAATAAGCTCGTGGCCAAGATCGCCACTGAATATGCAAAAGCCACCTCCGCAATTAAAGATTCACCCCCAAATGCTATCCACATCGTTGATCCTGGTCAAGAATCTGCATTTTTAGCCCCTCTCCCTGTGGAGATGCTGTGGGGCGTCGGACCTAAAACCGCGCAAAGGCTTATCCAGCTGGGTTTCCGGACTATCGGCGATCTGGCAACAGCGCCCGAAAAAGAGCTTATCGATGCTTTTGGAAAGATGGGCTACGAAATTTCCCGCAGAGCCAAAGGACTTGATGATCGCCCACTCTCAACAAGCCATACTTTGAAATCCATCAGCCAGGAGACAACTTTTTCAGCCGACATATCTGATCCTGAAGCGCTGGAAAAAGTCATAAAAACCCTGGCACACGAGGTCAGCCAGCGCTTACAACGGAAACACCTCGAGGCGAAAACCATAAAAATAAAGGTACGCTGGCCTGATTTCACGACGATCAGCCGACAGATCACACTTCAACACCCAACCAGTCAAAAAGATCTGATTTCGGACAAAGCCTCCGAACTTTTCAGACAGGTCTGGAGATCAGGAAGATCTGTCCGGCTGCTCGGAGTTGGTGTGAGCGGGCTGCAACCTCTGCAATTGAGACTCTGGGAAAACGAGTTTCAAGGCCGAATTAAGGAGAAAGTCGCGCGCTTGAAGGCTGTATTGGACGATTTAAAAAGCCGGTATGGCGAGCGCATCATCGCTCCGGGAAGCGAGTTCGATCGTGAATAGGCTACTATAACTCTTATCACAGGAGATGATTCCCTCAACATGTCTGCCATCAAATACCCCTTCACAGCCACTACCGCTCAAGTGGACAACTACCATGGCACCCTGATCCATGATCCTTATCGCTGGCTTGAAGACACTGATTCTCCTCAGACCAGGGAGTGGATTGAAACCCAAAATTCTCTGACCTTCTCATTTCTTGAGAATATTCCCGTCAGAGAAACGATTCGCCAGCGGCTGAGGGAGCTGTGGGATTATCCCAAGGCTTATGCGCCTCGTAAGATCGGAGGCCGCTATTTTCAGCTCCGGAACTCCGGACTCCAGAACCAGGATGTCCTCTACACATTTGATTCTCTGGTTGGGGAGAAGCTGGTCCTTCTCGACCCAAACCAGCTGTCGGAAGACGGGACGATCGCGCTGACCGATTGGAGGGTCAGCCAGGACGCTCGATACCTCGCCTACTCGACCAGCTCGGGCGGGTCGGACTGGCAGACCTGGCATATTCGAGATATTCGGTCGGGAGAAGATTTACCCGATAACCTCGAATGGAGCAAATTCTCCTCGGCCACCTGGCTGCCAGATTCTTCAGGATTTTTCTACACCCGGTATGAACCGCCCGATGAATCAGACCGGCTCCTCGAAGTCAATCTGAATCAAAAACTATATTTGCATCGGCTGGGGACCTCACAGGAAAAAGATGAACTCATCTATCAGCGCCTTGATCAACCCGAATGGGGATTCGATGCAAAGGTCAGCCGCGCGGGGGAGTACCTGGTGTTGCACGTGTGGCACGGGACGGATACCAGGAACCGCCTGTTCTACAAAGAGTTGTCAGGATCAACTGGATTCATCGAATTGATTTCGAATCTCGAAGCTGCTTATGAATTTATCGGCAACGACGGGCCTGTATTTTATTTGAGGACAGATAATGGCGCCCCGAAAGGACAGCTGATCGCTGTCGATCTGCGCAAACCTGGGAAGCCGGATTGGCAGGTTTTGATTCCCGAATCCGACGACGTCCTTGAAACAGTAAAAATCGTCAACCATCAGTTCGTAATCCTGTACCTGCATCATGCCCACCATCAATTGAAAAAATTTGACCTTACCGGATCATATCTTGGTGAAATCCAACTACCGACGCTTGGATCGATAGTAAGCATCAATAACGAGCTGGTTCTTTTCGGCGAACGAGAGGATGATGAATTGTTCTTCAGCTTTCATTCTTTTGCCTATCCACCCACGGCTTTCCGCTATTCGTTTATAGATGACAGAAGCGAAGCGCTCGAACTCCCGGACCTGGGCATCGATCTGGCTGTCTACCGGACCGACCAAGTATTTCTCCCTAGCAAAGATGGCGCGATGATTCCCATGTTCCTCGTATCCCGCGAGGGAATTCGCAAAGATGGAAGCAATCCAACATTGCTATACGGATACGGAGGTTTTAACATCTCGATCACCCCTACATTCATGGTCAATCGACTGGTCTGGCTCGAAATGGGCGGGATCCTGGCTGTTGCGAACCTCCGAGGTGGAGGAGAATATGGCGAAGCATGGCACAGGGCAGGTTCACTCGAGAACAAGCAAAATGTGTTCGACGACATGATCGCTTGTGCGGAATATCTGATCGCCAATCGGATCACGATCGCATCACGCCTTGCAATCGATGGCAGGTCAAACGGTTGTTTGTTGGTAGGCGCCTGCATCACCCAGCGACCCGAACTGTTTGGCGCGGCGCTGCCAGCGGTCGGCGTGATGGATATGCTGCGCTTTCATAAGTTCACGATCGGTTGGGCATGGGTGAGTGATTATGGCTCGTCGGACGACCCTGAACAATTCAAAGTCCTTCTTAAGTACTCACCGCTCCACAACATCAAACCCGGAATCCGCTATCCCGCGACTCTCTTGACAGCGGGTGATCACGACGATCGCGTCGTTCCCGGACATTCCTTCAAGTTTGCCGCAGCCCTTCAAGCAGCCCAGGCTGGAGATGCGCCGATCCTGATCCGGATCCAGACTAAAGCCGGTCACGGCTTCGGCAAACCGACCAACATTTTGATCGAAGAACAGTCAGATATCCTTGCATTTCTCGTTGAGGTCCTGGGCATCGTCCAATGATTCAGATGCCTCTGTCCATGATCCCCCATCCGACTGGCGGGTCGGACAACATCGTTCAATTTTCTTAAAGCTGGTCATCCGACCCAGTCAGGTCATGAATGCCATTCCATTCGTCTGCAGCCAATCTCAAAGCACAGGAGCAACGTGAATTGCCATGATCAAAAGCATCCGAATCATCACAGCCGCTTCCTACTCGTCCATGCTGTTCCTGGGAATTTCATCGTCTGTCATCGGCGCAGCTGCGCGCAACATCGGGCTGACACCATTTGAAATTGGACTCATGATCGCGTTCCAGAACATCGGATTTATGATCTCTGTCCTGGCATCCGGCGCCCTGGCGGATCGCCTGGAAAAGCCCCGGATTTTGCTGGTCGGCAGCCTGATCCTGTCCCCAGCCCTCCTCACCTTCTATCTCTCCCACGTCTTCGAGGTGAACCTGTTGCTCATGTTCTTGATAGGCGTGGGGATCGGCGCTTATGAAGGCGTGACTGATGCCATGTTAATGGAAATTCATCCACGGCGCGCAGCCCTGCACATAAACATCAATCATTTCTTTGTAACGGCGGGATCGCTCCTGATCACGCTGTACCTGATCTTCTTGCAGATGGGCTGGCGGAATGCAGTCATCCAGGCCGGGGTCCTTGTACTGGTCCTAGCCATCGTTTTTTTCCTGATTCGGATGGAAAATCCCGCCGCTCGGGCCGAACCCTATTTCCAGAAAATCAGGTTATTAACCCGGGAAAGACTCATTATCACATTCTTCATCGCGACGATCACCGTCGTCGGAGTCGAAGCAGGGTCAATCGGCGTGATGACCACCTTCCTGATGGATCTGCGCGGATTTTCTCAAGTCACTTCTAAAATTGGTCTGGTCATCTTCCTGGCCGGTATCGCAGTGGGGCGCATCCTGCTCGGGGCTTTGACCCCAAAAGAGAGCATCTCCAGATACATCTTGGTGTTGTTTGCAGCCTCGACTCTGATCTTCGCCGTTCTTTACTTTATAAACCTTGGACCTCTTACTTACCTGGCGATCTTCCTGGCAGGTCTGGCAACTTCCGCTCTGTTACCCTTGATGCTCGCTTATACCGGACTCGTCTACCGCAACATGGTGGGTACCGCTCTGAGCTCTATCAAAGTCGCGATACCACTTGGCGGGATTCTGCTTCCGTTCTTAATGTCCCTGGTGGTAAGATTTGCGGATTTTCAAGCTTCTCTATGGGTTTTCCCAATGGCTTTCTTCATATCCTTGATCCTTCTTCTCCGTACGCTTGGCCAGGGTGATCCCATCGCATTGGAAAACCCCCAGGTGAATTAACCAGGGGGATTTTGAGCAGAGGACAATTCTACGCAGCGATCTTGGGTGTTCCTTCAGAAGCTGTCTTTTCCCTGATAACCTGGGATTTCGAAATCCTGGGAACTCCCCTCGAGATCAACTTTTGGACAGAGCTGAGATAGCGAATACGGCTTAAGAATCGCCGGACAGGCTTTATCCGTGCAATTAACAACACGCCAAGGATAAGCCCATAGAGCAGAGGGATCCGGATATCCGATTTGACCAGCCAGACGTAATGGATGATCCCCAGAATCCCGGCCAGGTAGACAAACCTGTGAAGACGGGTCCAGTTTTTCCCCAGCCGCTTCATCCATCCGCGGGTAGATGTGATTGCCAGTGGGAGAAGGATGATAAATGCAGTGAACCCAACAATCGCATATCGCTTTTCAAAAATCGCCTCTTTGATGAGCGTTAAATTTAGCGAGTAATCTACCAGGACGAAAATCAGGAAATGCATACTCGCATAAAAGAATGCGTACAAGCCCAATGCCCGGCGGACCTTTAAAACAGGCCGGAATCCGAACAGTGTGTTGATGGGGGTGCACGCAAGGGAGAAGATCAACAAGACCAGGGTGAATTTTCCAGTCCGGACGGTCAAATACTGGATCGGATTGACCGTGAGATGATTGGTCAGCGCATCATAGACAAGCGAGAGCAGCGGGGTTATCGCCGCCAGGTGAACTAGCCACTGGAATCTGGTCATCTTAGGCAGGGATATTCTCATTGTATTTTTGAAATAGCTTCTAATAATTCACACTTAAATCCATGCCTGCATACAGGGAAGCGACTTCTTTTTCATAACCATTGAACATCAAAGTCTCTCGCCTGCCGACCTCCCCGATCCTGCGTTCCGAGGACTGAGACCAGCGGGGATGATCAACTTTCGGATTTACGTTTGCGTAAAACCCATACTCTTGCGGCGCTGCAGCCATCCACAAGGAGACCGGCATTTCTGCCACCAGGTCGATCTTGACGATCGCCTTGATGCTCTTAAATCCGTATTTCCAGGGCACAACCAGGCGGATTGGCGCGCCGTCCTGGGGAGGCAGGGGCTTACCATATAATCCGGTCGCCAAAAGCGTGAGGTCGTTCATCGCTTCGTCGAGCCGAAGCCCTTCGACGTAAGGCCAGTTGTACCAATCATTTCTTTGGCCCGGCATCTGCTCTGGGTCGTAAACCGATTCGAAACGAACATACCTGGCATCAGCAGTTGGTTCGACTTCTTTGAGCAGTTCGTGGAGCGGAAACCCAAGCCAGGGGATCACCACCGACCACGCCTCCACACACCGCAGACGGTAGATACGTTCTTGCTGGGTAAATTTCGAGACCAGTTCGTCGACAGAATACGTCTTGGGCCGCGTGACCATCCCCCCGACCTTGACTTCCCATGGAGAAGTCACAAAGTCCCTGGCGAGTTTCGCAACACCTTCTTTGCTGACCGTGAATTCGTAATAATTGTTGTAATTCGTGATCGCTTCATAAGGCGTCAGAGGGTCTCCGAACTCGTCACTTCCAGTGCTTACGACCAGGTCTTCTCCTTCAGCCGGTGAGGTCGGTGCCCTTCCTCCACAGGCAGCCAGCAGCAGCGATCCGGCACTCATGATCCCAAGGCTCTTAATAAACTCACGCCGATTCAAGTAAAGACTCTCCGGAGTGATTTCAGATGATTTAATCTTCTGCATCACATTCTCCCATTAAATTTGACCATAGTTCTCTGATTTACAACGAGGATACCAGCTATTCCTTACGAATCAATAAAAAGATTTTAACGATTTCATTAATTTCCGTTTGACGCTGCTCCACTTCTCCGGTAAACTCATGCCATCAACCCAAGTCGCTGACCGGTACCCGGGGTATACGCGCTGAGGGAGTCAGA
Source organism: uncultured Anaerolineaceae bacterium (assembly GCA_964416175.1). Lineage (GTDB taxonomy): Bacteria > Chloroflexota > Anaerolineae > Anaerolineales > UBA4823 > CAYQDF01. The sequence goes on from CAYQDF010000021.1 coordinate 6,793, forward strand.
CGGGTCTTTGTTCCAATCGATGCATTCTTCCAACCCCATTCCTGGTCGGATATGAATCGAGCCTTCAATCGGGTGAATCAAAAATGGCTCGTCTTGTTAGCGATTGGCGCGAGCACTTTTATGTCCGCGCTGGATACCAGCGTAGTAAACACAGTGCTTCCAGTGATCAATCAATCCCTGGGCAGCGATATCGCCCAAGTGGAATGGGTTGTCACAATTTATCTGCTGATCGTCAGCGGTTTACTGCTGACTTTCGGACGCCTCGGAGACCTGCTGGGACACAAACGCGTTTTCCTTTGGGGGTTTGGGATATTCATCACGGCATCGGCGCTGTGTGGACTGTCTCCAACAGTTGGCTACCTGATCACATTTCGGGGCATCCAGGCATTCGGAGCAGCGATGCTGGCATCCAATTCTCCTGCCATTCTTACAAAAAACTTCCCGGCCACCCAACGCGGACAGGCGTTGGGACTACAGGCGACGATGACTTATCTTGGTTTGACGGTAGCACCTTCGCTTGGAGGATGGTTGACGGATTTGATCTCCTGGAGGGCTATCTTCTATATCAATGTCCCGGTTGGATCTCTCGCCCTTATACTCAGTTGGACCTTGATCCCTCCGGTCGACGAGCATAAAAGAGAAGAGAGGTTCGACATTGCAGGCGCCGGGTTGTTCCTCGCCGGTTTAATCACCCTGATGACAGCTTTGAACCAGGGTCACGCATGGGGGTGGGGATCGGTCTGGATAATTGGACTCTTCGGTTTCTCTCTATTGACCCTGACAGTATTTATCCAAGTTGAAAACAAAAAGATCTATCCCATGCTCGATTTGAGACTGTTCAAGGACCGCATCTTCACTTCTTCAGCGCTGAGTGCGGTCGCAAACTACATCGCTATCTTTTCGATCCTGTTGTTGTTCCCTTTTTATCTGATCAATGGGCGTGGGCTCTCACCAGCCCAGGCAGGAGCTCTCCTGACAATCCAACCCATGATCATGGCGATCATCGCGCCAATTTCAGGAACGCTGTCCGACAGGATCGGGACGAAGATCCCTTGCGCCCTTGGAATGGCAATTATGACCGTGGGTCTGCTGGGGATGACCAGGCTCAGCCTGGAATCATCATTCATTGAAGCCGGGTTGTCCCTGGGAATAGCCGGCCTGGGGACAGGGATGTTCATCTCCCCGAACAACTCTGCGTTGATGGGGGCAGCCCCTCGCAACCGTCAGGGGATCGCCGCGGGTATCCTGGCGACTGCCAGATCGGTCGGTATGGTGTTAGGAGTTGGCATGGCCGGCGCCATCCTGACGACTGTCCTGGCGCACGATTCATCTCCGGCCAGCCTCACCCAGGCTGCTCACCTCAGCTTCTTTGTTGCAGCTGGATTTACAACTGCGGGTGCTCTGCTGTCGTTCGTAAAAGAATAGAGATTGTGGATTTTGCGGCTAATCTATCCAAAATCCACAAATTTCCCGTCAATGCTTACTCAATGATGATCTTTTCCTCAGTGAGCAAGTGAACGCGGGAACTGCAGTGAGCTGCCGCGTCTTCCGCCGCCGCTTTCCCTTCAGGGGTGGCAAATGCAGCCAGCCTGGCTTCGTTATCGTCGAACCAGAATTCAGAGACCGCATGATAAGGCAAGGCTGGATCCTCCGTGAGGATGACGCTCATCCGGTAATGACGAATCCCGGGGAGCTTTTTCCCCAAAACAGGATGTTCTTTCAGCGCCCAGTGGCGGAATTCCTCGAGGGTCATCCCCTCCTTCCTCTTTAACAAGGAGATCACTTTCAGCATGCTAGACTACTCCTGAGATTCGTTGTTTCGTTGCCAGGAAACAGGTCAACCTTCTACGCTTTCCTTTCCCTCAAGTGCACGCAGGATCTTCTCCGGCGTGATGGGAATCTCTGTAATTCGGACTCCGATCGCGTTCGCGATAGCGTTGGCGATGGCTGGAATGGGTGAGTTGGCAGTCATTTCACCAATGCCCTTGACTCCGAAGGGGCCATTGACAGAAGGATATTCCAGCACCACGCTATCGATTTCTGGCAGCTCCATCGGACCGGGCAAGACATATTCACTAAAGCCGGTGGGCATGTGATCAATCAGGGGATAGTACGGCTGAATCGACTCGTAGAGGGCGTGCGCCATCCCCATCACCGAACCGCCGCGAATTTGCCCCTCGACGAGGGCCGGATTCACCTGTCGTCCAATTTCGTAAGCGCTTTTCAGGCTCAATACTGTGACTTCCCCGGTCTCCGTATCGACTTCGACTTCTGCAACCGTGCAGGCATGCGCTTCCGTGGAGTCGGGATCCATCTTGCCCGTTTCAGGGTCAACCTCGCTTTTTGGCTTCATATAAATCCCCCGCCCGGAGATCGTCCTCCCGTATTTAAAATGTGCCGCCAGGGCCACATCAACGATGTGGATTTTTCTGTCCGGCGAGCCTTTAACTTGGATGAAACCGTCTCCTTCAGTCATAAGGTCTTCCGGGTTGGCTTCCAACTCCTCAGCAGCCACTTCGAGCATCACCTTGCGAGCTTCCTGGGCGGCTTGGATGACCGCGTTGCCGACCCGGTGTGTCGCCCGGCTTGCGAACGTCCCCATGCAATGCGGTCCGGTATCTGTGTCAGCAGTATCGATCATCACATTCTCGAAGGGAATACCCAGCACTTCAGCGCCGATTTGGGCGATGACGGTCTTCAGCCCCTGCCCGAGATCTGTGCTTGAAAGCGTGATCACGAAATTCCCGGTCGTCGTGGCGTGGATCAATGCTTGGGAGGGATCACCGCCCAGGTTCATCCCCGTGGGGTAGTTGACCGCTGCAATCCCAACGCCTCTTTTCTTAGCCATCTCACTTCTCCTTCCCATCCCAGGAACTCATTCGCTGATATTCCATCGGCAGTTCGTGACCGACCATATTTGCTGCCGCCTGCATGACCTCGATCAGCGTAGCATCTTCCACAACTTTTTGATGAGGCTTCATGTCGCCGTTTCGATAGGCATTGATAAACCGGATCGCCCAGGGGTCGAGGCCTACGACTTGTGCGATCTTGTCCATTTGCATTTCAATCGCGAAAGAGGCCGGGGTCACCCCGAAACCGCGCATTGCGCTCGCTGGCTGCCGGTTTGTATACACGCAATAGGCATCTATCCAGACATTAGGAATACGGTATGGTCCGGCTACGTTTGCGGCGTGTTTCGTTACGGCGTACGGTGAATGCCGGTTGTAGGCGCCAGAGTCTGAGTAGGAGGTGATCTGCCGGGCGATGATCCGCCCATCTTTCATGACGCCATCCTTAAAATACATGCGCCAGGCCGCCCGAGATGATGAACACTGCATCTCTTCCTGCCGGCTGAACACATATTTTACAGGGCGATTGGTCCGCATTGCCGCAAGCGTGGCGATCGGTTCGACGATCACGTCGACTTTCCCCCCGAAACCGCCGCCGACCGTGCCACCCACGAAATGCAATTTTTGGAAGGGTATCTGGAGGATCAGAGCAGTATTATCAAGAGTGAAGAACAGCGCCTGGGTGTTCGTGTAGACGGTTATCCGGCCATCGGGTTCTGGCCTCGCGACACAGCCTGTCGTCTCTGTAGGCGCATGCTCAATCGGTGTCGTCTGGTATTTATCTTCGATGATGTAATCCGCCTCCTGAAAGGCTTTTTCCACATCACCAAACCGCACCCGGCGGCAGTGATGGCCTTCGTAGACAAAATAGTTGGTCCCCCAGGGTTTGAGAATGGGTGCGCCAGGCTGAAGCGCCTCCTCGACATCGAAGACCGCAGGCAACTCTTCGAGTTCGAGCCTCACTATCGATACAGCCTCGATGGCTGCCTCTTCAGTTTCAGCGACAATCGCGGCAATTGGTTCTCCCTGGTAGAGCACTCTGTCAACTGCAAGCACTGGCTCTTCGTCCGGTCCTACTCCGATCAAACACAGGATCGTGTAGATGTTCTTCGGGACATCTTTATGAGTGAATTCCCGGATAAAACCTGGAACTTTTTCAGCTTGCGTGAAATCAATTCCTTTAATCATCGCATGCGGTACAGGACTTCGCACCATCTTTAGATGCAGCATGTCCTTAAAATTGATGTCATCAACGTAAATTGTCTTCCCGGTTACGTGTCCGAGACCATCCCGTCTGGAGACAGAACGACCGACAACGTGCAATTTTTCAGCTAACATGCTCAGCTTCCTTTCCCCGGGATCGGTTCACTGCTAACGCGCAGCGAAGTCTTCTGGATTGCCCGGATGATCGGTTCGTATCCGGTGCACCGGCAATAGTTACCAGTCAGAGCGCGGATGATCTCTTCCCGGTCTGGATGCGGGTTGCGGTCCAACAGAGCTTTACCGACGACGATCATCCCTGGCGTGCAGTAGCCGCATTGGATTGCGAATTCTTCGAAAAAGCTCTCCTGGAGTGGATGGAGCTGACCATTCTGGGTCAGCCCTTCCAGAGTGGTCACCTCTTTACCCTGGACATCTTCGACAGGCAGCAGGCACGAAAGCATCGGTTCCCCATTCACGAGCACAGTGCATGAACCACAACCACCCTGTCGGCAGCCTGCTTTAGTTGCAGTGTATCCCAACTGCTCCCGCAGCACCGTTTGCAGCGTCGTCAATGGCTTCACAACAACGTCTGTCAGCCGGTTGTTTAGCGAAAAAGTGACTATTCTTGAAGTCATGGCAATCTCCTAACGAGTAATCTGATCGAAAGCCCGGCCCAGGATCACAGGGATCATCCGCCTGCGGTACCATTCGCTCGCGATCGCATCCGTGAAAGGTTCGCATTCCATTGACACAAGCTCTTTGACTCTTGAGATGACGTTACCATCGATAGGTTTCCCAATCAGGTATTCTTCCGCAGAGCGGGCGCGCAGCGGATGCGGACCAGCCCCTCCCACGGCAATCCTGGCTGACGTCACCTCTTCTCCCGAGAAGCCAATCACGAGAGCGACTGTAACGATGGAAGGGGTATTGGCATGTCGACGCCCATATTTGAGATAGGCTGTCTTCCCATCAGGTACAGTGATGAGAATCTCGCTCACCAGTTCATCCCAGGCAAGGACGTTCGTCATGAACCCGGTGTAGAAATCCGAGAGTTTTACCCTTCGCTTAACTTTTTTGCTCACGAGTTGAATCTCTGCATCCAGGGCCAAGAGGGCTATCGCGAAATCCCCAGCCGGGGGAGGTGCGAACAGGTTTCCAGCAACCGTCGCCATGTTCCTTATAGCCCAACCGCCGACTGCCCTGGCGGCTTCAGCGAGAAGAGGCAGTTGATTCTGCCTCTCCATTTGTGAAAGAGTTGTTGTCGCCCCAATTCGCAAGCTGCCATTGGCCCGTTCAATTCCATCCATGCCAGCTCGTCTCAGTCCCATCACTCTCTCAGGCATTGCAATCCCCTCATTGATGAGTGGCATAGCCAATGTACCCCCAGCCATCACCATCAAATCAGGTCCGTGCTCAGCCAGAAGTTCAACCGCCTCGTCTATAGAATTTGGCAAATAGTAGGCTTGAGTGATCATAAGCTTCTCTCCTTTCTATTCGATGACTGCAAAGAATCTGGCTGGTGAACCTTCAGCGCCGCGGAGTTTAACAAATGGAGCAAAGAAGGAAAATTTTCTATCGGTCGGTAGTTTTGACAGATTGGTCATTTGCTGCATCAGGATCGCGCCATTCTCCAGGATGATCTTGTGGATAATGAAATCCTCAGAAGTGAAATCCGGCAAACGAGCGCAGTATTCACTGAAGCAATCGAACCCGATCGCTCTCACGCCTCGATCGACCAGCCACTGCGCGGCTTCGGGCAGACAGTATGGCGATTCCATGTAATAGGTCGGAAAATTACCCCAATGCTTCTCGGTCCAATCGGTCCTCACAAGGACGATGTCGCCGACGGATACCCTTCCAGCTCTCGCCTCCAGATCTGCGATGGAGATGGGGTGATTTGGTCCAGCGTAACTCAGATCGACCACGCATGCATTTCCACAGACCCGATCCAATTCGACATCGCCAGCCGTTTCTCCGCCTGCCCGTACATGGCGCAGAAAGTCCACGTGGGAACCAGTGTGGAGCAGCATCTCTACCTTGCTTGCCTGCCAGAACCCGGGTCCCCGATGGTAACTGGTCAGTTTGAGTTGCAAGTTAACGGAGGGGGGGCTGAGGGTGTCTTCGCCAATTGGGACGGAAAGGTCGATGATCTGCATGGCAACCTCCAGGAGATATTTACCTTGATTTCAGGGCGGGTCAGGAGAAACCGGCCGTAGCTTTTTTTCGCATGCGGCCAACCCCTGTTTGATCATCGAATTCACAGCACCTTCGATAAATCTCGGTGAGATCAGAGAAAGAGCGCCAGTAATGACGCCGGTCGCGGTATACGAAACCAGGCTATATCCATTTTGGTCCTCGATTTGGAACGCTGCTTCCCCCTCAATCGTCCCGGTTTTCCCCTGAATTTCCCCTTCGAACCTGCAGAAATCAGGCGGGGCAGATTCGATGATTCGCACCCGCGTAGAATAGTTCCCGGCAACACCGCCAAATCCAACGCTCACAATCCCCTCATAAACCCCTTCGCTGACCTGTTTGAGTTCCTGACACCCGGGGATCAGCTGCATCAGATGCTCGGGGTCGAAGATCATGGGCCAGACCGTTTCTTTGTGAACGAGGAGCCTGTGAGATCCACTGAGCCGGATTGTAGACATCGTTGATCGGTCGCTCGCATATTTCTTATTTTGATGTATCTATATTCGGAGCACGAATGGAGAACTTACCGCTAATATCCTTGGCTATATTTTACAGTCGTTCCCCGAGAATGCACAGATAATCGTGGTATGATTCTCGGGAATTTTAAGATTGGAGTCATATCGACAAACAATATCGAGTGCCATCCCGCAAACTGGTGGATTGCAATGAAGAAATATCGCATCCAGAAGGGCCAAAAAGTTGATCTAGACAAGTGGGATCCCAATGACCAATCAGAATTCGAAGGGGACAAAGCTGCGGGGAAAACCTATCTCCAGGAACTGAACAGCAACTTAATGGTTTTACAAGAACTTTTTTATGCAGTACAAGCACACAAACTGCTCATCGTCTTGCAGGGAATGGATACTTCAGGGAAAGACGGGACCATTCGGCATGTATTTAACGGCGTAAACCCTCAGGGGGTACGGATTGCCAACTTCAAGGTCCCATCGGAAGAAGAGCTGGCTCACGATTATTTATGGCGAGTCCATAAACCCACTCCCCGGAAAGGCGAGATCGTTATATTCAACCGCAGCCATTATGAAGATGTACTTGCCGTTCGGGTCCATAATCTCGTGCCGCGAAAAGTCTGGTCACGCCGGTTCAATCACATAAATGAATTCGAACGCCTTCTCGCCGAGGAAGGGACAATCATCCTGAAATTCTTCCTCCACATTGATCTGGACGAACAAAAACAGCGCTTGTTCGCTCGACTCAAGGACCCGCAAAAGCAGTGGAAATTTCGATTGGGCGATCTTGAAGAGCGCAAATTATGGCCGCAATACATGCGTGCTTATGGAGACGTCCTGACGAAGACGAGCACAGATTGGGCACCCTGGTACATTGTGCCCGCCAATCGGAAATGGTATCGGAACATCGTGGTCGGCACAGTCATTATTGATACTCTCAAATCATTGAATATGGAATTCCCCCGCCCTGCGGAGGATCTGTCCAAAATCATAATTGAATGACCTGATCGAAAAACCTGTAGAGTACGTGCCGTGGGACCTGTTTCCAGCCGATTCATCGAAGAACCCATTGAGGTGATTTTCAAGATGAAGCCAACTCTCGAGAAAAAACCGGGTTGTCCGGATGGTTTTATCTGGAGAGGAGAAACTCACCAGATCACAGAAATCCTTAGTGAATGGCACGACTACAGGCGACGCGGGAGGATGGCGCACAATATGACCCCGCCCCACGCCGAGGTTGCCAGTGGACGAGGTTCCTGGGGGGTGGGCAGAGACTATTTTCAAATCCGCACAAAATCCGGAAGAGCTTTCGAGATCTACTACGATCGGGCTCCTCGCAACGCAGACCGGAGGAAAGGGCAGTGGTTTCTTTATAGGGAGATATTTAACATGGATTCGGGATAAAACAAATGAGCGCGCTGAGCGGAGTGGCGGGGCTTCTGCGACTGCTATCTCGCAAAATGGACAATAACCAACAAAACCTCGCTGAAACCGGATCTCATCTCTGGAGATTTAAAGACTTGCTGATAATCTCAGGGGGGATCGTGTTCCTGTTGAGTACAGGCTTTGGTATCCTTGGATTAATACTTAACACCTGGGATACAGGACCAGATCAAATCCTGCATCCAACGATCGCTCAGAGCCTGATTGTTGCCGGGATGGAAGCGATCGCGTTGATCGGAGGCGTTTATTTCTTTGGGATTCGGCGCCGAAATTCAGGTTGGGATTCAGTTGGGTTAAAAAGCGTGCCCTTCAGCTGGCTGGTGATCGCATTCGTAATTACCTCGATTGCGATCCCGATCACCGGACTGATCACTCTAATCGTAATGCTTGCTCTTGGAATGCCTCTCGAAAACCCCCAGCTGGAATTTCTCCTCCCAGAAGATATCACGGGGGTTCAGGCATTCGGAATGATCTTGCTAGCTGGTATTCTTGCGCCGTTTGGTGAAGAGGTCTTTTTCCGCGGTGTGCTCTACCAGTATCTTCGGGATAAGTGGGGAGTGATCACAGGTGTGATTGTGAGTTCTCTGTTATTTGGATTGATTCACCTGAACCTCGCAGTTGGAATAACCGCTTTCCTTCTGGGCATCCTCCTGGCAGTCTTGTTCGAATACAGCCGGTCGCTGTGGACCTCGGTGCTCATCCACGCGGTGAACAACAGCACCAGGATCGCTCTACTTTACCTCATCTACAGATCCGGATGGATCGAAAGGATCGCCTGATTCAAAGAATTCATTCTTCAATCGCAAACCAGATTGAAGGCACAATTTGTGAATGAGGTTGAATCGTGAATAAAAAATCCACATATCGCTGGTTCGTCGTCGCAATTTTCTTCATTTTTATGCTGCTTCACCAGTCCGACAAACTGCTCATCGGACCTTTGACGACGCCGATCATGGAAACCTTTGGCATCGACGAAGTGGAGATGGGAGCCGTGTTCACGGGAGCGCTCCTGGTGGGAGCGTTCCTGTATCCATTGTGGGGATATCTTTACGACCGTTTTACCCGTTCTAAGCTGCTGGCACTCGCATCTATCATATGGGGATCTACAACCTGGCTGAGCGCGATCGCGCCGACATACCCCGCCTTTCTTGCCAGCCGGGCTTCGACAGGGATCGACGATTCGAGTTATCCAGGGCTTTACAGCCTGATCGCAGATTATTTTGGTCCAAGGATGCGGGGAAAAATTTACGGACTGCTCCAGCTCTCTCAGCCGCTCGGTTATATGATGGGACTGCTTGCTGCAACTCTATTAAGTGGCGCGATCGGCTGGCGGGCAGTCTTTTACATAACCGGTTCGTTAGGAATAATCCTGGCAATCGTCATTTTCTTCGGCGTGAAAGAGGTCCCCAGAGGTAAAAGCGAACCTGAACTTTCCGGACTCGAAGAGATTGGCGTCTACCGGTTCGACATGCAGACAGCAAAGGGGCTTTTCAGAAAAAAGAGCCTGATCCTGCTTTTCGTTCAGGGTTTTGTGGGGGTGTTCCCCTGGAATGTTATCACCTACTGGTTTTTCAGGTACCTCCAAACAGAACGTGGATATACTACCGACGAAGTGCTGTTCACCATGGCGCCGGCGATTCTCGTGCTGGCATCCGGTTATTTCATCGGCGGCGCGCTCGGTGACCTGTACTTCCGCAGAAACCCTCGCGGGCGGTTACTGGTGGGGATGTTTGGGGTGATCACCGGAGCTGTCTTTCTTACGATCGCGCTGCAGGTTCCCATTGATAACAAGAGCCAGTTCCTTGTGATGATGTTACTGACAGCGGTCTTCATGCCATTTTCATCAGCCAACGTCATCGCAACAGTTTACGACATCACCCTCCCTGAAGTGAGGAGCACAGCGCTCGCAATTCAATACCTGATCGAAAACGGCGGCGCAGCCCTGGCGCCTCTACTGGCTGGGCTGATCGCCCGCCCATATTCCCTGCACCTGGCGATTCTGACCATTTGTCTCTCAGCCTGGATCCTGACAACGATCTTCCTGGGTTTTTCTGCCTATCTGGTGCCAGGAGATATCCAGTCACTTCGAAACCAGCTTCAGGCCCGAGCAGAAGAGGAACGGGCAAGGGCAGTTGTTGGAAAGATCACGGCATCTTATTGATATTCGATCTATTAAAATGACGGTATACCCTTCAGTAGATGCTATGAGATGCCAATCATGCGTTCCCTGCCTGGCCCGGCAGGTCTGCCGCACCCGTGCCCTGTTCCGCATCGATCCCGGCGAACCATTCTTCATTGAACAGAGCCGCTGCAACGCGTGCGGAAAATGCATCCCCGCCTGCCCGTTTAATGCGATCCTTTATCAGAATAACCTTGGGCGTCACGAGCAAAAATGACAGATTTGAGTATCCGCGCGTAATCGGTTTTCCTTTGCCGAAGCAGCACCTACTTCGGCTCGACTGCCTTGACAGGGAATCGTTGCAGATGGTTATGCCAGCCGGTGATCACTCGTGAATCCTGGAGAGAACCCAGCCTTAAACCAAAGATCCTGGACATCTCAACCAGCGAACTCTGGGCATTCGATATGGATCGATGCCCCGCGGCGGATTTAAGGATCTGTTCTGCCAGATTGACCATCACAGCCGCGGCCGTTCGTGTATTCAGATCCTCCTCCATGGCGCGAAGGAATTGCTGTCTTTCTGGCTCGGGATCCAACGCTACTCCATTCACATCCCTGACGGTAGCGGCAGCAATTAACAGATCCGCCCACTGTTGAGCCTGGTCTAATTCATGTTCTGAATGGCTCCATGGCTCCCGGTAGTGATGACTGCCAAGATACAGCCGCAGCGCATCTGGCGAATATTTCTGAAGCAGATCTCGCACCATGATGAGGTTGCCGAGAGATTTGCTCATCTTGGCGCCAGCATGAGAGACCATTGCGGCGTGCATCCAAAATCGCACAAAGGGACGATGCGGAGATATCGGCTCAAACTGGGCAATCTCGCATTCGTGGTGGGGAAAACAAAGGTCTGCGCCTCCTCCGTGGATATCGATCGGAGAGCCGAGGTACCTGGTCGCCATGGTAGAACACTCGATATGCCAGCCTGGCCTTCCAGGCCCCCAGGGACTGTCCCAACCAGGTTCCCCCTCCACTTGAGCCTGCCAGAGCACAAAATCCAAAGGATGGCGTTTATGCGGGTCATCAGGGTGATTCCCGCGCTCATTCGCAATCGGCAACATCTCCTCTTTGCTTAACCGACTGAGCCTGCCGAACGCCTGCCAGCGGTCAACCGAGAAATACACATTTCCCGCTGATTCATATGCCACGCCGGCGGCGAGGAGTTTTTCCACCGTAGAAATGATCTCAGGGATGACGTCTGTCGCTCGAGGGTAAAAATCCGGCGGACGCACATTCAGAGCAATCATATCCTGGATAAAGTGGGCAGTCCAGCGGTTACCTACGTCGCGCCAGTCTTCACCAGTTTCTCGGGCTTTCCGGAGGATATCATCATCAACATCTGTCACGTTTTGTGCGTAAAGAACTGAATATCCTTTGGATTCTAGAAAACGGACAAGGATATCCACCGAAGTGTAGGTAAACGCGTGACCCAGATGGGTCGTATCATAGGGAGTAATCCCGCACACATAAATGGTCACCCGATCGTTGCTTGGTCCAAAATTCTCTGACTTTTGGGACAATGTATTGAAAAGTTGCACGGCTCTCCTGGACGATTTTCTGGATGTTAGGTCGTGTCCCCGATTCCTGTCTGGCAAGGGTTTGGTTGCGTAACAGTGAGACCGGGCTTGCGAGGCGATTAGTATTTTACCCTCTTTCTCAACACTCAGGATTTCCCTGTTCGTGGTCAAGATCAAGGTTGTGTGCTTGAACGGCAAATTTGTTGTTAGAATTAGATGCTATCTTGAAAATAATGGAAGGGTGGTGTTTTTCAACAGTCAAAGTCCCGAGCTTGCGAGGGAGAAGTCGAAGAAGCCCGCCCTCCGCTCGGCGCGCATTTTTGTTCTATCCCGAATTCACATAACTCTTGATAAATCGAGGTGATTATGCAGAATATCGTCGCCGCTATCGATCAGGGAACGACCAGCACGCGGTGCATATTCTTCGACCGCGCAGGAAGGATACTCAGCGTCGCCCAAAAGGAACATGCGCAGATCTATCCCCAGCCAGGATGGGTCGAGCATGACCCCCTGGAAATCTGGGCCCGGACGCAAGACGTGATCCGGGCAGCATTGGAAAAGGGGGAAATCGCTCCAGCACACATTGCTGCAGTTGGGATCACGAATCAGCGCGAGACAACAATCCTTTGGAACAAGCGGACAGGCAGACCTTATTGCAACGCCCTGGTCTGGCAAGATACCCGCACCAAACCAATCTGTGACAGCATCGCCATAGAAGCGGGTTATGACTGTTTTCGCGAACGGGTTGGCCTCCCTCTGGCAACCTATTTCTCCGGTCCGAAAATAAAATGGATCCTCGATAACGTTGAAGAAGCTAGACTGGGTGCCAGGCGCGGTGAAGCGTTGTTCGGCAACATCGACACGTGGTTGATCTGGTGGCTGACTGGCGGTCCAGATGGGGGCGCCCACGTGACCGATGTGACCAATGCCAGTCGGACGATGCTGATGAATCTGGATACTCTGGAATGGGACGCGGAGATCCTGCAGACCTTTTCAATTCCGCCGCAAATTCTCCCCCGCATCGTCCCCTCAAGCGATTCCAGTGTGTGGGGAACAACGACTATCGAAGGTCCCTTTAGAAAGTCGATACCGATTTGCGGCGACCTTGGCGATCAGCAGGCTGCCCTGGTTGGGCAGGCTTGTTTTCAGGCTGGAGAAGCGAAGAACACCTATGGAACCGGTTGTTTCATGTTGATGAATACAGGCGAAGAGATTGTCCCCTCCCGGAGTGGGCTGCTCACGACGGTTGCCTTTCAGTTCGGTGACCGGCCCGCAGTGTACGCTCTGGAAGGATCGATCGCGATCACCGGGGCTCTGGTCCAATGGCTGCGAGACAACCTGGAGATCATCCGTTCTTCAGCTGAAATAGAAGAGCTTGCGGCAAGCGTTTCCGATAATGGTGAGGTCTACTTTGTTCCTGCATTCTCGGGCTTATTCGCCCCGCACTGGCGCTCGGACGCCCGCGGTGTGATTGCTGGATTGACGCGCTTCGCGAACAAAGGACATATCGCCCGGGCGGCTCTTGAAGCGACTGCTTTTCAAACGAGAGAAGTGCTGGATGCGATGCAGGCAGATTCGGGTGTAAACCTCACCCGGTTGAAAGTGGACGGGGGCATGGTCAAGAATGAACTGCTCATGCAGTTCCAGGCAGATATCCTCAATGTGCCCGTTGTGAGACCCAAGATCTCAGAGACGACCGCCCTGGGAGCCGCTTACGCAGCGGGGCTGGCTGTCGGCTTTTGGGAGACTCTCGACTCCCTGGTGGAGAACTGGCGGGTCGATCGAACTTGGAACCCAACTATGGATGCCGAAATCCGAGATCATAAGTATAAAATGTGGAAGAAAGCAGTCGAACGGACCCTGAACTGGGTAGAATGATCCCTGCCTCGGACACTCATCAGGGTATTTACACGAGATGGAATGACTATGCGCAAAATCAAGACCGAGGTCCTTGTCATCGGCGGAGGTGCCACCGGAACCGGTGTGCTGCGCGATCTGGCCATGCGTGGCTTCGCTGCGGTTCTGGTCGAACAGCGTGACCTCAGCCACGGAACGACCGGCCGCTATCATGGCTTGCTGCACAGCGGCGGCAGATACGTCGTGAAGGATCCGCAAGCTGCTCGGGAATGCATCATCGAAAATCAAATCCTCCGGCGGATCATGCCCCACTGTATTGAAGACACGGGCGGCTTTTTTGTCCTGACGCCCCATGACGACCCGGATTATCCCCATTACTTCCTGGCAGGCTGTAAAGCCGCGGGAATCCCGGTAGAAGAGATCAGCATTCATCAAATGCTGCGGGAAGAGCCCTATCTTAACCCCGAGATCAATCGCTGCTTTCGTGTCCCCGACGCCGCGGCCGATTCCTTCCTAGCCTCTGAATTGAACGCAGCATCTGCCAAAGAGCATGGGGCGAAGGTACTCACGTACCATCCTCTGCACGCATTGCTTCGGAATGGGGACAGAGTCACCGGCGCAATTTGCGAAAACCTGCTAACTGGCGAATCTGTTCACATAGAAGCTGATCTGGTGATCAACGCCGCTGGGGCATGGGCCGGAAAAGTCGCTGAAAAAGCCAATTTAATCGTGCGCATCCTGCCCGGGAAAGGTACCCTGGTCGCGCTCTGCCATCGCTTCCTAAATACAGTCGTCAACCGTTGCAAAATCCCTTCAGATGGCGACATCATCGTGCCGATTCACACGGTTTCGGTGATCGGAACGACAGATATCCAGATCTCAGACCCCAATCGAGTATCGATAGAGCCCTGGGAAGTGAACCTTCTGCTGGAAGAGGGGGGAAAACTGGTGCCGGGTCTGAAAGAAATGCGCATCCTAAGAGCCTGGGCTGGTATTCGCCCTCTTTATCAAGACTCCGCAACTTCCAGATCACGAGATATCTCCAGAGCGTTCACCCTTCTCGACCACGAAAGGAGAGATGGAGTCTCTGGTTTCATCACAATCACAAGCGGTAAATGGACCACCTATCGCCTGATGGCAGAAGAAACCGTCGATCTGGTCTGTAAGAAGCTGGGCGTCGAGCGTCCTTGCCGGACTCAGAGTGAACCTCTGCCAGGATCTACTTCAAAGAAATACTATCATCTGGGCGAACGACTGGATAAGGTCGAGAAAGACGATACTTTCGGGACGCTTTTCTGTGAATGCGAATACGTCACCCGGGACGTTCTGGTCAAGGCAATCCTGAATGAGGGGGCAAATACACTGGACGACATACGGCGGGACGTGCGCCTGGGCATGGGACCTTGCCAGGGGGGATTCTGCACAATCCGCGCGGCCGGCCTTTTGCATGAACTCAAGAATCCTGGTGTAGAGCAGACGAACGGCGCGATCCGGGATTTCCTTGAAGAGAGGTGGAAAGGACTGGTGCCTGTTCTTTGGGGAGCTCAGCTCCGCCAGGAACGGTTGAACGAATTCATTTACTTAAACCTCTTGAGCATCGACCAGCTCCCCGGGACCGCGTATGGCGGTCGGTTATCAGCGGAGCTTTATGAATCGCCTCTCGCAATTGAGGAAGTCAGACGGGAATCGATGGCAGGTCCCAAAGAAGGACACCATAGGTCTGTTCTTCCGCCCGGGGCGAGCGATAATCAGCCCTTCGAATGGATCGTCATCGGAGGGGGCCTGGCAGGGCTGTTTACAACGTGGTTGCTGGCGTCAAAAGGGAGGCGGACAGCTTTGATCACCATGGGTTGGGGGCGTACTCACTGGTCCACAGGGTGCATTGATGTCCTGGGCCATTTTCCTGGAGAAAATCAATATCCAATCACAGATTTGACCCGTGCGCTGCGAAAATTAAAGCAAGTCAACCCGGTTCATCCCTATTCCATATTGGGGAGGCGCATCCTCGATGAAGCGATCGAATGCTTCCTGGAATTTTGCGGCGCGAACGGCTATCCGTTCAAAGGGTCTCTCGAAAAGAACTGGCTGCTCCCCACGAGCCTGGGAGCACAGCGCCCGACCTGTCTTGCTCCCCTCACAATGGTCGCGGGGGATTTGAGCAACAAGGACCCCATGCTTATCGTGGGATTCGAGGGCTTCACGGATTTTTATCCCAGCCTGATCGCCGAGAACCTGGCTTCCTCGGGATATCCCGCCCGGGGTATCCTGCTGGATTTACACCTCTTGAGGGAGAAAAAGATAAAATCACCTTTCCACCTGGCGGTTTTGTTCGAGCACGCTGCTTTCCGGGATGAACTCATCACTGCGCTGCGTGCGAGACTCGGGGACGCCGGGAGGATCGGTCTTCCAGCCGTCCTTGGAATCGAAAATGCCGCCTTCATTCATGCGGAGCTGGAAGGAGAGCTTGGGCTTCCTGTCTTTGAGATCCCTGGTTTACCTCCCTCGGTCCCGGGGATCAGAATCCACAACCTGTTGGTCAATTCAATTAGGGAATCCGGAGGCAGAATATTTAATGGGCTCAAAGTATCGCGGTATGAGAGTAAGAACGGGGCGATCGCCTCGGTGCAGAGCGAGGCTGCTGCCAGGCTTGTAAACCAACGGGCTGAACACTTTGTCCTCGCGACTGGGGGAATCCTGGGAGGGGGAATAACCGGTAAGGAGGATGGCAGCCTGAAGGAGACGATCTTCCAACTTCCCTGCGTGGGACCAGGTTCTAAAATGGACTGGTTCACCCCGCAGTTTCTGGGTCCAGAAGGACAGCCAGTGTACTTGACGGGCGCCGTTGCAAACAAGCAGCTGCGGCCGATAGATCAGAACGACCGAGTCCTTTTCAGCAATCTTCACATTGCGGGAACGATCCTGGCTGGCGGCGACTATCTCCGTGAGCGCAGTATGGACGGCGTGGATCTCGTGAGCGCTTTTAAGATAGGGAGGAGCGCTGAGCCGTGAATAGCTACCATGTGCCCGTTGAACGGTCCCTTGATGCCTGCATCAAGTGCAACATCTGTGTAACAAAATGTCCGGTGACGAAGGTCACCGACCTGTTCCCGGGACCCAAATATGAGGGTCCTCAGGCAGGTCGTTTCCGTCTGACCGATTTCCCTTCCCCTGATTCATCGGTGGATTTTTGCAGCGGATGCCGGATTTGCAATCTTGCCTGCCCAACGGGGGTGCGCATCGCTGAGATTAATGCACGTGCACGCGCCCACATGGTCGCCTCTGGTAAGTTCTCCCTGCGCACCCGTCTCCGCAACAACATACTAGGCAGGTCTGAACTTATAGGAAAACTCGGGCAGCCGATCGCTCCCGTGGCGAATGCGCTGCTTGCGAACCGCCCAATTCGCCAGCTCGTCGCCCTCACGCTGCAAATACATGAAAAAGCTCCTCTGCCTGCATTCTCTCACCAGCGCTTTTCAGCCTGGTTCCACAACCGCCGCCAGCCGCTGCGATCTGAAAAGAAAATCGTCTACTTTCACGGCTGTTCGACAGAGTATTATGAGCCGTGGGTCGGCAAAGCTGCGGTTCAGGTGCTCGAAGCCAACGGGTATGAAGTCATCGTACCTCCTCAAAATTGCTGCGGATTGCCATTGCTTTCAAACGGAGAATTCGCAGCAGCGAGGAGATACCAGACCAGCAACTTACGCAGCTTGTTTGGGTACGCAAACCGGGGAATTCCGATCGTTGGAACTTCCACCAGCTGTACCCTGACTCTCAAGGAGGAGGCCATTGAGCTGCTTGACTATCACGAACCGGAGGCTTTTACGGTGGCTGCCCAGGTTTTCGATATCCATGAATTCCTGCGAAATCTCAGGATTGAAGGGTCCATGAACCTCGCGCTGGGCGCTCTGCCGTTCGAAATACCTTACCACATCCCCTGCCAGTTCCAGGCTCACCGCGTCGGATCGCCAACTTACGATATCTTGAGCATGATCCCCGGATTGAAGATCCTGGAAAGCCCTTCAGCCTGCTGCGGCATCTGTGGGACGTATGGCTATAAGTCGGAAAAATACCAGATCTCCCAGGATGTAGGTGCACCGCTCTTTGAATTCGTTCGGTCGGCAGGAGCTCCGTTCGCGGCTTGCGACAGCGAAACCTGCCGCTGGCAGATCGCTCGAGCGACGGGCATTCCCACAGTCCACCCAATTGAAATCCTTGCAGCTGCTTATGGATTGGAAATCGAAGGAATGCTTCCAACGATACTGACAAAATAATCAGCACAGGCAGAGGATAATAAACTGTCCCCGGCATAAGCCGTGGAAATACCCCCATTTCTTACGACCTCTAGTATAATTCTTAAACAAGAACAGATATTCTGATTTCGCCTGTGCTGTTCCGGGAGCAGGTCAACTCTGAATCACAACATGAAGCGGATCTCCACCGGGCAGTTAAGATTCAATTACATCGTGAATGTCCTGGACGGCAGCTTTTTCGGGGCCGCGCTGGGGTTCGCCTCATTTGTTACGGTGATCCCCCTCTTTGTCAGCAATTTCACAGACTCCGCCACGCTGATCGGACTGATCCCGGCTATCCACACCGTGGGCTGGCAGTTACCTCAAGTCATCACGGCCTCGAAGGTCACCCGGCTTTCGCGTATTAAGCCGATGGTTTTGTTCATGACTGTCCAGGAAAGGTTGCCCTTTTTAGGGTTGGCAGTCCTGGCCTGGTTTTCACCGCACATGAGCGCGAAAGCAGTCTTGATCCTGACTTACCTGCTGCTCGTATGGCAGGGGTTCGGGGGAGGGCTAACCGCCACAGCGTGGCAGTCCTTGATCGCCAAGATCATCCCAATCCGGCTGCTGGGGACCTTCTACGGGGTGCAGTCTGCGGCGGGGAATCTCCTGGCCAGCATCGGTTCCGTAATGGCCGGCCTGATCTTGATGGCAAACACATCCCCGCTGGATTTTACCCTCTGCTTCTTCTTCGCTGGCCTCTGTATGCTCATCTCGCTCGCCTTTCTCGCCTCAACCAGGGAAGAAAGGGCGAAAATCGAAATAGACCGAACCAAAGCCGGGAGCTACCAGGAGCACCTTAAGTCCATCCTCAAAGAGGATCGGAATTTCCGGTGGTTCATCCTGGCGCGTATGGCTGCCCAGTTCTCGACCATGGGTTTTGCATTCTACACAGTCTATGCCGTGCGAGAATTCGGAATCCCGGAGTTCATCGCCGGGATTCTCACCGGCCTGTTGATGGGAGCACAGGTCACGGCAAACCCTGTCCTCGGTTGGTTGGGAGACCGGCGCGGCCATTTGAGAGCTTTCCAGCTGGGGATCGTGGCGGCAACGATCAGCACACTGCTCGCCTGGATAACAAATGGTGTGCAATGGTTCTACCCGATCTTCATCCTGGCCGGCATCGCTAATGTCGCAGGCTGGACGGCACCAATGGCGATGACTGTGGATTTCAGCCGGAATTCCGATCTGCCAGCATATATCGGGCTTGCCAACACGCTGATTGCACCAAGCAGCTTTCTCGCTCCAATCATCGGTGGCTGGCTCGCAGACCTGGCGGGATTTAAGATGACATTTTTCGCTTCATCCCTGACGGGTGTCATCACCCTGTTGATCCTCTACTTTGGCGTCTCGGATCCCCGAAATTCTCTCGAGGTAGAATCAGATAATCCTGTGTGTTGAAACCTTCTCAGGTCTTGCAATGGTCGATCAGATTGTCTTCTATATTTCAGCCGCAAAAGATGTGGAGGCAGAGCGAGAGGTCTTAGCTCGCCTCACGACCGAAATCCCCGTGACATTGGTCTGGAGGATTTTTCAATCCCCGATCAGAGGAGAACGCCTCGAACCAGCTTCTGTAATCAGCGCTGACGTTCACGTACTCATCCTTGGGACTGACATTCGCGCGCCTATTGGAGTTGAATGGATGCTCTCCAGAAAATCTGGGCGGAGGATTTATCCCTTCGCGAAATCCACTGTCCTTCGAACACCTGCTGCGGAGGAATTCATCCGATTAGTCAGGACCAGTGAAGAGTGGTTACCATACAAAGATCCCCAGGATTTACGGCTGACTGTGATGAAGTTGTTGGCAGATCACCTTATCAAAAATGCAGCGCATTACGCACTGCGACCCGGCGAATATGAAAGGCTGATCGAGTGGAGGCAGGAATTGGAAGAGAAAAAGGCGGAACCGGAAGAGGTTATCCAGCGCGAAGCTGGCGCCAGCAGTGTGATTTTCTCTCGAGAGCGGTATGTTCCCTCCCAGGGAATACTTCTTGGCAGGTCAGAGGTTCCTGAGAAGCCCGCGAAAGAAGATGAAAAACAATGATAAGACGCTGGAATGGTTGGGGGCGGGAAGACTGCGAGTATCCCCTCTCGCAGCTTGCAATCGAGTACCTGGAGGCACAACTCGGGCGAGGCTGCCTCGCGGAGGATGCAAAACTCTCACAGATGATTGCACTGGTACCACCCTCCCGCCTTCCCCCCCACGAACAGGTGATCACAGAAGGAGAGGAGAGGGTCCGGCACGCACGCGGTCAATCCTTACCGGACTGGATCTCGCTGCGGTGCGGGAGGATAGCAACTTTCCCCGATGGCATTGCTTACCCGCAGACAGACCAGGAAGTTGCAAAAATAATTGACTATGCGAAACAGCACGGGGTTGTTCTTATCCCTTATGGTGGAGGCACCAGCGTCTTGGGCCACATCAACCCTCCCGGCGGTGAAATGCCCTGCCTGACACTCGATATGTCCCGGTTGAATCGCCAGATCGAACTGGATTCAAGCAACCTGCTGGCGACGTTCGAGGCGGGGGTGCGCGGCCTGGATTTAGAAGTTGAACTCCATAAGCAGGGATTTACTTTCGGGCACTATCCGCAATCCTTCGAATTTTCCACGCTGGGGGGTTGGATTGCAACGCGCTCCTGTGGGCAGCAATCGTATTATTATGGCCGAATCGAGGATAATTTTCTCGGCGGTAAAATCTTTTCGCCATCCGGATGCCTCGAACTTAATCCTTACCCCGCGAGCGCCGCGGGTCCCGACCTGAGGCAGCTGGTGTTGGGGTCAGAAGGGCGCTTTGGCGTGATCACGCAAGCCACAATTCGCATCAGGCCAATGCCAGAATCTGAAGGATTCTTCGCCCTCATCTTTCATGACTGGAATTTGGGGATTGATGCTGTCCGGTCGCTCGCCCAGCAGCGCGTCGGGGTTTCCATGCTCAGGCTGCTCGATCCTGTGGAAACTGAGGTTACTTTTTACATTTCTGGAAAGGACAGACTGGCATCCCTGGGACAGCGTGGTTTAACTCTGGCAGGGTATCCTCGAGGGCGCTGCCTGCTAATCTTCAGCGTCACCGGTGAAAGGCGCCAGGTGCGAGCAGCTCGCAGGGCAACGATCCGAATCTGTCGAGAATACGGAGGGCTGTACCTGGGAAGTGTGATAGGCAAAATCTGGAAGAAGTCCAGGTTCTTGACGCCATACCTGCGGAATTCACTCTGGGAGGCCGGTTATGCACTGGACACTCTGGAAACTGCTTTACCATGGACGACTGTGATCGCTGCGAGTACCGCTGTGAAACAGGCGATCAGTGAAGCAGGTGAAGGTTCTGGATCGAGAGTTCTTGTCTTTTCCCATGTCTCCCATGTGTACCCTACCGGAGCAAGCCTTTATTTCACTTATTTATTCCCCCGGTCACCGGACCCAGACCAGATGCTGGAACACTGGAGTCGAATGAAGGATGCGGCGAGCCGGACCATCCAGATCTGTGGGGGAACCATCAGCCACCAGCATGGAATCGGAAAGGACCATCTTCCATTCCTGGAACAGGAAAAGGGGGTTCTGGGGATCCGGATCCTCGCCAGCATTGCCCGGTCGGTAGATCCACAAGGCAACTTAAATCCAGGGGTGTTGGTCCCCGACAGTACGGATGCCGAGGGGCAGGAGGGCTGACAGGCGCATGTGGACAAAAGGTTGGCGGGATGAGATCTGGTCCGGACTCGATCAGGTATGGGATCTGATCGTGATCGGGGGTGGAATCACCGGAGCAGGGATCTTCAAAGAAGCCACTCGCGCCGGTCTGAAGACTCTATTAGTTGAGGCGAATGACTTCGCAGCCGGTACGTCAAGCCGGTCCTCGAAACTGGTGCATGGAGGATTTCGCTACCTGAAAAACGCTCAAATCAAGATGACCTTCGATTCTGTTCGCGAGCGAGAACGACTGCTCCGCGAAGGTCGCGGGTTGATCAACCCTCTCGGGTTCGTCATTGCCTGCAACCGGAGCGATCCCATCCCTGCGTGGTTGTTTGGGATCGGTCTGTCCCTGTACGATCTTCTGGCGATCCGGTGGAACCATCGTTATTACGACAAAGCCGGGATCAAGGCATTGTGCCCTGAGCTGGAAATGCCCGGACTGACGGGTGGCTACCGGTACATCGACGCGCTCACGGACGACGCCCGGCTGGTCCTCCGCATCATCCGGGAATCCGTCAGGAATGGCGGGATCGCACTGAACTATGCGAAGGTCGAAGGTTTCATTTTCGATCGTGCCGGGCAGGTCAGAGGGATCCAGCTTCGGGACGCTGACCCACAGGGGAACGGCCGTTGCCTCGAAATTCAGGCAAAGATGGTTGTGAACGCGACCGGCGCCTGGGCGGATGAGCTGCGCGCCCTTCCAGGCCAGGACGGAACCGCATTGCGACCTGTCCTGCGAAGATTGCGCGGCAGCCACCTGGTGTTTCCGTGGGATCGGATCCCGCTGACCCGTGCTGTGAGTATCCTCCATCCTTCAGATCGTAGACCGGTTTTCACTTTCCCCTGGGAAGGAGTCACGATCATCGGAACCACGGACGTCGATCACTCCCACGACATCGATGAAGAGCCTTCGATCAGCATGGAAGAGATCGAGTACCTGATGAAGGCTGCGCAACATACTTTCCCAGCGCAGCAGCTGGACTTGGATGATGTACGGTCCACTTTTTCTGGTGTTCGCGCTGTGATCAACACAGGAAAAAAAGATCCATCGAAAGAATCCCGTGAACACATAATCCTGTATGAAGATGGATTGCTCACAATAACTGGCGGTAAATTGACCACATTCCGCCTTATGGCAGTGACGACGCTCAAATTCCTGAGAAAAAAGTGCGCCATCCGTTTTGATTTCGATCCAGATCAGCCGATCCTGGACACTCCACATCCGGATATTCTGGCGGATTTCGATGTGAACAGCGCAATGCGCCTAAGGTTGCTGGGTAGGTTTGGATCGGAGATCGGCAGCTTTGCTGAAACGGCGCGGACCGAGGAGATGGCTGCCGTACACTCCACTCCGGTTCTATGGGCAGAGTTGAGATGGGCGGCGCGCAATGAAGGTATTGTACATCTGGATGACCTGCTTCTGAGACGGGTCAGATTAGGGCTGTCCCTGCCTGGTGGGGGGCTGCCATGGATCCAGGATGTCCGTAGGATCGTCCAGCCTGAGCTGAATTGGGACGATGCGCGGTGGGAAACCGAATTATCCGCTTATGCGAAGCGCTATAAATCAAATTACTCCGTACTGATTTCATAGATTCTCCCATGAATGATACTGTTCAGCTGGTGAAATGACCCTTCAGAAACTGCTTGACCGCTGGCGCTCTGACCCAACAATCCAGGAAAATATTGCCGCCTGGCAGGTTATCCCTGCAAGGGCTGCAAAAGTCGTGGAAATGCCTGAAAGCATGCATCCCGCCCTGAGGCTGGCAATCGCCGTGCGCGATATCAGGACACTTTACACGCACCAGGCACGGGCATGGGAGCTCGTTCAAGCTGGGAAAAACTTTGTCGTGGTGACCGGTACTGCAAGTGGAAAAACGTACTGTTACAACCTTCCGGTCGTCAATGCGATGTTGGAAGATCAATCGGCGCACAGCCTCTATCTTTTTCCGACGAAGGCGCTTGCCCATGACCAGCTGCATGATCTGCGGACCCTGCTCGCAGACCTGGGCGGTGTAAAGCATCTCCCTCATGAAATCTCGCCTGATATTGACTATGCGAATATTAAACCTCGCCTTCGTGGATCGCCAGGCCCTCCCATTGCTGTTGCCGCATATGACGGAGATACCCCTCCCGCCAACCGGCCTGCGATCCGGGAAAACGCACGCATCGTCCTGACAAACCCCGATATGCTCCACACCGGGATCCTCCCCCATCACACCCGCTGGGAGGCCTTCTTCCGCAATTTACGCTTCATCATCATCGATGAAATGCACACCTACCGAGGTGTATTCGGATCGCATGTCGCCAACGTGATCCGCCGCCTGAAGCGAATCGCACGCCACTACGGGTCAAATCCCCAGTTCATCCTCACCTCTGCTACAATCGCCAACCCCCTCGAGTTTGCACAAAAACTGGTCGAGGTGCCGCTCGCCCTCGTCACCGAGGATGGGTCAGTGCGGGGTGTCAGAAACTTCCTGATTTACAACCCGCCAATCATTGACCCGGACCTTGGTCTCAGGCGCAGTTCTTTCCTGGAAACTGTCCGGTTAGCGGAGGACCTCTTTGATTATAAAATCCAGTCGATCATTTTTGGCCAATCGCGCCGGGCTGTGGAGTTGATCCTCACATATCTCAGGGAAAGGATCATCTCTTCGCCAGCGTATGAAGCACACCGGGATGGCTCTGTGATCAACAAGATCCTGCGGGGTTACCGCAGCGGCTACCTCCCTGAAACCCGGCGTGAAATTGAGCGGGGGCTGCGGGAAGAGGCCGTCAGGATAGTCGTGGCGACAAACGCCCTCGAACTGGGGATCGATATTGGACAGATGACTGCTTCGGTGCTGGTCAGCTATCCTGGGACGATCGCCTCAACCTGGCAGCAGGCCGGACGTGCGGGACGCGGGGAAAACGAATCGCTGACGATCCTTGTTGCCTCGCCCAATCCACGGGACCAATTCCTCGCCCGCCACCCGGAATACCTGTTCGATCGTTCGCCCGAACAGGCCTTGATTAACCCGGATAATCTGTTGATCCTGCTCTCCCATCTGCGGTGCGCGTTCTTCGAACTGCCCTTCGGTTCCAACGAAATCTTTGGAAATTTATCCGTGGACGATTTTCAGGAGCTCGTTGATTTTCTGGAGATGGAAGGGACCGTTCACAGATCCAATGACAGGGTCTTCTGGATGTCCGAGAATTATCCTGCAGACCAGATCCCGCTGCGTACAGCTTCGCCGAAGCGCGTGCTCCTTCAGATTAATCACGGACAAAAACCCACAACAATTGGCGAAGTTGACTTCGAAAGCGCGCCTTGGATGGTCCACCCGGAAGCAGTCTACCTGCATGAAACGGAGACGTACCTCGTCGAATCACTCGATCTCGACCGGGGTGTGGCGAAGCTTTCACAGGCAAGCGTCGACTATTACACGGTGCCCATCATTGATACGAAAGTGGATCTTGTCGAACTGATAGAGGTTCAAGACGTCCCCGGCGGAACGAAATTCTTCGGGGATATCACCGTCACGAACAGGGTGAAAGGGTACAAACGCAAACGATGGGTGTCCCACGAAGCTGTGGGTTCCGGTGACCTCGATCTTCCCCCCTCGATCCTGAATACTGCCGGTTATTGGATCCGAATCTCCCGGGCAGCGGTGTCACAATTGCGGGATTCTGGTTTGTGGCTTAACGATCCGAACCGATACGGGTCAGGCTGGCTCCGAACACGGGAACTTACCAGAGCCAGGGACAATTACCGGTGCCAGGTCTGCGGGGTTAGCGAACAAGGTCAAGCCCACCATGTTCACCATAAGCGACCATTTCGAGAGTTCGACTCCCCTGATGAAGCGAACCAGCTGGCGAATCTGATCACGGTGTGCCCTTCATGCCACCAGAAAATTGAGCAGTCAGCTCGAATGCGAAGCGGTCTTGCCGGACTGGCTTACGTACTGGGTAACCTGGCCCCGTTTTACCTGATGTGTGATTCACGTGACCTCAGCGTTTTTTCCGATCCTAAGGCTGAATTGGTTGATGGAGAACCGGCAGTTGTGCTGTTCGAGACCATTCCGTCTGGAATCGGCTTCAGCGCAAGGCTCTTCGAAATTCATGACGAGCTGATCTCAGGTGGGTATGATCTGGTGGTAAACTGCAGTTGCACGGATGGCTGCCCTTCTTGTGTGGGACCAGCAGGAGAAACAGGTATTGGCGGAAAAGATGCCGCTTTGGCTATCCTTGAAATCCTTCGGGGAAAGTGATCTTTCCCCTGTTTGACGAAACGGTTTTGCGATGCCCGGGATATCGGATAAATTAAAAGCTCTCGGAGTGAAACTGGGTGGGAGGGAAATCGAACCACCGAGGGAAAAAGGTCTCTTTCCTATTGAACTTGTTCTCGAAGGAAGGATTATCGATACCATTCATGGCCAGACTTATCTCCGAGAACAAATCTATCAAATCGGTCACCGACACGGCTCTCAGAGGCTGGAGCTTTCCCCATCACTCGACAGGCTTGGAGAATTAACCGGGAATCCGAACATCGCCTCGCTCGATCCCACCTCGATTTTGTTTTTGGACACCGAAACCTCGGGGCTCGCCGGCGGAACAGGGACTTACGTATTCCTTGTTGGCATTGGCCGATTTGAAACCGACGGTTTCCACTTATATCAATACTTTCTGCGAGATCCAGCGGAAGAAAGAGCGCATCTCACAGCAATGTTGGCTACCCTTTTGGATGCCGGAGTCCTGGTCACATTTAACGGCAAAGCTTTCGACGCCCCGCTCTTGAATACCCGATTTATCTTGAATGACGATCCTCCGCCATTGAATTCTACGCCGCATTTCGACCTGCTTCCGTTAGCCCGGCGGCTCTGGCGAGACAGGCTTTCGAGCAGGAGGCTCGGGGTGGTTGAAGAGCACATCCTCAAGGTCTCCCGCTCCGGAGAAGATATCCCAGGCTGGTTGATCCCAACATTGTACTTCGATTACCTGCGCGGCGGAGACGCCCGCCCCCTGTCCCAGGTCTTTTACCATAATGCGATGGACATCCTCTCCCTGGTGGCATTATTGAATCACGTCTCAGCGATGGTTGTTAACCCTCATGGGGATGTGGTCCAGCTGGGGGTTGAAATGGTCGCTCTTGGGAAAATCTTCGAAGACCAAGGACGCATCGAAGATG
The DNA here is from genome assembly GCA_964416175.1 of uncultured Anaerolineaceae bacterium. Taxonomy (GTDB): domain Bacteria; phylum Chloroflexota; class Anaerolineae; order Anaerolineales; family UBA4823; genus CAYQDF01. Next base: position 33,641 of record CAYQDF010000021.1, read on the forward strand.
CGGTTCTCTGTTACTCAAAAGGCCTGGCTGCGGAACTCCCGCTTGGGGTGAGGTGCGAAGCACTGCATCGCTGGTCAGTGTTGGAGAAACGCAGAAACAACCTGGAGGTGTCGATTGAATTATGGCAGGAAGCCACAAAAAACAATGAGATCTATGCGTTCGAAGAGCTTGCAAAGGTATTTGAGCACCGGTTGAAAGATATCGCCCAGGCAATTTATTGGACGGAATCAGGTCTAAATCTGCTCCTATCCCTGGAAAACGATCCATTCCAGCGCCGTTATTGGGAAGCACAGCTGCAACATCGCTTGGAAAGACTGCGCCGGAAGGCTGGATAATCCCAAGAACCGGCTATCTACCTGGAGGATTTGACATCCCTTCTGCGGGTTGATAGAATCAGCGGGCTGTCGGGCCAAATTCGCCGTTATCTTCATTATGTAAAGGAATTGCGGGTAAACATGAGTCAGAATAGACTGGGGTGGAGATTCGACCTCAAAAGTGTGGAATTTACCAGCATCAGGGTATGCATCCCGGCTCTCCCGGACAGCTTCCATCAATATCGAATCGTTCAGATCAGTGATTTCCACCTCGGAACCTGGATTCGCCGGCAGCATCTTGAGCAGATCGCTTACAGTGTGAACGCCCTCCATCCAGACCTGGTCGTTATCACAGGCGATTTCGTCAACCACGGCGCAGAGAAATATGCGCCAGACCTCGTCGAAGCCCTCTCAATCCTCAAAGCAAAGGACGGGATCATTTCTGTATTAGGAAACCACGATCATTGGACCAATGCTGAAGTGGTGCGTTGGTCTTTGGCGCAAAGCAACATCACGGAATTAAACAATTCCGTCATCGGGATCTCGAGAAACGGCTGTACACTCCATTTTGCCGGGATTGACGATCATCTGGCGGGCTGCGACGACCTGGACGCTGTTCTCGACCAATTACCGGGAGACGGGGCCGCAATTCTGCTGGCCCACGAACCAGATTTCGCTGCGCGCAGTGCAAAAACGGGGAAATTCGCGCTTCAGCTATCCGGTCATTCTCACGGCGGACAGATCAGACTGCCTGTCATCGGGACGCCTTACCTCCCCCCATTGGGAAGGCTGTACCCGCAGGGGTTGTACACCATAAACGGGATGCAACTCTACACAAACCGCGGACTCGGGACGAGCTGGTTAGGGTTGAGAGTCAACTGCCCACCGGAGATCACCATCCTTACCCTTGACGCCGGCCAGACATCGAGACAGGCCGATAAGTGGGTTCCCCACGTAGCGAGCCGGATTTCGGTGCAGGATTGAAACCGAGCGACAATTCCTGGAGTCGGGACGGCTGAGGAGGGGGCTCGATCGCGCCCTGCACATGGGTTCGCCATTGAGGAGATCGGGCCGACTGCCGGTTCAGGACCGCTGCCTGGCTGAACAGTTTGTCTCCTGCCAAGGAGAGTGTGCCAATCGTCAGCACCCGGATCAGCCAGACCATTACCGCAACGAAAACCGGCACAACCTTGAGCAGGGTGCTTCGCTCAACGAGCATATTTCCGAGCGAAGCGTGGTTTAAGATCGCTATCGAGACCCCCCACCAGGTCAGCAAGGCATTCATCAGCGCAGCCAGGATCCAGGCAGCAAAGAGATACCATAATTCTGCTGGATGGCCTTCGCCGCGCTCAGGCGTGAATATCCTGGCGATCCCTGCGAAGTCAATTCCGCAGAAAGCGATTGCCAGGATCGTCGACCACGAGACACCAAGGAAATTCAAATCACCGATCAGGTCCTGGAGGGCATACTCAGTCGTCCCGTAATTGAACAATTCGAATGCGATCAGAGCAGCATAGATCATTAAACCGAAAACAAGCCCTCTATTTGAACTGACTTTTGAAAGTATTGAAGAGTTGATATCCAAATACATTCAGGCCTCCTTAACGGAAACCCAATCAACAACCAGAGAGAATCCATAATTTAATATAGAATATATGTTCTAATTTGTCAAGGTCTATCAATTCACAAATGGGTTCAAACAGCGTCAGTCGAACTGGTGTAAAATCTCCTGGATACCAGATTACAAGATCTCGATCAAAAAGGTAAATCAGAAATGTTCCATGGACGTTGGTGGTCAATGTTGAATGCAGACGAGACAGGCAAGAAGCTGCAAGTCGATCGACTGCTTGTACAGCGGGTCTTGACATACGCCCGGCCCTATTTGAAGTATGTTGGTCTTGTCCTGTTGATGATCATCCTGACCTCGCTGGTTGAGCTGGTGCCGCCGCTGCTCTATCGCGACCTGATCGACAATGTAATCCCAAACCAGGATTTTAAGCGTCTGACGTGGCTCGCGATTGGGATGATTGGAATCCCGCTCCTGAGCGGTCTGATCGGCACTGCTGAGAGGTATCTCAGCGCCAGGGCTGGAGAAGGGATCATCTACGATTTACGCCTGGAAATGTATGCTCACCTCCAAAGGATGTCGCTCCGGTTTTTCACAATGACGAAATCGGGCGAAATAGTGTCCCGGTTTAACAACGACGTCGTGGGCGCTCAAGACGCGATCGTCGGTACGATCCCGAATATCCTGACGAATGTGATCACCCTGGTATCGACACTCGTGATCATGATTTCTATCGAATGGAGGCTGGCGCTTCTCTCCATTGCCGTGCTCCCCCTGTTCCTTCTACCAGCCCGGAGAGTGGCGCGGGTGTTTCGAGAGATCCGCCGTAAGGCGATGGAATTCAACTCCGATATGAGCAGTATCATCAGCGAGACCCTCAGCATCAACGGCGCGCTGCTCACCAAGACCTTTGGAAGCCGTGAATACGAGCTGGAGAGATTCGAAGAGGTCAGCCGGAACGTGCGTGACATAGGAGTCCGCAGGGCTATGGTCGGGCGGTGGTTTTTCCTGGGATTGGGCTTGTCCGGCGCGATTGGAACTGCGCTGATCTACTGGTCAGGCGGTTACCTGGTCCTCACGGGTTCCCT
>CAYQDF010000022.1:0-34014 GCA_964416175.1 uncultured Anaerolineaceae bacterium
CTGCTGACAGGTTGGAGCGATGGGCATTCATGAAAGGTTCTCCCCTGGAGGGTGAAACATTAGAATCATTCAGTCAGCAGCTGGTGCAGGCAGGTTCTGGACTTGCACAGCGGAAACCTGACGAAATCGTAAACACTGATATCAAAATGTACGAAGCTGGCGGCTATCATTTTGCCATCGCACAGGCGGAAGTTACCGATTTACTACAGCTGGAAGACCATTTGGAACCCCTCAGAGGAGCTCTTAGAAATCTGCGAGAACGGCGGGGTCTGGATTTCGCGATGTTGATGGTCACAGATGTCGTGCGCGGGTCAAGCCGGCTATTGCTAACAGATGACTTACCATTACTGGGTGAACTTCCATATCCGCGCCAGTTAGATGGTACCCTCCTGGCAGAAGGTGTGGTCTCCCGGAAGAAACAGCTATTGCCTGTGGTATTGGGTCTTTTGGAAGAATAGCGTGGACAAAAAAGTTGACACTCAACCAGAGGCGCTGTCGATTTGGAAAGCAGTCGTTGAGCTCGGAGAGATCAACGGATCCGGTGCCCTGTGCACGATCGTTGCAAGCCGGGGGTCCACTCCCCGCCATACCGGAAGCAAGATGCTGGTGTATCCGGACCGGCGCCTCCTGGGCAGCGTCGGAGGCGGCCAGATGGAAGAGCTGGTTATCCGTGAAGCGCTCGAGGCCATGCGCGATGAAAAACCGCGCCTGGTCAAATACAACCTGTCTGATCCTGGAGACGGCGATCCTGGTGTGTGTGGTGGTCAGGTGGAGATATTTGTGGAGCCAATCGTGCCCAAACCTGCAGTGATCATCGTCGGAGCGGGTCATGTCGGGAAAGCAGTGGCACACCTGGCCAAGTGGTTGGGTTTCCGTGTCGCAATCAGTGATGATCGGGTTGAGCTTTGCTCTCCAGAATTGGTGCCGGATGCCGATGAATTTTATCCCGGTCCATTGGCGGAACTGCCGCAGAATCTACAGATTGACTCGAACACTTACCTTATCCTGGCCACGCGCAGCGTCGATATCGATGTTCCAGGATTGCCTGCGCTCCTCGAAACGCCTGCCGCCTATATCGGGGTGATCGGCTCCAGGCGCCGATGGGAGACAACACGCAAGCAGCTGATCGAAGCGGGAATTGACGAAGATAACCTGAAACGAGTGCGCTCGCCGATGGGCCTGGAGATCGCCGCTGAAACACCGGAGGAAATTGCGGTGAGCATTATGGCAGAGATCATCCAGCTCCGACGTGTATGAGGAAGATATGTGGAAAGATTACTATAATGTCTCTTCGATAGATGAAGCGCTGGAAATTCTGGAGACACACGGCGCATCTGCTCGCCTTGTTGCGGGAGCGACGGATCTGATCCTCGAGATCGAACGCGGAGTGCGGCAAGGGATCGAAACCCTTGTCGATATCACACGAATCCCGGGTCTGGATAGGATCCATCTCGACGATGAGGATGTCATCCATTTGGGACCGCTCGTGACCCACAATCATTGTGTGGCCTCGGAGTTGATTCGCGAGCGCGCTCGACCGCTGGTTCAGGCTGCGTGGGAAGTCGGGTCACCCCAGATACGCAACCGGGGGACCATCGCCGGCAACCTGATCACTGCCTCTCCTGCGAATGATACGATCACTCCCTTAATGGCGCTGGGTGCAAGGGTTTCTCTGAGATCAAGATCCAGCGAGCGGAGCATCTTGCTGAAGGATTTCTATTCCGGCGTGCGGAAGACTGTTATGCGACCAGACGAGATGTTGGTGGATATCGCCTTCCCAGCGATGAATCAGGATCAGCTTGGGACCTTTGTCAAGCTTGGATTGCGCCGTGCCCAGGCGATTTCCGTGGTAAATGTAGCAGCATCCCTGGAGTTTGAAAAGGAGAGGGATCGACCCTGGTCCCAACGGCGTGTGCGAAAAGCATCTATCACCCTTGGGGCAGTCGCGCCAACGATCATTCACGCCCGGGAGGCCGAAGAGTACCTGGTCGGCAGGAAGCTCGACGGAGAAACGATCGAAGCTGCGGCGCGCCTGGCTGAACAGGCATCCAATCCGATTGACGATGTGCGCGGGTCACGCGCTTACCGGCGGGAGATGGTCAGAGTATGCACCTTGAGGAGCTTGAAATCCATAGCAGAGGGTGGGGTGGGTTTCAACCCGCCTCCCCGACCGGTCCTGCTGTGGGGGAGAGATTACCGCGGCGTAACGCCATCAATCGAGATGAAAACTTATCATAATCCGGCTGGGCCAATCCAGACGAAAATCAATGGTGTGAGCCACACTTTTTGGGGGGCGCACAACAAATCCCTGCTGCGCTTGCTGCGGGAAGAGGGTGGATTGACCGGCACCAAGGAAGGCTGCGCCGAGGGTGAATGCGGGGCGTGCACCGTATTCCTCGATGGCGTTGCCGTGATGAGCTGCATGGTCCCTGCTGCTCGGGCGCACCAGGCAGAAATCCTCACGGTCGAGGGTCTTGCCAAAAATGGTCGGCTGCACCCCGTTCAGCAGGCCTTCATCGACGAAGGCGCAGTCCAATGCGGTTACTGTACGCCAGGTTTCATCTTATCCGCTGTGAAGCTGCTTGAAGAAAACCCACACCCAACCAAGAGCGAAATAAGAGAGGCGCTCACCGGGAATTTGTGCCGCTGCACAGGGTATTACAAAATCATTTCTGCGATCGAACGAGCCAGCAGGATGGTGAGCACTTATGAGTAAATATACCCGCCCCTATCTCCACCCTCCAACATCAATCAGAGGAATACCAGCTCATCCCTTGTGGAGGGGGATCGGATGTATTCTGCTCATCTTGATCCCCATAATCTCCTTTGCAGGTGCGAAATACCTGGTGCAGGCGAATTCCAGGCAGGGATGGATCAGGATCCCTGCAGAGATGCGCCGCTCGCTGGAGGTGCCTATCCTAGGACCGGTTTACTTTGTCGATCTGGCAGTCACAATTCTCATCATCATTCTTGCCTTTGGACTAATCACAGTGGTCTACGCGCTGATATACCGCCTTTTTGGACCTCCAAGGTATGGCCCGCTGGATGCTCCTCCGGATTGAATCCCAGGCATGGAAAGAACTGTACCCAGCACCGCATCTGAAGATATCGAGCTCTACCAAAGAACGTATTACTCATTATTACGATCGACTGCTGAAGTCCAGATACGCACCCTAGAAGAAGCGCATGCCCGGATGAAATCCCTGCTCCACCCCGGCGCAAGAGAAACAGTCCCGGACATGTCAGCGTTCATCTACGCGACATTGCGGCTGCCCTCCTGTATGCCGGACGTGAAGCTGGTCGTTTTAGGTCAAAGCCCTGGAGTATTCAGGCGCCGGGGATTCGGCGAAGTCGAGACCTGGGAGCAGGTATCCGCGCCAGCCAGACGCAGGCGATGCTTTTTCAATAGGAGCGAGACTCTCGCCATCTACATTGCCAGCCGAACTGACATCGACGATGTCATCCCATTGCTAACTGCCTATCAAATTGAATGGAACAAAATCCACTCATTTTTTCATCTCCTGCCCGATGCGGATCTAATTATTGCATCTGATACTGACCTCTCAGCACGCGAACGCCTGGCCCAACACTTGAAGGTTTCTCTCGAAGACCTGGATCTGCTCAAACAAATCTGGGGAAACAGGTTCACCTGGAATATGAAAGTTATTCTTGAACGCCCCTGTGATCTAAGGGTACAACTACTGAGCGGATCGATGAGCGAGTACTGGCGGGCAACCCGGATCTGGTGGGAAAATATCGAACACGTTTGCGCGCAGCTGGATGAATCACCAGTGTATTTCATCTCAAGCAACCCCCACAGCGTGGTCAATTTGCTCTCAGGATTCGCGCTTGACCATCGGGAGGCGCTGATCGAATACATAAAAAAACCCGGCAATGAGGAATTGCTCGAAGAGTGGGTTAACATCGAAGAAGAGCGAGTCCCTTCCAACCGGGAAAATTTCTTTTACTACGTCTTCAAGAAATTCATGCGAACGGAGGAGGGAAAAACCCTGGAGCCGGAGCTCGAAGAACACGAGCGGAGGCTTGGTATCGAGCGCATCCCGAGTTTGCACAGTTTCGATGTGGAAGCGCAGATCATCAGAATACGGGATCTAAAACCGGAATGGATGGATCCTCGTGTTGGCAAAAATCTCTCGGCGCTGGCCGGCAGCACCGCCCTGATAATCAACATCGATTACCCGCTTGGACTTGCAGCGTACAACATCCTTTCGAAAGTCGCTGAAGAAGTCGGCGAAATTCTCGGTGTGTACGTCACTGGAAAGGCAGCCTCGCTCAATGGAGTCATCGGGGATGTCATGATCCCCAATGTGGTCCATGACGAACAGTCCCGCAACACGTACCTTTTTCCAAACTCGTTCACTGCCGCGGATGTCGTCCCATACGTGATCTATGGTGCGGTCCTAGACAACCAGAAAGCTGTCAGCGTCCGGGGTACGTTCTTACAGAATGAGCGCTATATGGACGTTTTCTACAGGGAGGGATACACGGACATTGAAATGGAGGCGGGTCCATATCTCTCAGCAGTCTATGAGATGTTTCGACCGCAGCGCCACCCTGTGAATGAAGTAGTCAATTTGTACGGGATCCCCTTCGACCTGGGGATATTACACTATGCTTCGGATACGCCGCTGAGCAAGGGGAGGAATTTAGGGACCGGCAGCCTGTCATATTTTGGGATGGATGCAACCTATGGGGTCAGCGTGGCAATTCTGAGGAGAATCTTCGCCCTTGAAAAATCCTGCATCCATGATTAATGGCTCACTGCTGCATCCGCGATCTCCAGCGCTTTGTGCAAGACTCTGAATCCTTCATCGAGCTGTTCTTCCGTAATGATCAGCGGCGGCACAACCAGAATGACATTCCAATGAACAAAAGCATACACACCGTTAGCGAGCAGGTACTGTTTTATCGTGGTCATCTCAGGGCTGGTGTCGTTGTATGGCGCCAGCGGTTCACGCGTCTCCCGATCCCGGACAAGTTCGATGGCACTGAACAGTCCGATGGATCGCACTTCGCCGACCGAGGGATGGGACTCGCCGATGTCGTTCAGTTTTCGACGGAGGACTGAACCCATCTGGTTAGCACGCTCGACAAGACCATCTTGCTGCATGACCTCGATAGTGGCGACTGCTGCAGCTAACGAGATTGGATGCGAGTTATACGTCAGTCCGCTCTGGAAAACACGGTCCTTGAAATAATCCCCAATTTCATCGCTGATGGCGACCGCTCCCAGAGGAGCATACGCAGAGGTCAGGCCTTTAGCCATCGTCATCAAGTCGGGCGCCACTCCCCAATTGTCGACTCCGAACCACTTTCCGGTCCGGCCAAATCCACTCATGACTTCATCTGCAATGAGCAGAATTCCATACCGATCGCAAAGCTCCCGCACGCCCTGCAGGTAACCGTCCGGAGGGATGATAATTCCATTTGTCCCGGTGATTGTCTCCAGGATGATCGCGGCGATCGTTTGCGGGCCCTCATACATGATGATTTCTTCGAGATGGTTGAGATAATCCTGGGCAAACTCTGAATCTGAGAGCGCGCGATCCCGGCGATGAAAGGTTGAGCGGTAGCGGTATGGATCGAGGAAATGCACCACGCCTGGCATGAGGCCGGGCTCCCAGGCTAACCGGCGCGGGTCTCCTGTGAGCGCCATGGCACCAGCAGTCGCGCCATGGTAAGAACGGTATCGAGCGAGGATTTTATGGCGACCAGTATAGGCCCGAGCCAGTTTGACTGCATTTTCATTCGCTTCTGCACCACCCAGGGTAAAAAGGAACCGGTTCAAGTTTCCTGGGGTGATTTCCGATAACAGCTTCCCAAGCACAGCTCGGGTTTTAGTCGTCATCGAGGGGCTGGCAAAAGGCAGCTGCCGGGCCTGATCGACGATGGCCTGGATTACCCGCTCGTCGCCATGACCGATGTTGACACACATCAACATTGAGTTGAAATCCAGGTAGCGTTTATCGTTCACATCCCAAAAGTAGACTCCCTTCGCCCGTCTGACCGGGATCGGACTCACACTACCTTGAGCTGACCAGGTCCAGAAGGTGTGCTGCAAAGAGAGGGGAACAATCTCGGAATCAGGGATGTCGATCATGAGAGCCTCGTATCGGCGCAGGAATATCTAGAGATTATCTCAATAATGGGCTGTTGGGGTGCTTTTCAGCGGCGGATCCGCTAATAAACACCCCCCTCCCATCATTTTAAATTAGCTTTCAGTGACAGCGCGTATTATAACAATTGACGGGAGATGAGGCTCTGTATCTGCGATCCGCTCAGCTAGATTGATGGATTTGTGGAAACCAGCCAGAAGGATTTTCCAACGAGGAGGATCTTATTCCGCAGTGAGATATCAGCTTTTCTAGCAAATACGTCGTAATTAATCCGCCTGATGTCGTCCAGGATAGCCCGATAAATGAGCAGTCCGCTCATTACCCCCCATCGTCCCGATGCCAGCATCGACACGCCAGGCTTCGCGTCTGAGTAGAATTTTTCTGTCCGATCGATCTCAAATTCCATCAGGTCCACGAATTGGGGAGTGACTCTCCGCCGATAGAAGTCGTTTTCTGATACGCAAAATCGGTCAAGATCTTCTAACGGCAGGTAGATTCGTCCGAGTTCGAAGTCTTCATTGATGTCTCTCAGGAAGTTGCTCAGCTGCATTGCAATGGAGAGCCTGTCCGCAAATGGAAGAGCGTCGTAAAGGGTATTGGGTTTACGAACTCCGAGGATGTGTGTCATGGTCCTCCCGACCGGGATTGCACTCCCTTCGATATATTTCATCAAATCACCGAACGTGGCAAAACGAGAGACCCGAACATCATCTCTCATCGCTCGAATATATACCGACATGACGGATTTTGGGATTTCGAACTGGATTGCTGTGTCAAGGTAAGCGCGCACCACTGGATGAGCGCTGTCTCCTGTCTCGAATGCGTGGTGATATAGGGCTTCCCAATCATCGATCGCTGCTTCGGGAGATGAAAAGCCGGAATGAGACACATCAACCCTGTCATCGCCTACCCGGAGGAAAGCATATAACGCTTCCACGTGTTTTCGCTTCATCGAAGGCAGGAAGGTACTGGCAAACGAGTAACGCTGACTGGCATTGCGCATCACAGTACGGCAATAGTCGTAGTCGTTTGGTGAGGCAATTCCTGGAGAAAGAGGCACTGAAGATTTGTAGCTCGTAAGCACCTGTTCGTTTAAGTCCATTCCCGAATAATCCTTTCTGAGACCAGTTTTGCTGATAAGTGGACCATGGGTATGCCAATGCCAGGATAGGTTCCCTGGCCAACAAAATAAAGCCCGTTAATATCACGCGCCTTGTTATGAGGTCGGAAATACGAAGACTGAAAAAACCCATGGGACAGGGAACCGAACGCGGTTCCCCATTCTGCATTGAAGTCACGCTGATAATCTGGGGGACTGTAGTTTCTCTCCCATACGATATGTTTCCGTATATCGGGATCGACAATGGCTTCCAACCGCTCGATGAGAGATTCCCTCACGATTGGAGCGGACAATCTCCAATCGATATCTGCCTGCAGGTTAGGCATCGGCGCCAGGAGGTAAATCAGGGTATGTCCGGGGGGTGCTACGTTTGTGTCCGTTAAAGAAGGAATACTCATATGAAAGGAAGGTTCCTGGGGAATTGTTTTCTTATGGAAAATCGCATCGAGATTGGCGTGGTAATCTTGAGCGAAGTAGAGCGATTGGTGACGAAGATGGGAGTACGTGCGATTCACACCGAGATAGAGCAGAAATCCCGAACAGGCGTATTTCAATGAATCGAGTCGGTGACCGGGGTAATCTTTCCGAAATCGCGCATCGATCAGCTTGCGGTACGTGTAGGGGAGGTCCGCGTTCGATACAATGATATCGGCGAGGATTTCTGATCCTGATTCGAGGCGGACTCCCGTAGTACGGTGGTCTTTTACACAGATCGCTGCAACTGGGGTATTCAACCGCAGATCTACACCCATCTCCACTGCGAGTGCAACCATATCCTCGACAAGGGAGTAGATTCCACCGAGGGGATACCACATCCCTAGAGCGAGATCTGCATAGGTAATCAGGCTGTACATGGCAGGTGCCTCGAAAGGAGACAGGCCAAGAAACATCGAGTGGAAGGAGAAGGCTTTATTGAGTTTATCGCTGCCGAATACAGAATCGACCTGATGATAAAGATTTCGATACGCCTTGGTGCGGACCAGGCGGAATAAGGCGGCTGGGTTAATAAGGTCCGTGAGGCGATCGTAGTTTCGGTCCACGAATGTCATCCCGAGCCGGTATTTTTTCTCACTATGCAACATGAAACACCGGAGCCGATCGGCAGATCCAGCCTGAATTCTCTCGACTTCGGCGGATAGCTTCTTACTGTCGCTGAAGAGTTCGAGGGATGTGCCGTCGTGGTAATAGATCCGGTAGTTCGGATCGAGCCGGATGAATTTAACTCTGCTGTCGAGATCCTGCCCAATTGCCCGGTAAGTCTCCTCTATCGTTTCTTTCATGACGAGGATGGTTGGCCCGGTGTCAACCCGAAACCCACCTTCCTGGATCATGTTGCTCCGCCCTCCTGGTCGTGAGCACTTTTCCAGGACGGTCACGTCAAAGCCTCGATGCCTCAGGCGAAGCGCGGTTGCAAGCCCGCCCATCCCGGCTCCGATGATGACCACTTTCTTCGTTTTGGACACCTGATTTTCCACCTTTAGAGAATGACGGCTAGCTGATCCGGTTGGTGATGGTTAAGGTTTTCGGGAGCGGTTCTCGTGCACCCTGGCCTGTGATGGTTAGAATATACCGCGACCAACAATATATGTCAAGGTATTGTATAAGTATTGTATATAATTGAGCAACTGGTCAAAGATCATATTATCGATGGATTTATGAAGACAGATTGTCTGATGTATACCGGTTTGTGAGCCAGGACCGGCGGATTTTCGCTCAGCTTACGTTGCGATGGGGAAAATAACTGGACCCCCATACCTGCTGATCGTACAATAAATCCTTCTTCCCAGGAAGTGCAATATGCTATTTTCCAGGTATGATTTTTCACCAAATCAAGATGACGAAACACACCTTTCGCAAACAAATTCCTTCTTCAATCAGCAAGCGATGTTTCACGGGTCGGCAAGGTATAATTCGGTTCGACATTTCATAACAGATTCCGGATTGATCGCCGGAGCTGCAGGAGTGATTTCCATGCCCCAGATTGGTCAGTCAATCGCGCGCGTAGATGCCCTTGGAAAGGTCACCGGGAGAACCCTTTTTCCTGGTGATATCAACAAGCCTGGTCAGGCAGCCATGAAGATCCTTTTTGCGAATCGACCTCACGCTGTGATTCGGTCGATTGATACCGCCAAAGCAGAATCGATGGATGGGGTGCTGGCAGTGCTCACAGCCAAAGATGTGCCGGTCAATGAATATGGACTGAACATCCGCGACCAACCGGTCTTGTGCGGACCAGGTTCAGCGAAGGCTTACGCGGACCGGGTGCGGTTCATTGGTGATCAGGTCGCCATCGTGATCGCGGAAACGGAAGCTGTTGCAAGTGCAGCACGGGATCTCATTCGGGTGGAATATGAAGACCTGCCTGTAGAGACCGATCCTCTGGAAGCAATGCGCCCGGGAGCCACCCTGCTCCATCCTGATCGGGGATCGAATATCTTTTGTCATTACCGAATCCGCAAAGGGGATTTCTCTGCTGCGTATGCTCAGGCCGAGGTCGTTGTAGAGGGGGAATACCGGACACCTCCCCAGGAACACGCCTACCTCCAGCCAGAAGCTGGCATCGCTTACATCGATACAGAGGGGAGGGTAACGGTCGAAGTCGCTGGTCAGTGGACTCACGAAGATCAGGAGCAGATAGCACATGCATTAGGATTGCCCGAGGAGCAGGTGCGCGTGATCTACCCGGCGATAGGAGGGGCATTCGGAGGCCGGGAGGATATGTCTGTGCAGATCATGCTCGCGCTGGCAGCCTGGCGATTGGCTCAGCGAGGGATCCTGCGCCCGGTTAAAATCATCTGGAGTCGAGAGGAATCCATTATCGGACACCATAAACGGCATCCTTACATCATCCGTGCAAAATGGGGCGCAACGGGAGAGGGAAAAATCATTGCAGCAAAGGCCGAGGTCATCGCCGACGGGGGAGCGTACGCCTATACATCGACGAAGGTGCTCGGAAATGCCACGCTTATGTGCACGGGTCCTTACGAGATTCCCAACGTCGAGGTGGACTCTTACGCTGTCTATACCAACAACATCCCAAATGGAGCCTTTCGAGGCTTCGGTGGTCCTCAGGGTGCGTTTGCGGCAGAGATGCAGATAAATCGACTGGCAGAAGCATTGGGGATGGATCCCATAGAGATCCGAATGCGCAACCTGCTGCGGGAGGGGTCATTGCTGAGTGTTGGCACACCGCTGCCGAAAGGTGTTTCGATTGCCCAGGTGGTGGAGGAATGCGCCAGGGCGGGAGGCTGGCGCCCCAGTCCCTCTGGATGGAAGCGTGATATTCAAACAGAAAACGCATCCGCACCTAACTTGAAGCGGGGAACTGGGTTTGCGTGCGCTTTCAAGAATGTTGGATTTTCATTTGGATACCAGGAGCAGTGCTGGGCGACTGTAGAGCTGCACGGCGGGGCAGAAATCGAACGCGTCATCGTCCGCCATGCAGGTGCAGACGTCGGGCAAGGAGCACACACAGTCATAGCGCAAATGGCAGCTGAAGCCGTTGGGGTGCCTGTCCAAAAAGTCGAATTGGTCCTCTCGGATACCGCCCTGACAGGAAATTCCGGCAGCGCATCTGCCTCAAGGATGACTTTCATGGCCGGCAATTCGATTAGAGGAGCGGCTGACGCCGCGCTTGCGAAATGGCTCGCGGAGGACCGACCAGCAGTGGCAACTTACCAGTATCTCGCTCCAAAAACAACGCCTTACGACCCGGAAACAGGCTATTCAATGCCGAATTTCAGCTACGGCTACGTCGCTCAAATTGCAGAGATCGAAGTAGACACGGAAACCGGCCAAATCAGATTGGTCAGGGTTATCTCTGCGAATGATGTTGGGAAAGCGATCAATCTCCAACAAGTCGAAGGGCAGATCGAAGGCGCAGTGGTCCAGGCTGCTGGTTATGCCATCCTTGAGAATTTTGTCCAAGAAGGGGGCTATGTCCAGACCCAGCATCTATCTACTTATCTGATACCAACCGTGCTGGACATCCCTGACGAAGTCCAGCCCGTGGTGCTCGAATTTCCCGACCCCAATGGCCCCTGGGGCGCACGGGGGATGGCGGAAATGCCGTTCCTTCCACTCACCCCGGCTGTCGTCGCGGCGTTGCATGATGCGACTGGAATCTGGTGGACAGAATTTCCTCTCACGCCCGAGAGAGTGCTCCGCGGACTGGGGAAGCTTTAGACGGGGATGCTGACGGTTGTAATTCGCGGCGGCGGAGACCTGGCCAGTGGGGTCGCCCTGCGACTCCACCGTGCCGGGCTGCACGTGGTCATGACGGAGCTCGCTGAACCTCTGGTTGTCCGCCGGCTGGTCTCGTTCGCACAGGCGGTCTTCACAGGCGAGTGGTCGGTCGAAGGTGTAACAGCCAGGAGAACTCCAGATTTCCACGCCATCCAGCGCGTCTTCGATCGAGGCGAGATTCCGATCCTGGTCGACCCGGAAGGCGAGGTGCTTTGGCAGATGCGACAAAAGGGTGAAAAGGTACTCCCCTTAATACTCGTGGATGCACGCATGACCAAACGCGCTCCTGAAACAAGTATGGAAGCAGCAGATCTCGTGATCGGTCTCGGACCAGGATTTATCGCTGGAAAAAATTGCCACGCGGTCATCGAAACGAACCGTGGTCACTATATGGGCCGCGCTATCTGGGCCGGCCCTCCCCAACCGGATACCGGTGAACCTGAAGGATTCGGCGATTTGTATCGCCAGCGCGTCCTGCGTTCCCCAGCGAAGGGGATTTTCAAACCATCCAGGCAAATCTGTGACCATTTGTTCCCGGGCGATCTCATCGCGAAAGTGGATGGCTCCCAGCTGATCGCCCCATTTGAGGGCATACTGCGTGGCTTACTTTTTCCAGGTCTGAGAGTGGACGAGGGACAGAAAGTCGGAGACCTGGATCCGCGGGCCGACCCCATGTCGTGCTCCCTGGTTTCCGATAAATCGCTGGCAGTTGGAGGGGGAGTCCTCGAAGCCATCCTGTCCAGGCCTGAACTGCGCAATCATCTGTGGAGATGAACCCCCTGAGCCTAACCCTGGCGCGCGCGTTACGGATCGGATCGAACGATTGTGTGGCTTTCGTCGGCTCAGGTGGAAAAACCTCAGCCATGTTCCGAGTTGCGCGCGAGCTGATATCACCGGTCTATCTGTCCGTATCGACCCACATGGCGTCTTCCCAGGCAGCATTTGCTGACCGGCATATCATCGTGAATGAGGACTCCCCTGGAATAGACTTCATGGAATTCGAGTTGAATGGATTAACGCTATTCACCGGACCGAGCGACCAGGCGGACCGGGTTGCCGGGCTGAGCTTCAATACTCTGGAAAAATTGGCAACCGCTGCAAAATCACGGTCGATTCCCCTATTGATTGAAGCCGATGGCTCGCGACTGCGTCCATTAAAAGCGCCAGCAGGGCATGAACCGAATATTCCGCAATTCGTCGACCGGGTCGTCGTAGTAGCTGGGTTAGCTGGCCTGAATAAACCCTTGAACGAGGAGTGGGTCCACCGTCCGGATTTATTTGCACAAATTTCTGGTGCGGAACCAGGCGAGCTCATCACTGCAATTCACATCAGCCGGGCGTTGAACCATAGCCAGGGAGGGATGAAAAACATCCCGCGCGGGGTTCGCCGGCTTGCATTGTTGAATCAGGCGGATACTCAAGAGCTGCAATCTGCTGCCAATCTGATTGCTGGTCAGCTGATCCCGTCCTTCGAGGCAGTGATCGTGAGCTCGCTGAAAGGGGGAATTCATCGGGAGGAGTCAGCAAGGGATTTTACTCAGGGATTATCCGGGCAGATAAACCGAGAAGTATTCGCTGTCCACGAACGCATCGCCGGAATCATCCTGGCAGCCGGGGCATCCAGCCGGATCGGCAAGCCGAAACCGCTGCTGAATTGGAAAGGTGAACCTTTTATCCGACATGTCGTTCAAACAGCGTTTGGTGCAGGATTGTCCCCGGTCGTCCTCGTGACCGGCGCAGACGGAGATCTTGTCCGGGAGGCGGTGGGGGAATTCCCCCTGACAATCGTCAATAACCTCGAATGGGCTACAGGGCAGGCGAGTTCAGTCAAGCTGGGTGTCAACAGCCTTCCCGGAGAAGTTGGCGGCGCAGTTTTTCTCCTCGTAGATCAACCACAAATCCCAGCGACTCTGGTGCGAGCGCTGATCCAAAGACATGCCGCGAACCTCTCGCCAATCGTTGCGCCTCTGATCGATGCACAGCGTGGTAATCCGGTGCTTTTCGATCGGTCAACTTTTCCAGACTTACTGACGCTGGAAGGAGATACCGGTGGTCGGGGCGTGTTCTCCAGGTACTCGATCGATTGGGTCGAGTGGCAGGATACCGAGGCACTGCTGGACATCGACACGGATGAGGATTATCAAAGATTGCAGACCTTTTCAACCTGATAACGGAATGATGCACTTGCGATATTGGCCGCTTTGTGCTATGTTTTCAGTAATTGTTTCCAGTTTTCGCTGGTTTGACCGGGTATGTCGGTAATTCGGGCATTCATTGCTGTGAATTTATCACCTGAGATAATATCTCGGGTTGGTGAAATCTCTGAGAAGCTGCAGCAACAGTGCAGAGGGGTGCCGGTCCGCTGGGTCCCCGTAGAAAATATGCACCTTACCCTGAAATTTCTAGGGGATGTATCGGTTTCAAATGTCGAGATCCTGCAGAAAATCTTGAAAAAAGTTGGAGCATCACACGATTCATGTGAAATCAGCGCAGGTGGGGTGGGAGCTTATCCCAAGATCCAGAAGCCGAGGGTATTATGGATCGGCCTGGAAGCGCCGCAGGAATTGTACGCTCTCCAAAACGCCATCGATGGCGAGACAGAAAAACTTGGATACCCTCGCGAGGGACGACCCTTTTCACCCCACCTGACAATTGGCCGCGTTCAAAAAAATGCAACCAAACAGGAAATAGCCCGGTTGGCTGACGTTCTGGAAGCGTCAAATATCGGTTTTCTCGGAGCCACCCGCATTCAGGAGGTGCATTTATACCGAAGCGATTTGAGACCGGGAGGGGCGATATACACCAGCCTGTTCGCTGCTCCCTTGCGTGAAGCATCGAATGTTAATTGACATGAAATTGGGATAAAACAAACCAACACGCTGAGCGGAGTGGCGGGCTTCTGCAACTACTCCCCCGCCAGCTTCAAGACTTTGACTGTATTCCGCTCAGGCATGTCCCGCGGGAACTGAGGGGATGCCCGCCACGCAGTCGAAATATAATACACGAGGTGAAGCCTGGATACCTTTGACCTTGCCCGGACGATTGTAAACGCCCTGGAAGAAAAGAAGGGGGAAGACATCATCCTGCTTGATATTCATGAAGTTGCCTTTTTCGCTGATTATTTCGTTATCTGTTCGGGAACCAGCGACCGGATGCTTCAGGCATTGGCTGATTCTGCAATCGAAAAGGTAAAGAAGAAATACGAGCTGTTCGCCCGGGTCGAGGGCCTGGCGAGCGGTGGTTGGATTCTCGTTGATTTTGGCGATGTAATCGTGCACTTGTTTTCACCTGACAGACGCGAATATTACAAGCTCGAATCCCTCTGGAGCGCGGGAAAAGTCTTACTTCACCTGCAGTGACCGGCAAGGATCGAAGATGATTGTAGTTCGACAATCTGATATCCACTTTACCAGGGGGCTGATCTCCCTGAGCGGAGCAGTGGAGGTGTTCTTCGGCTGCTCGCTCGCAAGCTCGGGGCTTTGACTGCGCTCCGCTCAGAATGTATCTTCTGCAAAGTGTTTGCTCGCACAAGGGGCAGAGGGTCGATCCCGTTATACAAATTATCGATGTAGATAATTGCGCAACCAAAGTCCGATCAACAGGTTCCCTTATACATCCCCCCATCCACTGGCAGCATGACGCCTGTGATATAAGATGCCGCTGGAGATACCAGGAACACCGCGGCTCTGGCAAACTCTTCCGGGCTTGCCATCCTGCCAAGCGGGCTTTCTTTCGATTGGTTGGCAATTTCCTCTTCGATTGTAGTGTTATTCATTCTTGCCCGGTGCGCCATCAGTTCCTGTACCCGTTCGGTCTCCGTCCAGGCTGGGAGTATCGAATTGAACCGGATGCCTTCGGTCCCGAGCTCCAAAGCCAAGGATTTAGTCAATCCTACGGTTGCAGACCGGATGCTGTTCGAGAGCACCAGGTTTGGGATGGGTTGTTTGACAGAATATGATGTCACCGTGAGCACGCTGGGAGTGCTGGATGACAGGAGATAAGGCAGAGCAGCGCGGATCAAACGCACATGGCTCAGGAACACCAGGTTGACGGCTTTTTCCCATGCCGCATCATCGAAATCGGTGAATTTTCCTGCCGGCGGGCCGCCGGAGTTTGTCACGAGAATATCCAGGGCACCAAGGGATCGAACGGTCTCTTCAACCAGCCTGGAGGGGACCAGGGGATCACTCACATCGCCTAACAGTGGGACCGCCTTGTTGCCGGTATTTGCCGCGATCTTCCTGGCAGCTGCGCGCACGTTTTCCAGATTGGTGCTGTTGATCGCAACTTGACAACCTTCGCCTGCCAGGAGGAGAGCGATCGCGAAGCCCAACCCACGGCTGGCGCCAGTGACTAAGGCGGTTTTTCCCGCTAAACCAAGATCCATAGGATACTTTCTCCTTGAAGAAAAGGATGTTTGATTGGAGGCGTCGGCGCAAATATATCCAGAAACAGACCGGAAGGGGTGATCAGTTTCTGGAGCGCCCGGGTGAATTATAAGACAAAATAATTAAGCAAACAGGCTCTCAGCGGATCGGATTAGCATGGGTGTGCCGCATACTTCCGTTTCATAAAGTGGAACGAGCGACCGGACCATACCATCGAACTTCTCCCAGACATCCTTCATGTAGCGATCTTGCATTCCGACCCGATTCCTGACAAAACCCGGAGAATTCGCGGTGACCTGGCTGCGATCGATCAGCATATTCACTACTACTCCACCGACAGGGATTCCGAAGTCGTGAAACCAGTCGATAAAACGGGTGATGACTGCGATGGGCAACGCTTCAGGTAGGGTAACGAAGAAGAAGGCAGTCAATTGTGGATTTGTCAGGAGTTCCCTTGCCTGGCCCATCCGGTCACGGAAAGCCACCAGGTAATCCATCAGAGGATCAGCTTCTTTTTTCTTAGTAAAGGAGAGCATCTCTCGAAGCGAGCGGGCTTCTTCCCGACTCTTGAGCATCTTATTCACCCAGAGCGCATAGACTTTCGACATGCCTAACAATCGGCGGGCATTCGCCGTTGGCGCGGTGTCGAATACGTAAACATCGTATTCATTTTTCAGCATGAGATCGACCATGTTTTCAAACATGGCTGACTCTTCGAAAGCCGGATTCATGGTGGCGGATTCGACGAAATCGTCTGCCTTCGTGGAGATATCCGCAAACTTTAGAAACCATTGGATCTTCTCGCGAATCTCCTGCTTGGATCTTTCGATGGTCTCTTTGGTGTCGATCTCGTATGCCCAAAAGTTGGGAAAGCCTTCTACCTGGGTCGGTTTTCCATAAACATTCTGGCTCAACAAGCTGCTGCAGCTGTGGACTGGATTCGTTGAGGCCAATATTACTCGTTTCCCCTGATTCGCCAGCCATAGAGCTGTACTTCCAGCCATGACGGTCTTTCCAACCCCACCCTTGCCGCCAAAAAAGATATACCGCAGGTCTGGCGATTGAAGAAAATAATCCCTCATACTTGTCTTTATGCGATCCATTGGTCCACCTCACTAATCGGCATACATGATCTCCGATAGCTTTTTGATCATGGGCAATCCAGCTACATCCCGCTCGAGTTCAGGTACGTGGGCGACGACCTGATCGCCAAACATTGTCCCGATCTGTTCAATATACCGATCCTGCATCTCGATGCGATTGCGCAGGTAAGAAGGTATTTCGAGCTTCAACAGATCTCTTGGCACAACCCGGTTGACGACATACCCCGAGATCGGGACATCAAATTTAGCGAACAGCCCTGCTGCTTTCTGGGTGTCAATCAGGATCATCTCTTCAGGCACGACGACGAAAAAGAATGCGGTTTTTTCCCGATCGGTCAGAATATGGGAGGATTCATTAATCCGGCTGCGTATATACATGAGCTCTCGTAAAATTGCGTCTTCTTCCAATTCCCGCTCGCGTTTTAGGCGGGAAACCATTTCCTCATATTCCCGCATTTCTTCACGCAGCCGAGTGATCTTATTGATCCACTCGTCGTATACTTTGGCCATACTCAAGTAATACAAGGCGTGTCCGAGGGGGACCAGATCGTAGATATAGTAATCGTAGCTCCCCTCGACAACAATATCGACGACAGCATCGAAAATTGCACTCTCCTCCATGGCGGGTTCCGCGGAAGCTGCCTGAATGTACTGCTCGATCTCTTCGGGGATCTCATCGAATCCATACATATCGAGGATTTTTTGGCGGATTTCGTTCTGGTACTGCTTTATATGCTGGTCTGCATCAATCTCTTGCGCCCACAGATTTTCCATGATCTGGACCGGCCCTTTACCAAAAATATCCTTTTCAAAAATATCGGATAAACTTGCCTGAGGGTCCACCGAGAAAACGAGGACTTTCTTTCCCTGGGAGGCCAGCCAGTAAGCGGTCGCTGCTGAAAAAGTGGTTTTACCCAGCCCGCCCTTCCCGCCGAACATGATATACCGCCGTTCAGGATGTTGTTCGAAGATTCGCTTTAATGACATCTTAGGCTCTCTCAGAACATTGCATCCGAGATATCTTTTTCCCGAAGCAGGCGTCGCTTCCAGGTGGATATCTGCGGTACAACGTAAGGCAGCAGGCGGAGGCTGTAATATGGCGGTAAAATCGGGATGCCGATCATATCCCCCATCGTGATCAGGATGAAGAGATGCTCCATGCTGGCCCGCGTACGCAGCGCATACCGGCTCATATCATGGGCAGCCATTCCGTAGATAACCTCTCTGACGTTCTGTAAGAAACCTTTCTTCTTTTCTGGCATATCGACCTCTTTATCTATAATCCATGGAGATGGTAGTCGTGTTCATCGCTGAATTCTTTCTCCCGCAGGACACGGCGCTTCCAGCTGGTGATGCTAGGTACGAGGTATGGCAACAGGCGTAGACTGTAAAACGGCGGCATAATCGGCAGCCCGATCATGTCGCCGACAGTGGCAAGCATAAACAAGGACTCCATGCTGGCGCGCATTTCCAGCGCATGCAGGGCAACCTCGTAGCCAAACATGCCATATAAGAACTCGCGAAGGCTTTTTCCCCTGGTTCGGCTTCGCTGATCGCCTTCTTTTGGCTTGGTCCTCGGCATGAGATTTTCCCTTCGATTATAATCAGATCCCCAGATATTTATGAAGAAAAGGATTGAAATAGTCCATAATATTTACACAGGGATGGATTTATAACATGGAAAATTATCAGACCGTATTGATCATCGCAGTCGCGGTTGTGATGGGGTGGTTCGGGTTTGGCGTGATCACCAATATTCGGCGTGGGAATCGTGTACTCAAGTGGATGCAGCTGGGGCTGCCAGCGATGGGGGAAAAAACAACCCTGCGCTGGTTGGGGTCTTCTGCGGTCCATCTCGTGATTGCAAAAGCAAAACCACCTTTCAGGCGTTTCGAGTTGGTGTTGCTCCTCGAACCCCGTGATGTCCCCTGGCTCTGGATCTGGACACACGCCCGCGGTCGCCGGGATATGCTGATCCTGCGTGGGTTGTTAATGAGCGCTCCTCGGCTGGAAATCAGCACTCACGGACGCTACGCACCGACATTGGGCTCAAGCGACTCTGGCTGGCCATCAATTCTTAGCGCCCAAAACCAGCTCGGCAGTCTCGAGTGAGAGCGCAGTTTTCCTGCTCCAAACCGCGAAGAAAATCAACCCGGTGATCTGGCGGCTGGCAGTCCGGCGCGAATTTCCTCAACTGGAGATACACATCCCGCTCCCGAATCCCGAATCATCAGATGCCAGGAAATTATTTGATTCCGTCCGTTCCCTGGGGCAGCAGATGGTGGGGAAATAACACCGGTAGAATTAATCCCCAACTCAGGAGGCCCATCCGGGTCTGAGTCTTCCGGATGGGCCTTCTTCTTTGGACCAAGCAGGATCAATCACCCGGTTGGGCTGCGGGGGCTGCAGGTGCAGCTTTCCCATAGCGCAGGTAAGCTTTCAGCCCATCCCATCCAATCAGCAAAGCGGCGACTATCAATAGTATAGAGACCACGATCATCGCCCAGGCTCCGGCGACGGGCAGACCGCTCATGTTGGGGTTGGTAGCAATGGTCTCGTAGAGATTGCGCGCTGTTACCAGGGTTGCAGCCAGGGTGGTCAGGTACATGAAGAGCATCGGGTACAGAGCATATGCAGGGTTGCGATTGGTTGATTTCAGCCAGACTGTCACAACCAGCAGGCTGAGAGCAGCCATCAGCTGGTTCGAGGCGCCAAACAGCTGCCACAGATACACCCATGTGCCGGTGAGCACGAGAGCCAGGGTCAGGATCATCGTGATGATGGTGGAGACATGCATATTGCGCACTGCGGGCATGACTTCGCCGACCCATTCAGAAAGGGTAACGCGAGCCACCCGAAAGACCAGTTGCACAACAGTGAGCACGATCACCACAAATGCGCCGAACCCGAGCGCAGTGCCGAACGCTTCCGGAAGCGCGCCGAAAGTTGCTGCGTTTAATAATTTCCCCACGCCAGCAGCGAACCTGCCCCCGCCGCCCCCTGTGCCGGCTATGGAGACTGCAACCAGGGACAGTAACGCCAGGGTGTTCTCACTGAACATGGCACCGCCGCCCACTGGCAAGCCATCCGTCTCGTATTCGAGCTGGCGAGCTGTACCAACCGAGCCAAACAATGCATGCCAGCCTGAGATGGCGCCGCAGGCTATCGTCACGAACAGCATCGGCCAGAGCGGCTGCCAGGGTCGATCCGCGACCGCCGAAAAACCTCCCCCGGCAATCGAACACAACTTGGCTTCCACGTCCGCGGCTGTACAGAAAGCTGGGAGGACAAACTGGGCAGTTGGCACCGTTTCTCCCGCTGCGTTCAGCGTTGTCGCCCCGGTCAAGGGGGCCAGGACAGCCCCAATCGCGCTCAGGCCGATAACCAGGAGAGTGATCCAGAAACCGATATAGTTGACCGGCTGCGCGAACCGCCAGATCGCCAGATTAGCCCCCAGATAGGAGAAGACGAAGAGAAACAGCACCCAGAAGATGTAGTTCGGGAGTGTTTTGATCAATCCTGCTGCCGGATCGTACGTCGGGGTCTGGGGGCGTTCGCCGGTTTGGGGATTTGGGGCTGGGATGCGAGGATCGGCATTGGTCGGATCTACCACGGCGAAAAGCGGCTGGCCTCCGCTGATCCCATCGATGGCCTTGTTCAATCCGATGATCGCCTTACCAACCGGTCCCTGGACCAGAGCGCCAGCGGCATCCCGCGTCTGTCCTAACGGACCGAGGACGATCGCTGCCAGTGTCACAGCCACAACTATCACTGTGACGATGACCAGGTCCATTTTCATCCTATACATCATGTAACCGGCGGCCAGCCCCATCAAGGCGAGAACCAGGATCCCAAATGGGACATCTGGACGGGCCGACAGGATTGCTGCCAGGATGCCAACGAATGCGCCGGCGACAAGAAGCAGGTAGAAGAAAATGAACACGAACAGTACAGTCCGTGTCCTGGGGGCGATCAGCCGGTGGGAGATCGCGCTGAGGCTGTTCCCATCGTTGCGGACAGACAACATGATCGCGGAGTAGTCGCTAACCCAACCAATGAAGCTGACGCCGATTAGCAGCCAGAGGATAGCCGGCAGCCAGCCCCACAGGTTGGCAGCAGTAATCACACCCACGATCGGTCCAGCTGCTGCAATGGATTTAAAGTGATAGCCATAGAGGATATTTCGGCTCGTGGGCATGAAATCCACGCCATCCATGTAGAGGGTTGCTGGAGTGGCGCGCTTTGGATCCGACTGGATGACATCCCGGTCAATCCGCCTGGCATAAAAATTGTAGGCGAGATAAATGACAACCGCTCCGATAACGACGATGAACAAGGTGTTCATACTTTTCCTCCTGTAGGCGAATACCAATCTTGTAAAATGCAGGAATACTATCAGCAAATTCAGGGCTTTCGAACGGATCGTATTCTGGAACACCTCCTTTCTGGGCCATTTAGGGAATCAGATTCCCACGTTTGTGACCTCTTCCTGGCCCAAAATAGCCGTGATGGCTTCTGCCGCTCCCTCGAAATTACCCCCAGGATATCGGTTCTTCCCATCAATCACGATCGCCGGATAGCGGCGGACTCTGTATCTCAGTGACTTAATCAGCCCTTCCACTGACGCTGCATCAATGACTTTTACGATCACCTGATCGCAGTGTTTTGTAAGAATCCCCTGCACCCACTCGGACAGGGTTTGATAATCCTTTGCAAGGTCAGTTGGGAGACTGCTCTGAACCTGTTCATCATGGATCTGATTTGTGAATCCAGTCTCTCGCCAGAACACCTCACAATGAGTGCAGTGATAATAAGCGGTGGGGGCGTATGCCAGAATTTCGATCAATAACGGTTTATCCATGCGCCTACTTCTTCGTGAAAAGAATCACGCCACCCATATTCTTCAAGGGTGGCGCATTACAAAAAATAGGACAACCGGCCGAAAATATACCCATAAGCCAGCCACAGTTCCCCAAAAGTTAATGTGAGGATGCTGGTTAACTTATACATAATCAGTTGCAGTTGTATTTCTAAGTTGTTAAGGGTTGCAATTTAAAACACTCAATCAGATAAAAGTTGCACCTTTATAGTATTAATTATCGGATAAAAAAGGGAAAAAATCAATACTTTATCAGGATTAATCACCAAGTTTCTCCCATTTATGAAGACCAGATATTATTCCAGTGATATACACATAACAACAGCCATCGGAGAGGTTGCTTCTCTCGCAATAATCCGATCGACATCGCAACGAGCGCGATGCCAGCAAGGAGTTGATTCAGTCCCGGGAAGAGCGGCCAAAGCCACTGCTGCAGAAAGGACCGCCTCGAAGGAATCAACAACACCAGGAACGCAAGCTTGATCCTGTCTGGAACCAGCTCACCAATCCGATCACCCAAAGTCTTTCCCTGGTTGTGGAATGACCACAGAGTGGCGAGCAGTCGGAGATCCAGCCAATGGAGGCTGAACCAAAGATGAGCCAGAGGAGCGCAGGCGCCCAGCCAAACTGGAGCGCGATCACGGGGCCGATAATCGGCTCCAGGGAAATAGCCTTAAGATGATCATCGAAGTGTTCTCGCTGTTGCCCCCTATCTGTACTATATGAGCTTCTTATAGGATCTCCAGGCTTTCCGAGACAACGCTGACGTCTCTCCAGGAAGTTTCCAGCCAGTGACGGACCTGCTGAAGGTATCGCTGGGTGTGGCCGTTGTCGTTGCTAACAAGGACGCATGCGATAAGAGCATCCTGCCAGGAATCCAGGTGGTCGATTTCAGCAACAGAGATATTAAACTGCCGGTGCAGCCGGTGGAGCAGAGGTTTCAACCTGCGGCGTTTCTCTTTAAGAGAAGTGCAGCCTGCCAGGTGAATGTGGAGGGATAACGACCCGATGACCATGGTTATTTCTCATTCATCCAATCCGGGTGGCGGTATTTGGAGTGGTAGAGTTCGAAGGCCCGGTCCCCTTCCTCGGGGTTCAACCCGACCTGTGTGAACTCGAGATTCAATGCCTTTTCAAACCCTCGGATCATTGCCTGAGAGGCAATTTCCCAATCTACGGGATAACCCAGAGCTGTCTCGAGTGTTGTCGCCCGACTGATTATCCGATCGGCGATCCTTTTCCGCTCAGGTTCGTCTCGGAATCTCAGGACCTGTGTGATCCGCGTGAGATCCCCACAGAGGGGTACTGATCCATGCTGGAGTAATCTGTTTTGACGGCGAGCCTGTGCGCTGCCGATGATTTTCTTGCCTTCCACCGTGATTTCGAAATTCGATGGGACCTCAAAGCAAATTGGATTATCTGGTTGGCTTAAATTGCCGGTGGATGGAATTTCATCTGCCTGGGCTGAAACACCAATGATGTGCAGGGCTGCGAGCAGAGCGAGCGAAAGCCGGCGATAACTTTCCAGCACGCCTCCCGAGAGGCGAGGGTCATCCAGAGTTCCAATAACCGCGTATGTAAGTTCATCGGTATGCAGGATCGCCCTTCCACCAGTCGGCCTGCGAACCAGATCCCAACCTCTCTCTGCCAATTGTTCCTGATCCGCATCGCAGATTGGCTGTGCAAACCCAAGAGAAAGACAGGGGGGAGCCCAGGCATACAACCGGAGGACAGGGGATGATTTACTCCGCCCGATCGATTCAAGGAGCGCTTCATCTACTGCCATGTTCCAGGCACCGTTCGCCGGTGGGGTTCGCACCAGTCTCCAGGTCCTTTTTGGATAATTCATCAGTGCAGATTCCAAATTGGAGTAATGGCTGCCAGATTCGAACCACTATGGATGGGGAGGGTTGTACCCTTCGGGCGTCAGGGTGACCGTCGGCGAAGCCGTCGTCGCAGGTTGCGTTGGGGTACTCGTTGGTGGAGTGCCAGTGACCGTCACCGTTGGCGTTGAAGTTATGGTAGCCTGAAAGGTCTTTGTCGGCGTCGGTGTGATGGTGCGGGTGGGGGTAATTGTCGGTCCAGGGGGTATGGCTGGCCCAACCAGCTTGAAGCGGGCCATGGTTGCATATGGGCTGTCCAGGAAACGACGCCAGACTTCCAGGTACGCGTCTATGGCCGACCGTTCATCGCTATTCAGCTCGCTGGCGAGCCCGGTCAGATAGTAATAACGAGGACAATGGATAAAACTGCACGTGAAGAAGGTGGAATTCTTGAGGGAGGTTAAATCGACGATCGCCTGAGCCGGATCGCCTCCGGATAGGAGATGTGCTTCGATTCTATCGAGTTCCGTCCCCGTCCGGTCAGCTGAGAAGACCACATTCGGAGTGAAAGGGATGATCGCTGGCTGGAGATCCGCTCCTTGCCTGGTCAGCTGGAAAGCGATATCCAGATCGACAAGAACAACGGGAGGTTCACGAAGAGGTTCCTGATAAGTGACCCGAGCAGAATCTGTTTCAAGCGTGTTGACGAACAAGGCATTTGCATTTGTCTCAGAAAAGTACAGGATCCAGAATTCGAGAGGATAACCCGGTTTATGTCGAATGACAACCCAGCGTTCGCGATTCCCATCCAGATCAAAGTCGAAAAAGCCGTTTGACCGGATTTCAACGCCGGCATCCCGCAGGATATTGATCGCCTGAGGATTGTCAGCTGGAGCGATTGTTCTCACCAGGCTCTGAAAAGCAAGGCGAAAATCACAGTATGCTGATAGCAGGCAAGCGCGATAAATGTCCCGTTGCACCTGATACGTTGTTGAGAATTCCTGTGCTGGATCGACCCATCGACTCCCTGGAATGGAAGGATTTTGGATGATTGCCTGGGCGTATCCCTTTGCCTGCTCAAGATTGCCAAGCAGTCCGGAATAAATACTCAACCTGTACCGCCATTCGTCGACTGCGTCTTCGGGATATGCGCTTCCATCAATTTTGATTTCCGGGGGCCAGTCGGGGAGCAGCGCCTCCATTATTTGGACAGCTGGCTCAAGTCCCCAGATATTGATCGCATGGTTGACTACCAGCTCACAATACCCAAGGAGATCCGGATCGGGATTGATTTGATAGCTGGCGTCCAGGAAAACGAAAGCCTGGCCATTCCAATCGTAATGATGGCGCACGGTGACCGGGCAAGCCGGGAAGACTGTGGTGGAGAATTCCAGGTCTCCCGCATTGCTGGAGGACGCTGAGGATTGCCAGCTCCCTGTGAAATCTGTTCCAATTTCTGGTGGATTGACCGGAGCAAACGGCAGCGGTACAGGTTGTCCGCCGATTAGATTGTAGATGGTTGGCAGCTCATAGCTCAAAGATCCAGGATTGCTCGTGCGGTATAACCCAACCACACTGCTTCCGGGACCGAGTAAATCTTCAATAAAATAATTCACTCCTGAAGGGTGAACGAAATTAAATTGATTGCTTAAGGGATATGAGGTGAATCCGCTGGGGTCCTCCAACAGCCAGAAGTAGCTGCTTCCATTTTCCTGGGCGCTTATTTTGACAAGGCTGCTGCTCAAGAACCCTGAGGGAATCTCAAGAGGGATGATTTCAATGACCAGAGGCGGAGTCCTAGTGAGACCCCATTGATAAAGCCCATTTAATGGAACTCGCCCGGAATTAAGTTCCTGAGTGATCAGGTTGGTATATATCTCTCCGGCGCGTGGGTCGCCTGTTCGGGCCATATTGTACGCCGCGCGCCAAAGCCAGTCTCGGGCCTGAGGCGCTGTGGGAAACCGGAGAAGCGCTTCCCGCTCGGCGAAAAGCGCGTAGCGAAATGCAGCGTGAAATCCGGAATCATCAGGACCACGCGAAAAGTCTGAGAGCGTGTGAGGGTAAGCCTCCAAGATGTCGATCAGGTTTCCAGCGAGCTCTGGTGTCCAATAATTCAGTGTATAGCGGTCATTGACTTCGATCGGCACGGCAGGAGTGAGAGAAGGGACCAGAGTTAATGTTGGCGTGACGGTGGCGGTAGGTGAAGCGGTGGGAGTCCCCGATGGCCTGGGGGTAAAAGTTGCTCTGAGGGTTGGTGATAAAGTAGATGTAGGTGTGAGAGTGATCGAGGGGACAGGAGAAAAGGATTGAACCGCTGCGAGAGGCGTGCGGATTCCCGGCTGGGATTGTTGACGGTTGGTATAAAGAATAATCGCAATGAGAATGATAATGACGATAATGCCCATGAAAGCCAGCAGGAGCACCTGCTGTGATGGCTTGTGATAGCTGCCTGATGAAGAGGATGGTTCGGGAGGGAGCGAGGTCATGTTGTTTTACTCATGGTCTCAATCACTGGGGCATATTGTACGCCAGATTGAGGCGAGATGAAATTTCATCTACCATCGCCTGGGGCAGATCCAGGAGAGGCGGGCACACAGCCCAGCGTGGGAAACCGAAGAGCTTGGCCAACAAAGCTTTGATCACGGGTGGAAATGGGGCATACCCGTCAAGCAATCCTCGAATACTATCAACCCACTCCTGATGGTCTTTTAGCATTGAACCAGACAGGTAGGCATCCCAAATCGCCCGTAGGGTGGGGGATATCAGGCTGGCTGCCGCGGTGATGCAGCCCGAACCTTTAGATTGAAGGGACAAGGAGAATAACCGGTCGTTGCCGGTGAACACTTTGAGATCTTTACTGAATTCTTCGCCTACTGCCTGGCAAAAAGACGGATCGCCCGAGGAATCTTTAAGACCAGCGAACTGGTTTGGGAAGTTGTCTTTCAGCTGAGAGAAAAAATCCATGGTCGGGCTGACCCCGGTGAGCGGGGGAATGTGATAGAAGAACAATAAACCATCCTCAGGCACAGCACGGCGGATCACCTCTGA
This sequence comes from uncultured Anaerolineaceae bacterium, assembly GCA_964416175.1. Lineage (GTDB taxonomy): Bacteria > Chloroflexota > Anaerolineae > Anaerolineales > UBA4823 > CAYQDF01. Next base: position 26,744 of record CAYQDF010000022.1, read on the forward strand.
GAACCAGAGAAACAGTCCATCCTGTCCGGCTTTCCGGAAATAATATGGGGGTAAAACCACAACACCGTCGTATCCCATGTCAAATGCCGCTCGGGTGTACGCTATGGTCTCGTCGAGGCTCGGTGTACCAGTTCCGGCAAGCAGACCAAATTCGGGATATTCTTGGCGAACAGATATCGCTGCCCTCATCAGCTCCAACCGCTGGTGACTGCCGAGCGAAGGACCTTCACCGGTGGTGCCCAGGATCAGGGCGCCATGGCAGCCTCGCTGGTGAAGGAATGCAAGATACGCCATAAGCGAATCCGCTGCAAGGGTGAAGTCAGGGTTGAGAGGTGTTACCGCGGCAGCAAAAACCCCTTGCAGTCTGATCATACTAGAGTTTTCTCCTGGATAATCCGTTCTAACTGATGTATCTGAGGCCGGATCGGTCAGCCATTGGACGTTGAAAGAATTCTTGTCTGCTTCATCGATTGTCAATCCGGTATATTGTAAACGAAATGACGGTCCGGTTATATTTATTGCGATATTAAAGAAGGCAGAGAATTGGAAGATTTGGGAGCGCCAGCATTTGCGGGAGAGGATGCTTCTGCTGGTATGGCTTTTTTGGAATATTTGCGTCTCTGGAAATCCAGGCTAATCTCGTATAAACGAATTCAGGGGTGTGTGCGCCAGGGATCAATCATCGCTGTCTGGATCGATTATCCCGCTGGGTTGCTCGAACTCGATGACCTCCCCATGGACATTTATCTTGATTTTGAAACCCATCATCCCCATATACGCTCTGCCTTCTTCTGGGATGCCAGTTTCGAATAAAGCATCGAATTGCTGCTCGATATTTTTTAGCTGGCTTTCGATCATCGCCTTGGAGAAAATATCCTCCTGCCCAAGCATCCTCGCAGTCTGTTCGCTGAGTAAGTCCTCGTGGCCTTCAACCAGTTCCCGCATCTTGTCGAGGACCTGGCGGTCTACCTGCTCAGAAGGGATGTGCCGGCGGAAACCGTTATCGTCCACGACATAACAGGGTTCCTCTCCGATGTAGACAACCTCCACAGGCCTGTCATACTCGTCGAATACCAGTCCCTCAAAAATGGCGTGTGAAGCCATACTAAACCCTGGTCCTACTCGATAACATCCACGCGAGTCCCATAATTTTCATAAACGTCTTGCGTGTCGGGCCGGACTATCGGGAGTGTCCAGCGATAGATCCATTTCGCTGCTGATGGGGTGAGGTTTATACAACCGTGACTGCGAGGTCGTCCAAAGTCATTATGCCAGTATGTACCGTGAAATGCAACCCCTTTTTCATTGATGTAGCAGATCCAGGGGACGCCTGGCAGATCATAACCATTCGATGCCAGGTCGCCGGCTGCCATGTGCCGCGAAGGTCTTTTGTGAAAAGTCTGATGAGTGCCTGTTGGAGTGAGAAATCTGCCGTTACTAAAGACAGCTCCGCTTGCGATCCGTGCGACGAATACAGGACGCTCCCACTCGAAGCCAACCACTATCTGGTCTTTCAACCTTACTTCCAGCCGCTTTGCATCAGGAGGCACGTGGCTGGATAACGGGGTGAGTTCTTTTGAAGGTACCAGGCGAAGGTGCTCGGCTGGTGCATGGTAAAAAACCTCCCATTTGTCATCCTGGATCCGATACCAGCGGAGACCAGAATGGTCTTCCAGAGAATCGATCACCCAGTAAGTTGATTCGTAGTAGAGACGGTAAGCAAAGGGGTGGTGTTTTCCAGGTCCCCAGAAAGCATCGGTATAGGGGACTGTCACCTCGGCGAGTACACCGCCGCGCGGGATCACCCTGGCGGGCGAATTGAGGCTGGTGTGGACCGGCTGAACTCCGCCAGAATGCGCATAGCCATCACCTTCAAGTCGGTACCAAATCCGGTTGTGGCTGGGTTCTACGTCTCCGATGGTCGCCTCAAGGATCCGGACAACCATATCTTTCCAGTAGCTTTTAATTATTTTTCCATCCAGGGAAGGGCGATCGAAGACATCGCACCGAGCCTCCGCGATTCTTCCCAGATAGGGTTGGGCCGGATCATTTTGCCTTGGTGATGTGGGAAATATCAAACTACCGAGGCCCACTGCACCAAGGCGCAGGAAATCCCGGCGCGAGAGCAGTGTATGGTCGATCCATTCAGGCGAAAGCGATCCTTCCAACACTCTCAATAGTGAATGAATACAACAGTCCCTACGGAGGCGAATTCAAATAACCATGATGAATCGGGAATTGAGAAATTGACACATCCGTGGCTCATAGGTGTACCAAAATTGTTGTGCCAATAAGTACCATGCAGTCCATAGCCTTTGTAAAAGTACATTACATTGGGAACATCCGGCAGGTAATAATCCGGTCCTGTAATATCCGCGTAAGGATACTTAACATAAATCCGGTATTGTCCTGTCACCGTGGGATACTGCCAGGTCCCCGTCGAAACAACAAAAGAGCGAATCAGATTCTTACCTTCATAAGCAGCAGCTGTCTGATAGGTCAGGTTCACTTCGATCCAGTGTTCCTGTTTACTGACTCCTTCCGGCAGACCAGGGAAGGCCGGCGCAGCGGGCTTGGCGGGAGGTGATTCAGTCGGTAATTCGGTTGGCGTCGCGGTTGGAGTCTCAGTTGGTGTGCTCGTAGGGGTTGTTGTGGGTGTGCTGGTGGGTGTAGAAGTTGCAGTCGCGGTTGGGGTGAAGGTAGGAGTAACGGTTGGAGTGCGGGTAGCTTTGGAGATCCCAGCTTGCGCGAGGACCTGGGGCGGAGGTTCGATGAATGCGTATGAAATCATGGGCACACCGATCCAGGCGACTGAACCCAACAAGAAAAGCATTGTAATGATCAGAAAAGGAACCCAAACCTGCCTGGTGCGAGGTTGTGGTCGACTCGATGATCGGGCAACCTGTCTGCTGAGAGCAGTCCGCCGGGTTTGCGGTGGTGGGTAAGTCCTTAATCGCTGGATTGCCCAATGCATCCCACTTCGGGCGCGGCTGCTCTCCGGGTTGATCTTCAGCGCCTGGTCTAAATATGCTATGCTGGCTCTAGGTTTGCCAAGAACAGCCAGGATAAGCCAGGGTTCCTCTCTCTCCGGGTGAAGAGCGAGCGCTGCCATGGCCAACCGGCGCGCTTCGGGATAGCGACCAGCCTGCAATGCTCGATATGAAGATCGGATTGCCTCCTGGTACGGATCCGCCTCGGGCATCATGGCGTTTCTACCGGATTAGAAACGTCTTCATTCCGGACATAACATAATATCCCGTCGACAATCCCCCTGGCAATTCGATCCTGTTCCGTGGTCAGGATCTGCCGATCGAGATTCATGAACCCCACCTCAATGATCACCGCATTCGTTTCTCCATCAATCTCGTCGAATGCGTGATAGCTGGTCATGTCCGCTGTAACAGTGTTAGGGTGGTACTGCAATCCAGTCGCCCGCGCATATCGTTCACGCAGGCAGGCGGTCAGCCGTGCTGCCCGCTCCGGATATTGATTGGAAAGCGCGGCAGCTACTTTGAAGCCTGTGGCTTCGTCGTTTATGTACTCACAAGAGTCTGCATGAATGGATACCAACGCCAAAGCGCGATAGCCATCCAGCCTGGAATCGAATTCTCTCAGGAGATCCACTTCGAACCCGGCGGGAATCAATTGCTGCTGAACCCGCGTGGCAATATCCTGATTGATTTGAAATTCAGTCAGCCCATCGGCGCAAACAGCGCCCGGATCATTCGTCACGTCGTCCCAATGACCTACGACGATTCCGATGATCGGTCTTGGTCTTGAGGTCGGAGTAGGAATTTCAACCGTTGTCGTTGCCCGGAAGGCAAGGGCTGCGGCGAACCTCTCGGTGAGGTCCCCCGGGAGGAGGCTGGCTGGCGTCCACGCTGTGAACAGCGTTGCGACAATCAAAGCGACGACGAGCACGATTTGAAAATAATAGAAATTTCCGTGCTGTCCAGTTCTGGTTCGATCAGAAGGCGGGGGAAAGCTGGATGAATCCATAGTTACCTGTGCTCATGGTACCTTAAATGAACGTGAAAAGCAAGAGATTTTGGGTAATGTTGGATGAGATTCTTTATGTTATGAATCATTGAATCGTGGATCCCATGACTGCCTTTTTTATTCAGCTTTGTGACGACTGACGCTTATCCTTGACGTGTATACACACGGGAAGTATCATGTATTAGAAGCTCTCTCAGAAATAATGGGTGGGTGGTGTTCTTCAGCGTCGGAGCCGCTGAAAAACACCTCAACAACCTATTTTTGAGATAACCTCTAATTAAATTCATGATTTACTGGCGGAATAGTAGTTTTCATTAATGGATTTTTCATTGAAAGGTTCAGCGATGATCTTTGGGAAATGCAATGGCAGCTATTCGTTCGGATGAACTTCGCCAGGCAATGCGATTGTGGGCGACGGGAGTGACCATAGTCACGGTGCGATCGCGCGGAGTCAAGCATGGAATGACTGTAAGTTCATTTACCTCCGTATCTTTGGATCCTCCAACCGTGAGCATATCTTTGGAGCAGAACACTCGTACCCATGAATTAATCACCGAAGCCGGAGCGTTCGGGATAACCTTCTTGAGCAGTGAACAGCAATCTTTATCAGAACGCTTCGCCGGCCAGATCGGCGACCGGATGGACCGGTTCGAAGGTCTGGAGACCTGGATCCTGGAGACGGGAGCGCCTTTCCTCAACGGTGGCCTGGCCTATCTTGATTGCAAGGTTCATTCCATGCAGCCGTTTGGATCTAACACCCTGATCATCGGTGGTGTGGTGGCCGCAAAGACAGGTAATGGACGAAGTCCATTACTCTACTTCGATCGCATGTACCGCCGGTTGCAAGAATAGAGCCAATTCCATCGGGAGCGTGATGGATGGGCGAGACAATGCCGAGCGAATCTACCGAAAAGCTGACTCCCGAGGAGCAGTCGATCCTGCTTCGCCTCGCTCGAGAGGCATTGGTTGCCGGGATTTGTGGAAAGCCTTTACCACCGCTAGCACTGGATGAACTACCGGAGCGTCTCCGCCAACCCGGTTCGAGTTTTGTCACCTTGACGAAGCAAGGAGATCTGCGTGGCTGCATTGGATCCCTGGAGCCTTCCATTCCTCTTGCGGAGGATGTGCGCGTCCACGCAATCGCTGCTGCTCTCGAGGATTATCGTTTTCCACCTGTGACCGAAGATGAACTCCCCTTGATTGAGATCGAGATTTCCCGGTTGACTCCCATGAGACCCCTGGAATACACGTTTTCCGAGGATCTGCTGACCAAATTGCGTCCCGGGATTCATGGGGTCGTTATTGCGGATGGAGCGAGGCGGGGAACATTCCTGCCACAGGTTTGGGCAAAGGTCCCTGAACCGGAAATTTTCTTATCAATGTTGTGCAATAAAATCGGTCTTCCGGGAGATACCTGGAGAAAGAAGAAAATGTCTGTGTTCGTTTATGAAGTAGAGGAATTTCACGAAGAACCAGGCCCAATACCTGATTCGGTTGTCGAATAGATCGATTGGTTTTCACCGGGGAAGTAAGGAGCAGGGGGGAGATACGCCAGGAGATTAGATCTGGGAATAATAATCGACTTTCAGGACAAACAAAGTTGCCCGGCGAAGTCCCGGTTCCGGAGTCAGTGAACAAGCTTCATCTACGATCTGGATCGCTTCATCGACTTTCTCATCTTCCACGCCGAGCATCAAAGTCGTCATTCCTCGCCGCAGGAACCCCCCAGTCGATGCAATCCGGGTGACACGGAACCCTTTCTCAAGCAAGGCGTTGGATACTTCTTCGTTATCGTTGTCTCGAATGATAGCGATGATCAGCTTCACTGTTCTTGTCCGTTATTGGGGGGAATATTTATCACCGGCCCCAGTCATCAAAGAGTTCCAACCGGAGTGACTCGGAGAATCCTCATCCTCACCAATTCAGCAATCGCATGGACGAAGCGATGAGAATCACAATGAAATCAAGATCACCACAAGCAGAAGAACCACGAAGGTGAGGCTGGTCCCCTGATTGACCAATTCTTTAGTCTGGGCTGGATCAACACCAGGCAGATGGAGCTTCTTGGAGAGGATATCCTCTACAGGACCAACAGCTGCCAGGGCGATCGCCAACAAGAGGGCGGGCAGGGACCGATAGATGATGAATCCAATTAAACCAATGACGAGGACCAATGTTCCGAAAATGTAATTTAAATATCTCAGCAACCGGATTGGAGTATCCATATTTGATCCTGCCTTTTTTGATTGGGATATCACAAACTCCGTATAGTATATCGAAGAATCGAACGCAATTGAGAAATGCATTTGAGAATCGGCGACGTGACAAACGGCAGATAAAATTGTGAATATTGTCACAACTTTGTAGACATTGGCAATTCGACCTGCTATAATCGATCCAGGAGGGTGAGGCCATCATCGCTATCCAATCCACCATCTGGCCTTTCCTTCGTTTTATTAATTGAAATGTCCTGTCTGCATCGTTATGGAAGGCTCTGCGAGCCTGTCGTGGGCCGGGGAATTTCTCCTTTTACAAGAGGTATCGAGCAGGTAATTGGAAAAATGTATCGGTAGGCTTGCGCGTTGTTTATTAAGGAAATTGCAGGATCAAGTATGACGCGTGATTGTGACCGAGCCCAATCTTATCCTCCGAGAAGCGAGGGATTTCCCTGAATGGGTTCATGCTGTCTCGAGCTCCTGTCGAGGCCTCGATCAAGTGAAGGGATTAATTTCTGAAAGGAGTCAGGTGGATGCAGCGAACCGACCAACCAAGCCCCCAGCCAGGTATCCGAACAGGTGTATATATCTGCCATTGTGGTACGAACATCGCCGGGACCGTTGATGTTGAGGAAGTAACTCGATTCGCGGCCGGGTTGGATGGGGTGGTTACAGCCAGAAACTACACCTACATGTGCTCCGATCCGGGGCAGGCGCTGATCAAAGAAGACATCCAAAAAGAAAATCTCAACCGGGTCATTGTGGCCTCGTGCTCACCTATCATGCATGAGACGACTTTCAGAGGCGCGTGCGCCGAAGCCGGTCTCAACCCCTTTTTGTTCCAGATGACCAATATCCGCGAACATGTCGCTTGGGTCACTGAAGATACTCAGCGGGCGACGGAAAAGGCAAAAAGCCTTGTGGCTGCAGCTGTCCGCCGGGCCAGACTCCAGGAACCGCTCGAAAGCCGGCGTGTGTCATTGGAACAGGCCACACTGGTTGTCGGGGGAGGCATCGCAGGGATGAACGCTGCTTTGGACTTGGCGGAGATGGGAT